>PKDU01000017.1 GCA_002862705.1 Flavobacteriaceae bacterium
TTAGGGATATCATTTTTAAAATTGCTGCCCAAGGCACCACCATTTTACTGGCCTCCCATCTTTTGGACGAGGTTGAAAAAGTATGTTCACATGTACTGGTCTTGCAAAAAGGCAAACAAATCTATTTTGGGCCTGTAACCGCACTGACCACAGACCATGGCTATTTTGAGCTTGATGCTACTGACGCGGCTGCCTTGCTGGAGGCCTTAGATGAAAACAAACGCATCAACACAGTAGAACAACAAGGCGCATTGGTATTGGCCTATCCCAACGAAGCGCTAGAAATTGAAACCTTAAGCAAGGCACTAACAAGCAAAGGAATTGTATTGACACATTTGGCAAAAAAACACAAAAGCCTCGAAGAGCAGTTCTTAACCTTAACCAAACAAAATAAGGCATGAAACGGTTGTTTTTAATTGAATTTGAAAAGCTACGTACCAACCGTTCAAGCCGTATCCTGATTGGCGCTTATTTTATATTGCTTACCTCAATTGCACTTATTGCCGCCATCAAATTTGATATCGGTCCCATTAAATTTCACCTAGCAGAGCAGGGCATCTTTAACTTCCCTTACATATGGCATTTTAACGCCTATATCGGAGCGTGGTTTAAGATATTCCTAGCCGTGGTTATCGTTTCCATGACGGCAAACGAATACAGCAACAAAACCATTAAACAAAACCTGATAGACGGACTCAGCAAGCGTGAATTTCTACACTCCAAATGGGTCATGGTTTTGGCTTTTGCGGGGATTTCTACCTTGTTCATTTTTGTGGTATCGCTCATTTTAGGACTTACTTATTCGAACTACAACGAATTCTCGATTATTGTACAAGACTTAGCGTATCTAGTCGCCTATTTCATAAAACTCGTTGCCTTTTTTGCATTCTGTTTGTTTTTAGGTACAGCGATTAAACGCTCTGCTTTTGCACTTGGGTTCCTAGGTATCTGGCAAATGTTTGAAGGCATATGTTACGGTTTGCTTCGGTGGAAATCGCCAGAATGGCTAGATGCAGAAACTGTTTATCGCTTTTTTCCACTTAATGCCATGAGCAATTTGGTCCGCGAACCTTTTTCACGTCTCTCTGCGGTGCGTAACCTAGCAGATCAAGTGGGCGAACAAATGACAAAGAACACAGAAGTGCAACTTCTGGACATGCTTATCGTGTCGGCTTGGTGCTTTATTTTTTACGCATTGACATATCGCTTATTAAAACGCCGTGACCTCTAAGTTTTTGCTATTTTTGGCATGCTATGGAGTTTCAACTTGTTTCTGACTTTAAACCCACTGGGGATCAACCCGATGCCATCCGTCAATTGGCGCAAGGCCTAGCCTCACAAGACAAATTCCAAACCCTGTTGGGCGTTACGGGATCTGGAAAGACCTTTACGGTTGCCAATGTGATCGCAGAAACCCGTCGTCCTACGCTTGTATTGGCACACAACAAAACCCTAGCAGCACAACTCTACTCTGAATTCAAGCAATTCTTTCCCAACAATGCGGTTGAATATTTTGTGTCCTATTACGACTACTACCAACCCGAAGCCTATATTCCAACAACAGGAACTTACATCGAAAAAGACTTGTCTATTAACGATGAAATTGAAAAGCTGCGTTTAAGCACCACCTCTGCCCTGCTGTCTGGGCGTAGAGATGTTATTGTGGTTGCGTCTGTTTCTTGTCTATACGGCATCGGAAATCCCGTAGAATTCAAAAAGAATGTGATTCACATTGAAGTGGACCAAGTCATTCCCAGAACCAAATTTTTACACCAGTTGGTGCAAAGTCTATACGCACGTACTACTGCCGATTTTTTGCACGGTAACTTTCGTGTAAATGGAGATATTGTTGACGTTTTTCCAAGCTATGCTGACCATGCCTTTAAGATTCACTTTTTTGGAGATGAAATTGAAGCCATTGAAGTATTTGACCCGCTGACGGGGAACATAAAAGAGAACTTTGACAAACTGACCATTTATCCCGCCAATATGTTTGCTACATCTCCAGAAGTGTTGCAAAACGCCATTCATCAAATTCAAGATGATTTGACGACGCAAGTGGACTACTTTAAAGACATCGGCAAACACCTTGAAGCGAAACGACTGGAAGAGCGCACCAACTTTGATTTGGAGATGATTCGCGAGCTGGGCTACTGTTCTGGTATTGAAAATTACTCGCGCTACATTGATGGTAGAGCACCCGGAACACGTCCATTTTGTTTGTTGGACTATTTCCCCGAGGATTATTTAATGATTGTGGATGAGAGTCACGTGACCCTATCCCAAGTACACGCCATGTATGGTGGGGATAGAAGCAGAAAAGAGAACTTGGTTGAATTTGGCTTTAGACTGCCGGCAGCCATGGATAACAGACCGCTTAAGTACGAAGAGTTTGAGCAACTGCAACAACAAGTGATTTATGTAAGTGCTACCCCCTCCGATTATGAACTGGAGCAAACAGCGGGTGTATTTGTGGAGCAAATCATCCGTCCAACGGGACTTCTTGATCCCATCATTGAAGTGCGTCCAAGCTTGAATCAAATTGATGATTTGGTCGAAGAGATTCAACAACGGGCAGAGAAAGACGAACGGGTGTTGGTCACCACACTGACCAAGCGCATGGCGGAAGAACTGACCAAGTATTTATCGCGTATATCCATTCGTTGTCGCTATATCCACAGCGATATTGATACCCTAGAACGGGTAGAAATCATGCATGATTTGCGCAAAGGGCTTTTCGATGTACTGATTGGCGTTAACCTGTTGCGTGAAGGGCTAGACCTGCCCGAAGTATCGTTGGTTGCTATTTTGGATGCTGATAAAGAAGGCTTTCTGCGCTCGGCGCGTTCGCTTACCCAAACGGTTGGTCGTGCTGCCAGAAATCTAAATGGCAAGGCCATCATGTATGCAGATAACGTTACCATGAGCATGAAAAAGACCATTGATGAAACGCAGTATCGCCGCGAAAAGCAAATGGCATACAACGATCGTCACAACATCACCCCACAAGCACTAAACAAGGCGTTGGAAGAAACCTTTGATCGCAGTACGGTTGCAGATGATTATATCAAAAGAGAAGCTGCTGAACCCAATGCGTATTTAACCAAAGAACAGCTGCAAGCTCGGATGCGTGAGAACCGAAAAAATATGGAAAAAGCCGCCATGGATATGGATTTTATCCAGGCGGCACATTTTAGGGATGAGATTGAACGCATCCAAAACCAACTTAAAACATTGGCGTAGCTGCAAGCCAGCTTATTTTATTTCAATTTGCTTTTTGGGTTCTGGAATGGCTTCCTCGTGTTTGGGCAGGTTAATGGTCAAAATACCGTTATCGTACTTCGCCTTAATCCCTGCGGTGTCTACGGTTTCTGGCAATCTAAAACTGCGTTGGAAATTGTCGTAGCGAAACTCACGTCTGGTGTATTGGTCCGTTTTGGATTCATCCTCGTGTTTAGACTCACTTGAAACAGTTAGTACATGATCGTCTAGCTCCACATTAAAGTCCTTGCGGGTTTTGCCAGGAGCAGCCAATGCCAATTCAAAATTTGTGTCCGTTTCTGAAATGTTCACGGATGGAACATGGGAACGGTTTGACAAAGCTGAAAATGGCGTGTCACTACCAAAAAACTCATCTAATAAAGATGGAAATAAAGGGTTTGATGTTCTTCGTATTAAATTCATGATGTTAGGTTTTTAAATGTTATACACCTAACGCATGGCAATTTGTATACCAAGCAAATTATACTGACATTATGTCGTTAATTGTTGTATGATTACTGACATTTTGTCAATTATCAGAGTACTTCTTGTACCTTATCGGCAGCTTCTTGGAATAAAATGGCACTCTGCACTTCCAGGCCTGAGTCGTCAATGAGTTGTTTTGCAATGTCGGCATTGGTGCCTTGCAAACGCACGATGATGGGTACTTGAATCGCATCACCCATGTTTCTGTAGGCATCAACGATGCCTTGTGCCACACGATCGCAACGGACTATACCGCCAAAGATATTGACCAATATAGCCTTCACCTTAGGGTCTTGAAGTATGATGCGAAAAGCAGCTTCTACACGAGCAGCATCGGCAGTACCACCAACATCTAGGAAGTTGGCCGGATCACCACCTGCTTGTTTAATCAAATCCATGGTTGCCATGGCCAATCCAGCACCATTTACCATACAACCTACGTTGCCGTCTAGCTGAACGTAGTTAAGTCCCACCTCGCGTGCTGCCACATCGGTTGGGTTTTCTTCGCGGATATCGCGCATGGCGGCAAAATCAGGATGACGGAACAAGGCATTGTCGTCTAGGGTTACCTTGGCATCAACAGCAATAATCTTATCGTCTGAAGTTTTTAATACCGGATTGATTTCAAACAAGGCGGCATCTGCGCCCACATAAGCCTTGTACAAAGCCGATACAAACTTCACCATCCCTTTAAATGCCAAGCCCGAAAGTCCTAGATTAAAGGCAACCTTACGCGCCTGAAAAGGCAGCAAGCCGACCGTTGGATCAATTTCTTCTGTGAAAATAAGTTCAGGGGTTTCTTCAGCCACTTTTTCGATATCCATACCACCTTCCGTAGAGTACATAATCATGTTACGACCTGTGGTGCGGTTTAGCAATACCGAGATATAAATTTCTTCGGGTTCCGAATCACCTAGGTAATAGACATCTTCAGCAATGAGTACTTGATGCACTTTCTTTCCCTCGGCTGTGGTTTGCGGAGTAACCAACTGCATGCCTATAATTTCTTCCGAGATACGCGCAACTTCTTCCAAAGACTTGGCGAGCTTTACACCACCGCCTTTTCCGCGACCCCCAGCATGTACCTGTGCTTTAATCACATGCCAACCGGTTCCCGTTTCTTCGGTTAATTGCTTTGCTGCGGCCGTTGCCTCCTCTGGCGTTGTGGCTACAATTCCGCGCTGTATGCCTACGCCAAACTTTGCTAAAATCTCTTTTCCTTGGTATTCGTGTACGTTCATGAGTGTAAGTTATTCGCTGCAAAAATAGGCAATCAATCGAGCTTATCCACTCCTTAATACCAAACTTGTTTGTTGTATTTATAACATCTTGTTTTATTTTTAATATATTTTATGCTTTACCTCTTACAGCACGTCCTAAAAACTTACATTTGCGCAAAACTTATGTGATGCAGCACCGAGATTTAGTACAAATAAGCGAAACACATGGCAGTCCCACATACGTATATGACGCCCATGCCATGGAAGCGCAATACAACAGACTGACCAACGCGTTTAGCGCAGTACCTCAACTGCGTATCAACTATGCCGTGAAAGCGCTTTCGAACCTCAGCGTACTCAAATGGATGCATCACTTGGGCGCAGGACTGGACACCGTATCCATACAGGAAGTGCAGCTTGGTCTTGAAGCCGGAGTGCCACCAAAAAAAATCATCTATACTCCCAATGGTGTTTCGCTTGCAGAAATTGAAGAAGTAGCGACGCTTGGCGTACAAATCAACATAGACAACCTTGCTGTGTTGGAGCAGTTTGGCACGGCGCATCCAACGGTGCCGGTTTGTATCCGCATCAACCCGCATATTATGGCGGGTGGAAATGCCAATATTTCGGTAGGTCATATCGACTCTAAGTTTGGCATCAGCATTCACCAGATGCCGCACGTGTTGCGTATTGTAGAAAACACGGGCATGAACATCAACGGGGTGCATATGCATACTGGTAGTGATATTTTAGATATCGACGTATTCCTGCATGCTGCCGAAATCCTTTTTGACACGGCACGCCAATTTACGGACTTGGAATTTTTGGACTTTGGCAGTGGGTTTAAAGTACCCTACAAGCCAGGCGACAACGAGACCAACATAGAGGAATTGGGCGAAAAACTAAGCGTTCGCTTTAATGCCTTTTGCGCAGACTACGGCAAAGAACTGGTATTGGCCTTTGAGCCGGGCAAGTTTTTGGTATCCCAAGCGGGGTATTTCCTCACGTCTGTGAATTCGGTTAAGCAGACCACCTCAACGGTATTTGCACAGGTGAACAGTGGGTTTAACCACTTGATACGCCCCATGCTTTACGGCGCACAGCACCGCATAGAAAACATCTCCAACCCAGAGGGTAGAGAGCGCTTTTACTCCGTTGTGGGCTATATTTGTGAGACGGATACTTTTGCGAACAACCGTAAAATTGCCGAAATAGGTGAGGGCGATGTACTGTGCTTTCACAATGCCGGCGCTTATTGCTTTACCATGGCGAGCAACTACAACTCACGCTACCGTCCAGCAGAAGTGTTGTGGCACAACGGCGAAGCACACCTGATACGCCAAGCGGAAAGCTTTGACGATTTGGTTAAAAACCAAGTGGTGATGGCTTTTGATGCTGTGGAGGTGTAGGATTACCCAATCACCCCAGAGCCTATCAGCTCGTTGTCTAGGTACCAAGCGGCAAACTGCCCGGCGGCAATCGCCGATTGAGGTGTGTCAAAAACCAAATACATTCCGTTTTCTTCTTGATGTAAGCGAGCCTTTGCCAAAGGCTGTCGATAGCGTATGCGCGCCTGTACCATCATGGGTTGGTCGGTTTGCAAGTCGGGGCGTATCCAGTGTACATCTGCTTGGTCTATCCACAAAGCACGGCGATACAAGCCTGGATGGTCTTTGCCTTCTCCCACATAAATAATATTTTTCTGCACGTCTGTTGCCAGCACAAACAGGGGTTCTTTGGTGCCGCCAACCGCCAAGCCCTTACGTTGACCCACCGTAAAAAAATGTGCGCCGTTGTGCGTACCTACAACGTTGCCGTCTTCGGGGGAATACACAAACTTCTCCGCCAAGGACGCTGGGGTATTTTCTGGGGTTTTGGCATACATGGGGTGGGTGTTTGCAACTTGAACGATATCGCCTTTTTTGGTTGCTAATTTTTGCTGTAAAAAATCGGGTAGGCTAACCTTGCCCACAAAGCATAACCCTTGAGAATCGCGCTTTTCAGCCGTGACCAATCCCTGCTCGGCAGCAATGTTACGCACCTCGCTTTTTTGCAGTCCGCCAATGGGAAACAGCGTTTTGGCAAGTTGCGCTTGGTTGAGTTGACATAAAAAATACGATTGGTCTTTGTTCTTATCTGCGCCGGCAAGGAGGCGGTGGGTCACTTCGACAGGCTCAGTGCCCACCGCAGGCTCAGGGTCCACCGCAGGCGCAGTGTCCACGACAAGGCTATCCTTTTGACAATAATGTCCCGTGGCGACATAATCTGCGCCTAATGAAAGGGCTATTTCAAGGAATACATCAAATTTGATTTCACGGTTGCAAAGCACATCGGGGTTGGGTGTTCGGCCTCGCTGATATTCGGCAAACATATAGTCCACTATGCGCTCCTTATACTGCTCGCTTAAATCAACGGTTTGAAAGGGAATACCGAGTTTTTCAGCCACCAACATGGCATCGTTACTGTCTTCCAGCCAAGGGCAATCGTCCGAAATGGTTACCGAGTCATCGTGCCAGTTTTTCATAAACAAACCAATGACCTCATAGCCTTGCTGCTGCAGTAAATAAGCAGCAACGCTGGAGTCTACACCACCAGAAAGTCCAACAATGACGCGTTTGTTTTGCATAGCACAAAGGTAAGTAGGATATGTGAGTTAGTTGTGGCTATGCCCCTTGAACAGCTTATTTAAGCTTTTTTTGACGCTCTGCTTCTTCCATCAATTCAGCCATTTTACGCTGAAAGCGATTTTGCTTCTTAGGCTTCTTTTTGTTTTCCTCAATCTGCGCATGGATTTTATCCTGATCAATGATGACGTTTTTAATCACCAACATGATCCCAATCATCAATACGTTGGAAACAAAATAGTACAAACTAAACCCACTGGCATAATTGTTAAAGAAAAACAACATCATGACAGGCATCAAATACATGATATACTTCATGTTAGGCATGCCCGGCTGTGAAGGTTGCATTTGCTGACCTGCCGTCATCTGGGTATAGATGAAGATCGCAACAGACGCCAATAGTGGAAACAAACTAACGTGATCGCCATAGAATGGAATAGTGAATGGAAGCTCTGCAATCATGTCATAGGACGACAAATCTTTTGCCCACAAAAAGGACTTACCACGCATTTCGTATGCGATGGGAAAGAAATAGAACAAGGCAAAGAAAATCGGCATTTGAATCAATGCGGGTATACAACCTGCCATAGGGCTTGCTCCGGCTTTGCTGTAGAGCTTCATGGTTTCCTGTTGACGCTTTGTGGCATCGTTTTTATACTTTTCATTCAAGGCCGTTATCTCCGGTCGCAACACCCGCATTTTGGCTTGAGACACATAAGACTTATAGAGCACTGGCGAAAGCACCAAACGCACAATAATGGTCAATAAAATAATGGCAATCCCTTGCGGAACAACCCCCGAAAGCATGCTAAACAACGGATAAAATACCGAACGGTTTATCCAGCCAATAATCCCCCAGCCAAAAGAAATACTTTCATAGAGAGATTCGTCATAGGTCTTTAATACTGCGTAGTCGGTTGGGCCCATATACCAATCAAAGTTGGCCTGAAAACGGTTGCGCCCATACGGCAATGTGGTTTCGGTCGAAAACGCCTTAAGAAATTCCGACTCCTCTTCTTCCTCGTCTGTTATGGTTGATGTGGAAACAATAGCCACTTCAAATGGGTTTTCTGGAATAAGAATACTACTGAAAAAATGCTGGCGGTAGGATACCCATCCTACGTTTTTCAAATCGTCGTCGTCGTCTCCTGCGGCAGATAGCGTACTGTATTTGTCCGATTTGTGGTTATAGGCAAGTTGCGTATAACGGTTTTCGTATTGGGCGCTTTTCGCATGGCGGAAGCCATCCATACGCCATGAAAAGGCAGCGGGAATGGAAGGGTCCAAAGCACCTTCTATGCCTTCGGCAACCACTTCAAAACCAAAGCGGTATCCGTCCTTTGGCAACGTATAGACCAATTCAATATAACCATCGGTATCAAGTGGTGCGCGCAAACGCAATTCCTGTCGTGCTGCTGTGTTGCTTACCGAAGGGGTAAACATCATAAATTTTGTCTGAAACAACTGTCCAGAAACGGTTGTAAATGCGATGTTAAAGGAGCTGTTATCGTTGTCGATCAAGTACAAAGGCGCGTCTTGGTAATTGACCAAACCTTTTAGGGCAACCTGTGTCATCAGGCCTCCTTTGGTAGAAATGCCAATGGACAGCACCTCGTTTTGCAACTTAAGGGTATCGGCAACAACGCTGGCCGCTGCTACAACAGGGTTTGCTTGTTTGGCTGTTTCCGATGCAATGGGCTGCACTGAATCTTGTTGTTCGGCTGCTGCTGTGATAGCAGTATCTGTCGTTTCCAAATCCGGAACAGGCTGATTGTACATCATCCAAGTGAATATGCCAAAAATAAGCACCATTCCTATGATTTGTAGAGGGTCTATTTGCCGATTTTCCATGTTAAATTATTTTTTATTTGCGTAGGTATTACAAGCTTCCACAAAAGCTGAAAAAAGCGGATGCGGCTCAAGAACTGTACTTTTATATTCGGGGTGATATTGTACGCCGATAAACCATGGGTGCGCATCAATTTCAACAATCTCTGCCAAGCCTGTTTTTGGATTGACGCCTGTGGCTTTGAGGCCATTTTTGGTTAAATCTGTTAGGTAGGCATTGTTTAATTCATATCTGTGGCGGTGACGCTCGCTGATGTCATCAGCCTTGTATATATCTTGTACACGACTACCCGCCGTAAGCGCACAATCCCAAGCGCCAAGACGCATGGTTCCGCCCTTGTCCTCTACGTTTTTCTGTTCGTCCATAAGGCTAATCACAGGATGTGCTGTGTCTTCGTCCATTTCGGTGGAATTAGCAGTAGCAAGTCCTAAGACATTGCGTGCATACTCGATTACGGCCATTTGCATACCCAAACAAATCCCAAAAAACGGAATGTTGTTTTCACGTACATATTTTATGGCACTTATTTTTCCTTCAATCCCTCTAGAGCCAAAGCCAGGGGCAACCAACAAACCGTGTAGGTCTTTGAGTTCTTGCGCGCAATTGTCACCAGTAAGGTGTTCAGAATGTATGGATACGACATCCACCTTAACTTCATTCGCAGCTCCTGCGTGAATAAAGGCTTCCAAAATAGATTTATAGGAATCTTGTAATTCAACATACTTCCCCACCAACCCGATACGGACGTGGTTTTTTGGATTTTTATGTCGGTATAAAAAGGCTTTCCACTTTGTCAAATCAGGCGTAATATCATCTGATAAATTCAAGGTTTCCATCACCACACGATCTAAGCCTTCTTTTTGCATCAACAAAGGCACATCGTATATGGTCTTGGCGTCTATGGATTGAATGACCGCTTCGCGTTTGACATTACAGAACAAAGCGAGTTTGGCACGTATGCTTTCTGAAAGTTCATACTCGGTGCGACAAACCAAAATATCAGCGTTGATTCCGCTTTCCATCAAGGTTTTTACAGAGTGTTGTGTGGGTTTGGTTTTTAATTCCGCTGCTGCAGATAGGTAAGGCACCAGTGTGAGATGAATAACAATACAATTTTCACGCCCCAGTTCCCATCGCAATTGACGCACAGCCTCGATATAAGGTAGGGACTCAATATCCCCAACCGTACCGCCTATTTCGGTTATGACCACATCGTAATCACCCGATTCGCCAAGCTGCTGCATGCGCGTTTTGATTTCATTGGTAATATGAGGAATAACTTGTACTGTTTTGCCCAAAAATTCACCACGCCGTTCCTTTTCAATAACACTTTGATAGATACGTCCTGTGGTAACATTGTTGGCTTGAGAAGTACGTACATTTAAAAAACGCTCGTAGTGTCCAAGGTCTAAATCAGTTTCAGCGCCATCGTCTGTGACAAAACACTCTCCGTGCTCATATGGATTTAGGGTTCCTGGGTCAACATTGATGTACGGATCAAATTTTTGGATGGTGGCTTTAAGGCCCCGTGCCTGAAGTAATTTGGCTAATGATGCAGAGATGATGCCTTTTCCAAGTGAGGAGGAAACGCCCCCTGTAACAAAAACGTATTTGGCTTTAGGCATAAGTCTTGTTCATTTTAAGTGGCAAAAATACAAAGAATAAACTACCTAACATGCAAGGAATCTGCTTGTGGCTGTAAAGGCACTATTTCAATAGTTTCAAAGCCCTGATGTTGTACCATATAAGTAGCAGTATTTCGATAACCGCCTTTTGGATTGGGCTGATAATCAAAACGGTATTGTAACTGCTCTAAAACCCCGAGTTTTAATCCATCGATTAGCTTTCTTTTGGTAGCTATTCGAAGGGAGGCATCAATCATAACATCAAACCCCTTAACGGCAGTCCTGTTGGGCGCCTTTCCATAGCGTTCTTTAAATGAAGCGTCAAATTTTAGGCGTAAACTATCGCGTTTTTCCAAAAAATGATTGGGATAAGAAAAACGGATATTGCCCAGATGGGCTTGAGAAATATTTTCATCGTCATAGGCCGGCGATCGGAAATGCGTGAGCAATTGTACCTGGCGCTCCTCCGAAGATTGAGCATTTAGCATGGAAGTCATACTGGTTACCAAATTTAAGTTTTCGGTTTCCAAAAAGACCCAATTTGGTCTTGTAGGCGTTAACAAAGAATCCACCACATCGGGCTTGATAAAGCCAAATTCTTCATCTGGCGGCAACACTTCTGCCAAGGGAAATTGTTCTTTTAGACGCAGTGCCGTTTGCTGATTTTTGGTGTCTGCAATAATCAGTACACAGGGATTTTCGTGTTGTGCATCCAGCGAATCCACATAGCGCATCATACGCTTGGCAAGTGACTTCTTGCTGGGAATGGTGTTGATAAGCATTTTGCGTGGTCGAATATCACGTGTGGTCAAGGGGGAGATAACGGGCACATTAAAAAAGCTCATGGCTTGTGCCATCCTGCTCACATTGGCTGGCGTGAAAGGACCAATAACAGCATCATAACTGGTAAAGTCTTCTTGATTGAGCAACTGCTCAATAATATGCAACTGGCCTTCGGAATCAAAAACAGAGAGTTCAATACTCAAGCCTGCCTTATTCAAGCTATCAACAGCATATAACATACCGGAATAAAAGTCAAGCGACACTGTCGTTAGGTTGCGTTCAGAAAGCGTTTTGTTTGTTTGATCTATGGAATCCAGCTCAATTTTAGAAAGTCTAAAGGGCGCCAAAAAAGCAATGCGCACCACAGGTGCAACAAAAGTACTGTCCCATAAACTGGTTTTGATTTTTTCCAATCCATCAACAATGAGTGAATCAGCTGCTTTTGCCTTTGGAATTTTTAAAACCATGCCTACCATAAGTCCTGTCGAATCAAGGCTTGGGTTCAGGGCTTCCAAATCAGCTTTACTAAGGCCTAATTTTTGTTCAAGACGAAAAAAACCTTCCTTAGGCTTAACGGTGTAATAATCAACTTGCGCCGCAATTTCTTCAGCCGTTTTGGAGGGCACCTTAAGCATGCTCCCAACCGACAAGGTATCACCTAATTGGGGATTTAACGCTTTGAGTGAGTCTACTGAAATGCCGTAGGTATGGGCAATCCGCCAGAGGGTTTCCTTTGGCTGTACGCTATGTGTTACTGTTGTGGGTTGCGCTGGCGAAACAACAACTTCTTTTTTGTATCTCGGTATTTTGATCTTGTCACGTTTGCGTATTCCTTTCGCAGCAGCGGGGTTGTGCGTAATGATTTGAGCCACTGTGACATCGTAGCGCGTTGCAATCCCTTCAAGGGATTCTTTCTTTTTTACTTTATGAACGACAAAGTGAGATGCTTCTGGCTCTTGTGCGCTGCCAAGCAAGCCAAAAAAAAGAAAAGCGAGTGATAGAATAAGTCTATTCCCACTCAATTGTTGCAGGGGGTTTTGAACTAATATCATAAACGACACGATTGATTCCCGGGACACGGTTGATGATTTGGTTTGAAATTTCTTGTAAGAAAGCATATGGCAAATGTACCCAATCTGCCGTCATTCCGTCTGTTGAAGTTACGGCTCTTAAGGCAACGCACTTTTCATAGGTGCGTTCGTCTCCCATTACGCCCACAGACTGCACAGGCAGCAGCATCACACCAGCTTGCCAAACGTCATCGTACAAGCCGTGGTCTCGAAGCCCTTGAATAAACAAAGCATCTGCTTCTTGTAACATACGCACGTTTTCGGCTGTAATGTCTCCTAAAATACGTATACCAAGGCCTGGCCCAGGGAATGGGTGGCGTCCAAGTATTTCTTTGGGCATTTTAAGGGTTGCGCCAACGCGACGTACTTCATCTTTAAATAGCATTTTAAGGGGCTCTACTACTTTCAACTTCATAAAGTCCGGCAATCCCCCCACGTTGTGATGTGATTTGATGGTAGCAGAAGGCCCGTTTACAGATATCGATTCAATAACATCTGGATAAATAGTGCCTTGGGCAAGCCATTTGGCACCTTCGACCTTGTGCGATTCATCGTCAAAGACATCTATAAATACCTTACCAATAATTTTTCGTTTGGTTTCTGGGTCGCGCTCCCCTGCCAAGGCATCTAAGAAGTGCTTGGAAGCATCCACGCCCTTGACGTTCAACCCCAAACCTTTGTATTGCTCCAATACCTCGTCGTATTCGTTTTTGCGCAACAAACCGTTGTTGACAAAAATACAATGGAGGTTAGGGCCTATGGCTTTGTGCAACAAAATAGCCGCCACAGAAGAATCCACACCACCACTGAGGCCCAATATCACCTTATCTTGCCCCAGTTCCTCGCTTAGAGCAGCCACTGTTGTTTCCACAAAGGCACTTGAGGTCCAGTCGGGGTTAATACCCGAAATGTCAACCAAAAAGTTTTGCAGCAGCTGCTTACCATCTGTTGTGTGATACACTTCAGGGTGAAACTGTATCCCATAGGTCATGTCATTGTCCATGACATAAGCGGCGTTGGCAACATCAGAAGTGGATGCCAATTGGGTTGCATGCTCAGGTAATTTTTTGATGGTGTCGCTATGGCTCATCCACACTTGAGATTCGAGTGGAATGTCTTTGGTAAAGGCATGCGGTACTACTTGTGCCAGTCTGGCTCGGCCATATTCACGAGTATCTGAAGGGGCTACCGCTCCGCCATTGAAATGTGCTAAATATTGTGCTCCGTAGCAAATCCCAAGCAGAGGCACTTTAGTTCTGATTTGACTCAAATCGGGGTGTGGCGCATCATCAGCACGAACCGAATACGGCGATCCCGAAAGGATGACTGCTTTAAATGTGTTGATGTCCTCAGGAATATTGTGAAAAGGGTGGATTTCACAAAAAATGGAAAGTTCTCGAACGCGTCGGGCAATCAACTGGGTGTATTGCGAACCGAAATCGAGAATTAAAACTTTGTTCTGCATATGCAAAAATACAACTAAACTTCAATGAAGCAGAATCGCTTATCAATAGTTTTTAACAGGTATGGATATCAAATTTGAATGACCGCCAAACCATTTACCGCTGTAGATAAAGTGGCTTTTAATTCTTTAGTAAAATGAGTCAAGCCTGTTTCTGAAACAAAGGCAGAAAAATGTGCCGTGCGCTCTTGTAATCTATTGTTTGGAAATAAATCGTTTCGAATGTCGGTGGCACGTACCACTTCGTCTTGCAGTTTTTTCCGCTGGGCTCTTAAGAGGCGATTTTCTAGTTTGTCCAAGCCTTTGAGCTGCTTTTTTTCTTGTGCTTCGACTGCCCCCAAAAAGGATTTGTCGGTTTGTGCAGCCAAGTCATGAAAGGCCTTGAAGTTATCTTTCAATACTTCGCGTTGGGAAGAAAAATCTATGTCAATATCGCTAATTTGGCGTACGCGTTTGTTGATAAAAGTCGCTGTAGGCAAGAACAAGTCGGCTATAGGAAGGTTTAGCTTATTGCATTTTTTGACTTGCTTTTCAGACATTAACAAAACAGTAGTTCGGTGCTGTAAGAGGGGATATGGAATGTCAAATTTTTCAAAAGTAGTTTTAAGCTGTAGCCAATAGGCCAACTCACCGCCACCACCTATATAGGCAATGTTGGGCAGCACACATTCTTGATACAGAGGGCGCATAAGTGCATTGGGAGAAAATCGTTCTGGATGCTTTTCAATTTCCTCACTCAAGCTTTGAAATGTCCATTTTGTTGGATTTTCTGTGGTTCCAAATCGATTTGCATCTGTTGTGATACGCAAGCGCTTATCGTTAAAAAGATAGAATAGGTTGATTTCCCTAGGATTTACCTGTGGCTTAAAGTCCTTCACCACCTTTTTTAAGGCAGTGTTGGTTTGCGTTACCCCTTTGTGCGTGAATTGTTCCCTTACCTCAGCTTTAAACATAGGCACAAACAGTGATTTTAAGGCTGCATCGTCTCCGTCAACCACGATTATTCCGTCTGCACCAAAAAGCTGATGCACCAGTCTTCGCGTGGCTTTTGCCAACGTGCCTTCTTGCAAATAGCAATTTGCAAAAAGAACGAGTAATTCTTTTGCTTGGTCGGTACTGTTCCAATAGGGGGTTAATTCGTCTAAAATAACATCAAGGCCAGTGGTAGGCATACGGCCCACAGCTCCGGCGGTCACTGCTTCCCATCTTACTTTTTGTTCGCCCAAAAAGAAGTGATTTATCTCTTCAATATCGTGATCTTCAGATGCCATCCAAAAAACGGGGACATATTGGTGTTTGTCATCTGCTTGTTGCATGGCTGCTGCACCATTAATGACATCCAAAATCTTATACCAAAAATACAAGGGCCCTGTAAAGAGATTCAACTGATGCCCTGTGGTTATTGTTACTGCGTTTGAGGCGGATAAGGCATCTATTTGTGCACGCGTTTTACTATCAGGGGCTAGGTGTTCGTATTGCTTGTGCAGCACCTCAACCAATGTATTTCGCTTGGATTGGTCAAAGGAAGTGGCGCGATTTGATGCGACTTTAGTGGCTGCTTTGGTTGAAACCAACCCCCTATGAAAGGATTTTAAGGCGGGATCGTTGCGCAACAATTGCTGCATTAAAGGTGCATAAACACCCCTATGATATCCCAACGACTCGATTAGCTTCATAAGACAAAAGTAGTTAATGTAAGAAACTATTGCGCAGGAACGGCCTCTAAGTCAAAGTCCTGTGCGGCTATTATGGTTAGATTGGCAAAATCGCCAACCTTGAGGTAGTGTTCGCGGGCATCCACCCAAACTTCGTTGTCCACATCCGGAGAATCAAACTCGGTACGACCCACAAAGCGGTTTCCTTCTTTTCTGTCAATAACACAACGCAGGGTTTTACCCACCAAGGCTTGATTCTTTTCCCAAGAAATATGGGCTTGGATTTCCATCAATTCGTTGACACGTGCTTGTTTCACTTCAGCAGGCACATCGTCTACCAAGCTATGGGCATGGGTATTTTCCTCATGGCTGTACTGAAAACAGCCCAAACGCTCAAAACGCATTTCTTTTACCCATGACTTAAGCAATTCGAAATCTGCTGCTGTTTCACCAGGATAACCCAAGATAAGCGAGGTGCGAATGGCTATTTCTGGAACAGCTTTTCTGAAACGCTGGAGCAAAGCCGTTGTTTTTTCTTGTGTAGTACCACGACGCATGGACTTCAAAAGGTGATCTGAAATATGCTGTAATGGAATGTCAATGTATGAACACACCTTGGGCTCGGTTGCGATTACGCCCAACACGTCTTCTGGAAATCCTGAAGGAAAGGCGTAGTGTAGGCGTATCCATTCGATACCTGCCACTGCTGTTAATGCACGCAGCAAATCTGCCAAGCGTCGCTTTTTGTATACGTCCAAGCCATAATAGGTAGAATCTTGGGCAATAATAATCAGTTCCTTCACGCCGTTTTTAGCAAGTCCTTGTGCTTCTTTAACTAAATCTTCAATGGGTTTTGAGCGATGTGCCCCACGCATCAATGGGATGGCACAGAACGAACAAGGTCGGTCACAGCCTTCTGATATTTTGAGATAGGCGTAATTTTTTGGCGTGGTGGTTAGGCGTTCGCCCAACAATTCGTGGCGATAATCTGCACCAAGCGCCTTAAGCAACAAAGGTAAATCGGTCGTGCCAAAATAGTCGTCAACATCTGGAATTTCAGCTTCTAAATCGTCTTTATAGCGCTCACTCAAACAACCCGTAACAAACAATTTATCGATTTTACCTGTCTGTTTTTGCTCGGCAAAAGACAGTATGGTATTGACCGATTCTTCTTTGGCATTATCAATAAAACCACAAGTATTAACCAAAACAATATTTCCTTGCTGTTCGTGCACGACGTCTTTGTCGCTGGCTTTGAGTTGCCCCATAAGCACCTCGGAGTCATATATGTTTTTAGAACATCCGAGGGTAACAACGTTGATTTTATTCTTTTTAGCTGATTTTGTTCGCATGTTTATTAGTAGCCTTTCGGAGATTTTCTGTGATTAGAAATGGTTTCATAAGCCGCACCGAGCATCAACAGTTTTTCCTCGCTAAATGATGGTGCGATGAATGTAAGGTTAGCTGGCTCTCCTTCGTGTGTATAGCCCATAGGAACGGTTAAGCACGGGTAAAACGCAATAGCAGCGTGGCCTGCGTAATAATTGTTTTTACTAAGCACGGCGTCAAGCTGGTATTTACGTATAGGGGTTTCAAAAAATCCCGAAGCGGCCGCATTGAGTTTTGAAATGGTTTCTTCTAAACCTGCTGCTGTGATACTATCGCTAATAACGCCATCGAGACGTTCTTGGGCGTATGGCATATACAGTACACTATCTTGCTTGTTGTAATCGATAATTTTCGTCACATCAATAGTTGCAAATTCAGCGGTTGATGTGTTTTTAAAATACATAGGGATGTCGCGCTTCATATCTCCATTAAGGATAGATGAAAATCCAGAAAGCGAAATTTTATCAGGGGTAAATTCGATTACCTCTGCGCCAGCAGCCCTCAAGTCTTCAACAGCGTTGCGGTAAAGTGAGTCTACAGCTAAAATATTGGTCATGGCGCCAAGTCTTGCTCCAGAAAGCGACGGTTCAACATAACTGTCTGTTAAGGACATGATGCGCGGAACTCGTTTGGTAATAGCGTCTTGTGCATCGGGGGCTGCAATGGCATCTAGCAAAATGGCATTATCGGCTATGCTTTTGGTCATGGGTCCTGAAGTGTCCAAGGTGCTTGATATAGGCACTATTCCTGTTCGGCTTACTAGGCCAATGGTGGGTTTTAGTCCAACAACCGCATTTTGGCTTGAAGGAGACAATATGGAGCCCGATGTTTCGGAACCTAAGGCTGCTACGGCATAATTTGCCGCCACGGCCACAGCACTGCCTGAACTTGAACCGCCCGTTTCAAAAATTCTTCTGCCATAGGGATTTAAGGTCTGCCCGCCAACAGCACTGTAACCAACAGGACAACCGGCGCAGAAATAATACGCCCATTCACTTAAATTTACTTTTCCTAAAATCAAAGCGCCTTTGTCTTTGAGCTGCTTTACCACAAAAGCATCTTCATCGGGAACATGATTTTCTAAGATCGCAGCTCCAGCAGTGGTAGGCATGGCTGCAGTGTTAATATTGTCCTTCAATAAAATAGGCATCCCATAAATGAGGTGCATATCTTCGGGAGTTTGCCTGTCTTTTTGCTGAGCCTCTTTAATAATGTTGGGGTTTAGTGCTAGGACAGCGTGCAAGGTGGTTTTAGGATTGGACTCCAAAAGACGAATGCGATATAAATAGAACTTAACCAAGCGCTCATAGGAAAGCGTTCCATTGGCTATGTGTTGCTGAAGTGTTGGAATGTTTTGCTCAATAATAAGTGGCTTTAAAGCTTCATAAGTGGTGTCAAAATCACGTAATTCCTTTTCAAAGGGCGCCCACATGGCGTCTTTGTCCAAAAATTTAGATTGAATAAGCTTATAACGCATTCTAGGTATTTCGTGATTCGCATTTTGGGCTAATTCTTCCGATTCGTCATAGGGTTGCCAATAGTGACTTGAAGGCGTGTTGCACGACAATATGAACAGTATAAACACAAAACTTAAAATTGTTTTCATAGTCTAGTTTTTTTGAAAAAGTGAATCTAAAAACGGCTTGGTTTCAAATGGAATTAAATCATCCATACCCTCGCCAACGCCAATGTAGCGGATGGGAACTTCGAGTTCGTCAGAAATGCCAATTACGACACCCCCTTTTGCTGTACCGTCTAACTTGGTTAATATAAGCCCAGAAATAGCTGTGGCTTCTGCAAATAGTTTGGCCTGCATAAAGGCATTTTGACCCGTACCGCCATCCAATACCAACAAGGTCTCATGAGGTGCTTCTGGAATGATTTTTTTCACCACGCGCTCAATTTTAGCCAATTCCTGCATCAGATTGGTGTTGTTATGTAGCCGCCCTGCAGTGTCAATAAACAATACATCTACCTGTTCTTTCTTGGCGCGTTCAACGGCTGTAAATGCCACTGAAGCAGGATCGCTTCCTTCTTGTAAACTTACAAAAGGCACTTGAGCCCTTTCGGACCAAAGACGCAATTGATCTATGGCGCCTGCACGAAAAGTATCGGCAGCTGCAAGCATGACTTTTTTGCCTTGTTGGCTGTATTGATGGGCTAGCTTGCCAACAGAAGTGGTCTTGCCCGCTCCGTTAACACCAACTACCAATATGACCTGCAAGCCGTCCTGAGCGGTTGTTTGGGTAGGGCTGTTGTCGGTTACTAACGCAAAAATTTCTTCATACAACAGCTGATCTAATTCCTCGGCTTTTATGAATTTATCTTTGGCCACGCGTTGCTCCAAACGATCTATGATTTTCTCAGTGGTGGCTACGCCAACGTCGGAAGTAATAAGTATTTCTTCGAGTTCTTCTAAAAAATCAGTATCTACCTTGCTTTTTCCAAGCACCACTTTTTTAAGTCGTTCTGTCCAAGCCTTTTTGGTTGCCGACAGGCCAGATTGAAGTTTCTTAGATGATTTTGAAAAAAGCCCCATGGGTTAAAGGTACGTTTTGAGAATAAAAAAAGCCACAACAATGTGGCTTTTTAAACGATTAAATGGTTGGTTTTACTTTTTAGATAACCAGTCGTTCACCAGTTCAGGTGCTAGAATGGTTTCTACATAGGTATATGCGCCTGTTTTATCGCTACGTACCATTTTGATGGCTTTCGTAAGACGCTTTGATTTTGTTTGTAAGGTTGCTACCGTTTTCTTAGCCATAATTACTTGATTTCTTTGTGAACCGTCATGCGCTTTAGGGTCGGGTTGAATTTTTTAATTTCAATGCGATCTGGTGTGTTTTTTTTGTTTTTTGTTGTAATGTAACGTGAAGTACCAGAAAGACCAGAGTCTTTGTGCTCGGTACATTCCAAAATAACTTGAACGCGGTTTCCTTTTTTAGCCATAACGTGGTTATTTGATCAGACCTTGTGCGCGTGCTTCTTTAACAACAGCAGGCAAGCCCTTTTTGTTAATGGTTTTTAATGCCGATGTTGAAAGTTTTAGGGTAATCCACTTATCTTCCTCAACAATGTAGAAACGCTTCTTGATTAGGTTAGCACCAAACTTACGCTTGGTTTTGTTCATGGCTTTCGATACGTTGTTGCCAACCATCGCTTTTTTACCAGTTAATTCACATACTTTCGACATGACATCTTTTTTAACAGGGTGCAAACTTAGGAAAATATGGTGTGTTAAAAAAATTTTTTAACTAAAGTTCACATGCTAATTTGTAGTGCAACAACTCAAGTGCTTTATTTAGGGTTTTGCGCAAGTTGCGTTCGCGGTGTTTCCCAAAGATAAACGTCTCTACATATTCAATATTTGGAGCTATAATGGCAATAACCACCGTGCCAATTTCCACATCTGACTCGCCTTGTGTGGGGCCAAAATTTCCAGTGGTGGCAATGGCAACATCTGCACCCGTTTGGCGAACAACACCCTTTGCCATGCTCAAAGCCACGGGTTCACTGACCACAGTGTGCTCTTCGATGTCTTGTTGCCGTACGCCCAACAACTGCTGTTTTACATCCGCAGCATAACTCACTACAGCACCCTTAAAGAAAGTAGATGCGCCAGGATGCTGTGTAAACAAAGCGGCTAATGCGCCACCTGTACAGCTTTCGGCCGTGGCCAATGTCCAACCTTTCTGGGTCAAGGCTGTTCCTATTTGCATTTCAATGGGTTGCTCGGATTCAAAACCTTTTATATGGTCACCTATAAGCGGATATATGTCTTCAAATAACGCATCTATTTCATTTCGGAGCACGGCTTCATCTGTCCCACGTGCAGACAAACGCAAGCGCACCCGTCCAAGGTTAGGCAAATAGGCCAACTTAATGTGTTGGGGTAAGGTAGCTTCCCAATCGCTTATTTTTTCTGCAATGATGCTTTCACCAAGCCCATAAGTCATCATGGTCTTGTGCACACGAGCAGGCAAGGAAAAAGTTGCTTTTATTAATGGAATCAATTTCTCCTGTACCAAATGTTTCATTTCAAAAGGAACCCCCGGAAGGGACACAAATACGGTCTTTTCTTTCTGCATCCACATGCCCATGGCCGTTCCATGTGCATTAAAGAGTTGTGTACAGCTAGAAGGAAGCATGGCTTGCCCCCTGTTTAAATCGTTAACTGGCGCTTTGACGTATTTTCGGAACAACTCATCAATATGTGCCATCACATCTGGATAGAAGGTCAAGGTATCATCAAAATACGCGCACAACGTATGTTTGGTAATATCGTCTTTGGTGGGACCAAGTCCGCCTGTCATGACTACCAAATCAACTTGGTTTTGAGCCCTAGCAAACGCATCTAAAATAGCTTCTTTATTATCAGATATGGTATGTATTTGGCGTACTTCAATACCGATATTGTTAAGCGTCTTTCCAAGATAAGTAGCGTTGGTATCCACTACTTGGCCTATTAAAATCTCATCTCCGATGGTAATGATATCTGCCCGCATCTATTTGACGATTAAGGAAAAGACTTTTTGACCGTTTAGATGACCTTCCAGACGATCATGCTTAACAACCTGACTGACGCCAGCTGGCGTACCCGTAAAGATAATATCGCCTATTTTAAGCGTGAAATATTTAGAAACATATGCAATAATTTCGTCTATAGACCACAACATCAGACTGGTATCTGCTGCTTGAACCTCTTCACCGTTTTTTTGAAGGGAAAAGGGAAGTTTACCCAAATCACCCAAAGTAGACTTGTCAAACCATTTGCCTACAAATGCCGATCCATCAAAAGCCTTTGCTTTTTCCCAAGGCAGCCCTTTTGACTTAAGTTGCTGCTGAATATCGCGAGCGGTAAAATCTATTCCCAAGCCTATTTGGTCGTAGTATTTGTGTGCAAACTTGGACTGAATGTGCTTTCCAATACGGTTGATACGCACCAAGACCTCCACCTCGTGATGTACTTCATTTGAAAATTCAGGGATAAAAAAAGGAAGATTGGGTTGGGCTATAGCGGTATCGGGCTTGATGAAAATTACAGGTACATCGGGTCGAACATTATCTAGTTCGTCAATGTGAGCTGCATAATTTCTACCAATACAAATAATTTTCATGCGTTGTTCATGGTTTCTAAACGAATGGCCGTGAGTACCTTTTTGGTGTAGCGTGGGAAATCTGCATTCAATAACCAACTGAAATAGCCAGGTTCACGTTCCAATACTTCAACCACTTTTTTCCCTTTGTGCTTTCCGAAGTTAAAAGCAGCGTCTCCGTCTGCATCCACGATAACAAAGCCTGCAAAATCAACGCTTTTTCTTCGTGTAGAGAAGGCACTTAGTTTGGAAACATCGTTTTCGAGTTCGTCGTATTTTTCAATTTGAGAATTCAACACTTCATATGTTGCGTTGGTATCGGCCTCAGCACTGTGCGCATTGTCTAAATCTTTTCCGCAGTAGAATTTATACGCAGCCGACAAGTTTCGCTTTTCCATTTTATGAAAAATGGTTTGCACGTCTACCGTTAAATACTTTTTAAAATCCACATCAATTTCAGCACGTAACATCTCTTCCGCCAGCAGTGGGATATCAAAGCGATCGGAATTAAATCCTGCCAAATCGGACCCTTTAATCATGTTGTAAATATCTTTGCTCAACTGTTTGAATGTGGGCTCGTTGGCTACTTTTTCG
The DNA here is from genome assembly GCA_002862705.1 of Flavobacteriaceae bacterium. Taxonomy (GTDB): domain Bacteria; phylum Bacteroidota; class Bacteroidia; order Flavobacteriales; family Flavobacteriaceae; genus UBA7446. The sequence goes on from PKDU01000017.1 coordinate 23,115, forward strand.
TCTGTGATTCCGTGGACGGCTGTAGTTTGTGGTGGAATGGGCATTTCTGGATTTACCAACCATGTTTTGGATTCTTTATTGCCGTTTGGAAAAACCTTTAAGATGGATATTTCCACCACCCTGTCTTTGGCGACATTAACGCCTGTTGTTTCTAAATCAAAAAAACACAAAGGGCGTGTTAGCGAAAGTTCCATATTAAATTGTTTGCGTTTCGTCCCAGTTTTCAATGCGCTGCTTTAGGCGCAAGAGAAACATGCCGCCCATAGCACCATTGATGATGCGGTGGTCATAGCTGTGTGACACCATCATTTGCTGGCGTATGGCAATAACATCGCCATTTTCTGTTTCCAATACTGCAGCAACCTTGCGAATGGCACCCAATGCCAAAATAGCAAGTTGTGGCTGGTTAATGATAGGCGTGCCTGTAAGACTGCCAAACATACCTACGTTGGTTACCGTATAGGTACCGCCTTTCACATCGTCTGGGTTTAGCACATTGTTGCGTGCGTTTGAAGCCAGCTCATGTACTTTCTTAGCCAGTCCAATAAGACTTAGTGTGTCGGCCTGTTTGATAACAGGAACAATTAAATTACCATCGGGTAAAGCTGTTGCCATACCGAGGTTTATGTCTTTTTTCTTGACAATACTGGTGCCGTCTAGGGTAGCGTTCAACAAAGGAAACTCAGGAAGTAATTGTGCAACCAGGTGCAAGAATATGGGCGTAAAGGTTAGTTTAACTCCATGCTGCTTGACAAATTGATTTTTTACTTTTTCACGCCAATTCCAGAGCTTGGTCACGTCTATTTCAATAAACGATTGCACATGAGCCGAGGTTTTAAGGCTGTGCATCATGTGGTCAGCAATAATTTGTTCCATGCGCGTCATGGACACAACCTCGTCTGTAGGGCTTTTTATGAAAGATACAGGAGGTGTAGTAGCTGCAGTTGTAGCGTTTGGTGAAGCAGCAACTCTGGGCTGAGTACTTGCAGCATCAGAGGCTTTTCTGTTTTTTATAAAGGCTAAAATATCGCTCTTAGTCACACGGCCATCTTTCCCACTACCCGGAATGGTGGCTAATTCTTGTGCTGAAATATTTTCTTCTTTGGCAATATTTTTTACAAGTGGTGAGTAAAATCGCTTTTGTCCTTCAACAACGGGATTAACAGGCTTTATTAAGTCTTGCGCTTGATCCATGTATTGCTGAGGCGTATCCGCCACTTTTTCAGGCGCTTTGGGGGTCGGAGCTGCTGGAGCTGGGACTGCCTTTGGCGCAACTGTTGGCGCCACGTCTTGCGCAACCCCCTCCGCTGTTTCGATTACGGCTAAGGGCGCATCAACACCAACAACAGCATTAACAGGATGCAGAATTTCTTTTATGGTGCCTGCGTATTCACTCGCAACTTCAGAATCAACTTTATCGGTTGCCACCTCTACTACAGCTTCATCAGCAGCAACAGTGTCGCCTACTTTCTTTAACCACTGTGTGATGGTAGCTTCAGAAACACTCTCACCCATAGCGGGTAAAACAAGCTGATAACTGGGCATTTTAATTTTTTTTCAAAAGTACAAATTAATCGTGGCTTTCGCTATGACATAACAAGCACCTCACCCTTGGCATTACTGGATATGCTTCCCACGGCGTGGCTTTTGTCGGAACTCAAGAATTTATATGTAAATCCTTTGCCATACTTTGCCATAAAATCAATGCAAGATTTGAATGAAATGGTTTCAGGGTCAAAGATAATTTCGGCATGACGGTTTCTGTGTTCCAAAACGCCATCTATCCCAGATGTGTGCATAAACAAAACGTTTTTGTTAACTCCTATTTTTAAATCCAATTCATCTGAAATCAGCCAATAACAGTAGGGAAGTTGTTTTCTCGTTGTTAACTGCGCCCCTCGCATGCGTTTTAAAAAGCTGAAGAGGTTGGTGGCTACCTTAATCCAAACCTTAACCAGGTTTGAAACGTGGAAATGCTTGTTGTAAAAATAATTCATGGCCTCACGGAACATAAGCTGGTAGGCAAAATCTTTTGGTGTGCTTTCACCCTTAAAGTGAATAGCCGTAATATCGGCATTGTAGTAATTTTGTTGCCCCAACTGCAATGACCTATAGCTCAAATCAATATCGTCGGAATACATAAAGCAAGCTTCATCAAAGCCGTTGAGTTCACGATAATGCGCGGTACGCATAAACATAAAAGCTCCGACCAATATATCTGTTGGGCCTGATGTGTTTTTTGAAAGGCGTAGGTTATAATATTTACCAAACAATTTGGGGGCTATCTTGTAGAGTCCAGCAACTTTAGAAAAAGCCACCGCTGGCGTTGGAACACCTCGTTTGGATTCCTTTAAAAAAGTACCTGAACCATCAATAAGCTTAGGGCCCATGATGGCTACCTGCCTGTTATTTTCCATAAAGGATATCGCACTGGTAAAGGTATCCTCCGCTACTATCGTATCGGGATTAAGAATACATAAAAATTCCCCTTTGGCCTGAGCTACGCCAATGTTGTTTCCTTTTGGGAACCCAACATTTTCGCTGTTGTTAATTTGTTTGACTTGCGGAAATTGTTGTGAAATCCATTCAACACTCCCGTCTTCTGAAGCATTATCGACCAAGATGACCTCTGCATCCAAATCTTTTGTTGCAGCCAAAACACTCTGAAGACATACATCAATGAAGTATTTTACATTGTAATTTAGGATAACAACGGATAACTGCATGCTTAGCTTTTCATGGAAATTTCAAAGGGAATTCGCTGACTGATGCTTCTTCCAAGTGTCAGTTCGTCGGCATATTCAAGTTCGTCACCAACGCCAATACCACGGGATATAGCAGAGAAGCGCAATTCAAATACGCTTAGCTTTTTAAAAATATAGTAGTTTGTCGTGTCGCCTTCCATTGTACTGCTTAGTGCAAATATGATTTCATCAATATTTTCTTGTTCCACTCGGGTTATCAAAGCGTCTATCGTAAGTTGTTGTGGACCTACGCCTTCCATGGGCGCAATTTTACCACCCAACACATGGTATAAACCTTTAAATTGACCCGTAGACTCTATGGCCATAACATCTCTAATATCCTCCACCACACAAATAATATTACGCTCGCGCATTGAGCTTGCGCAAATATTACATTGCTCCGCATCCGAAATATTGTGGCAGGTTTTACAATAACGTATTTGTTCGCGTAATGTTGCGATAGCAGCAGAAAGACGGGCGCTAAAATCCTTGGGTTGACGTAACAAATGAAGCACAATTCGAAGTGCAGACCGTCTACCTATCCCTGGAAGTTGTGCAATTTCATCTACTGCTTTCTGAACTAAAGAAGACGGAATTTCCATGATCCAAAAATACACTATTTAAACAATAGTCACATACGCTATATTTGACAAAAAAAAGAGATGACCGCGCAAGTGCTGATATTTTGCCTTATTATCTATTTTGCTGTGCTCTACGGCATCTCGCATTTGGCAGGCAACAGCAACAACAACGCTACTTTTTTTGCTGCTGACAAAAAGGCGCCTTGGTTTCTGGTTGCATTTGGAATGATCGGGGCAACGCTATCGGGCGTTACCTTTATTTCGGTTCCAGGATGGGTGGCCAGCACCCAACTGGGCTATGTGCAAATGGTATTGGGCTATGCGCTGGGCTATTTATGCATTGGCACTGTTTTATTGCCGCTTTATTACAAATGGAATGTGGTCAGTATTTACACTTATTTACGACACCGATTTGGTGAAAAAAGCTATAAAACGGGAGCTGCATTTTTTGTTTTATCCAGATTAACCGGCACGAGCTTTCGGCTCTTTTTGTTGCTAAAAGTTTTGCACGGGCTTGCTTTAGACGAACTCAATGTTCCCTTTTGGGCAAGTGCCGCTATAGCGCTAGTGGGCATATGGCTCTACACCAAAAAATCGGGTATCAAAACCATCATTTACACGGATACAGCCCAAACGCTTTGCATGCTAATTGCCTTGGGAATTACTACCTATGCATTGTTTTTTGAGCTACAGCTAGACACCCAATCCTTATGGACGTGGTGGCAGTCGCAACCCAATACACAATTGTTTTTCTGGGATGACTGGAGCAGCGGTCAGCATTTTGTGAAGCAGTTTTTTGCCGGTGCGCTTATTGCGTTTGCCATGACAGGACTAGATCAAGAGATGATGCAAAAGAATTTGAGTTGTCGTTCACTAAAAGATGCACAAAAAAACATGTTTTGGTTTACCATCGCTTTGGTTGTGGTTACCCTAATGTTCTTGATTCTAGGGGTCTTGTTAAGTGCCTATGCGCAATCTAAAGGAATAGCAGCAGCGGGGGACGATCTTTTCCCCACGGTAGCCACGCAGTCAGGTCTTGGAGCAGTGGTCTCATATGCATTTGTTTTTGGGCTTATTGCTGCGGCTTTCAGCAGTGCCGACAGCTCAATGACATCGCTTGCGACAAGTGCAAGCATTGATTTATGGGGGATTGAATCGGGGGAAAAAGGAATTCAACAGCGAAAAAAAATCCACTTTACAATGGCCGTGATCTTATGGCTGTGTATTGTACTGTTCTATTATATCGTTCGAGACGAAAGTGTAATTGCCCAATTACTGCTTTTTGCTGGATACACCTATGGACCGTTATTGGGCTTGTTCCTTTTGGGTATCTTTTCAAAAAAACAAATAAGGGATGGGTTGGCACCCTATATATGTGTTGTCGCACCTGTTTTGTCCTATGGTATTACCGTATTTTGCAAGGCTACATTTGGCTTTGATTTTGGATTTTTTGTGCTGGCACTAAACGGGGCTATTTCAGCGCTATTGTTATGGATTTCAGTAGTTGGACTACCAATATATCAACGCACTTCCCCAAGTGAATCCACTTCCAAAAGCGGCAAGTAGAACTGTATCATCTTGCTTTATTTTCCCTTCTGCCCATGCTTCTGACATGGCTATTGGAATGGATGCGGCGGTGGTGTTGCCGTAGCGCATGATGTTGTTGTAGACTTGATTGTCACGTAAGCCAAACTTCTTTTGCACAAATTGTGCAATGCGCAGATTTGCTTGATGCGGGATAAACAAATCTATATCTGCTGTGTCTTTCCCGTTTTTCTGCAATGCCTCTTGAATTACTTGACTAAAACGAACCACTGCATTTTTAAATACCAGTTGCCCGTTCATATAAGGGTGATAGCGCATATCATCTTCGTCATAATCCGCTACAATTTCAGGGATCCATCGTTTGGTACTTGGGCCAATAATGGCCAGTTCTTCTGCATATTTTCCTTCTGAATACAAATGCGTTGATTGAATTCCTTTGGTGGTGTCTTCCTCACGCGTAAGTACTGCAGCACCTGCCCCATCCCCAAAAATAACAGAAACGGTGCGCCCTCGTGTGGTAAAATCCATACCGCCAGAATGGTATTCGGAGCCAACGAGCAATACGTTTTTATACATCCCTGTTTTGATAAACTGATCAGCGACAGAAAGTCCGTATACAAATCCCGAACACTGATTTCGAATATCTAGTGCTGGACAAGTACCCATACCCATGAGGTCTTGCAATAGCACGCCAGAGCCAGGAAAGTATAAATCAGGGCTAAGGGTGGCAAAAATCACAAGATCAATGTCATCTTTGGAAACGCCTGCTCTTTCAAGTGCCATTTCAGCTGCCTTCACGCCCATAGTGGTAGTGCCTTCTCCAGAATCTTTTTTAATGAGGCGACGTTCTTTTATTCCTGTGCGCTCGGTAATCCAAGCGTCGTCTGTGTCCATAAGTTTGGACAAATCATCATTGGTAACAATGTTTTCTGGAACGTAATGTCCGAGGCCTACGATACGTGATTGATACATTTTTGATTAAATTAAATAGCAATTAACGAAATAATGATGGTAAAAAAAAAGGAAGGTGCAACAACCACGATGCACCTTCGAACAACTTAACCAAAATTAAACAAACCAATAATAAGGAGTGTTGTAATCAACTGAGACTTTTCATAGCAATTCTCTCCAAAAAAATATTTTTGCTTATTGACTACTTCACAAATATAAAAACGTTTAACAAAAAAACAAAATAATTAAACAAAATATTTTTCTGTGCCATCATGTCAGTTAACTTAGTTTGGTATCTTATTTGGTCTGCTTAGAAAAAAACAACACATGAGTACTGGTAAAATTAACGTCGCAGTAGAAAACATCTTTCCTTTAATCAAGAAATTTCTGTACAGCGATCACGAAATTTTCTTGCGCGAGCTTATTTCGAACGCTACAGATGCAACCCTCAAGCTTAAACACCTGACAAATATTGGTGAATCCAAAACAGATTACGGTCAACCAATTATTGAAATAAAGATTGATAAAGACAAAAGAACACTTCACGTCATCGACCAGGGATTAGGAATGACAGCCGATGAAGTGGGCAAATACATCAATGAGGTTGCCTTTTCTGGAGCTGAGGAATTTATAAATCAATATAAAGACAGCGCCAAAGACAGCGGAATCATTGGCCACTTTGGCCTTGGTTTTTATTCTGCCTTTATGGTCGCAGAAAAGGTTGAAATCATCACCAAGTCACATACAGACGCCCCAGCGGCCCATTGGACTTGTGACGGATCACCAGAATATACCTTAGTAGAACACGATAAAACAGCGCGTGGTACTGAGATTGTATTGCATATTGACAAAGACTCTGATGAATTTTTGGAAGCATCGCGTATTACAGCGCTATTGACCAAATACAACAAGTTTATGCCCATTCCAATTAAGTTTGGAACCAAGGAAGAAACCCACGAGGAAGGAGAAGGCGATGATAAAAAAGAAATTAAAGAAACGGTTGACAATATTATAAACAACCCAAATCCTGCTTGGACCAAAAAACCAAGCGATTTAAAAGATGAAGATTATTCGTCTTTTTATCGGGAATTATACCCCATGCAGTTTGAAGAACCTTTATTTCACATTCACCTTAATGTGGACTACCCGTTTAACCTTACGGGTATCTTGTATTTTCCAAAGCTGAATAACGATTTGAATATTCAAAAAGACCGTATTCAGTTATATCAAAATCAGGTGTTTGTTACGGATAACGTTGAAGGAATTGTACCCGAGTTCTTGACCATGCTTCGTGGAGTGATTGATTCACCAGACATTCCGTTAAATGTTTCTAGGAGCTATTTGCAAGCAGATGGTGCTGTAAAGAAAATCAGCAACTACATCACTAAGAAAGTGGCTGATAAACTACAGTCCATATTTAAGAATGACAGAGAGAATCTAGAGAAAAAATGGAACGATATTAAAGTTGTGATTGAATACGGAATGCTTTCAGAGGATAAGTTCTTTGGTAAGGCAAAAGGCTTCAATCTTTTCCCAACCACCACAGGCACGTATTTGACGCTAGACGAATTAAAAGAGCAAACTAAAGATGCACAGACTGACAAGGATGGCAAGCTAGTTCAACTCTATGCTGCTAATGTAGACGAGCAACACGCATACATTGAAGCAGCAAAAGCCAAGGGCTACACGGTGCTATTGCTCGACTCACCCATCGTTGGGCATCTGTTGCAAAAACTAGAGCAAGAAGATGACAAACTCGGATTTGTTCGTGTGGACAGCGACCATATAGACAAGCTTATTGTTAAGGACGAGCCACAATTATCAAAGCTTTCTGATGAGCAAAAAGAAGTGTTAAAGCCCATGATTGAAAACGTAGTCCCTAAAGAGCAATACACGGTTCAATTGGAAGCAATGGACAGCGAGGCAGCACCGTTTATCATTACCCAACCTGAGTTTATGCGCCGTATGAAAGAGATGCAGCAGACCGGTGGCGGTGGCGGTATGTTTGGAGGCGGGTTCCCCGACATGTATCAGCTTGTGGTTAATGTAAACCACCCACTAGTAAGTCAAATTTTGGAAACCAAAACCAAAAAGAAACAAGAACGCCTGATTAAGCAATCCTTAGATTTGGCGCGCTTATCCCAATCCCTGCTTAAGGGAGAGGAGCTTACGGCTTTTATTCAGCGTAGTTTTGAGATGATAAAATAGGACGTTAAAGATGATGTAGTTCATAATCCATGATTTGTTCATTTTGTCTTGAAACAAAACGAACCAAAAATTCAAGAAGATTTTGAATGAAATTTTTTTGTTTTGCAAAACGCACTTACGCTCGGCGTATGCTATTTCGGAAAAATATTCGTTGTTGCATTTAGAATAGGTTTTAAAGCTCTTGTAATCTAATTCCTATAAAAAAGCTACACCCTTAGGCAAAACTCTAGGTTAAAATTAAAATCCATCAACTGTGGTTTAGGGATTTTTTTTATTTTCACTAAAAATAACCCAACATGCTCTTTTTCTGGCGTACACTCATTTCGTTCTGGCGCGACCCGGCCTACCACAGTTTGCTCTTTGCTACTAATTTCTTTCTTGCCATAGGCACAGTTGCTTATCGTTTCCTTGAAGATTGGTCGTGGCTAGACTCCCTTTATTTTTCTGTCATCACCCTCACCACTATTGGTTATGGCGATTTTTCCCCAAAAACTTCATTGGGAAAGCTTTTCACCATGGGCTACATCATCATTGGCGTATCGCTAATTTTGGGGTTTGTTAATACGCTGTTTTGGCATTACAGAAAGGAAACCATCAAAAAACGGAACCACAAACGTAAAAATAATGCTTGAGCTGTTTGACGCTTTTGTGCCTGAACTTCCAGACGCTACCCTAAAATATTATCCCCATTTTCTTAAACCACAAGAAGCTGACAGGCTTTTTGAACTGTTGAAAAACGAAACGCCTTGGCGCAACGATCCGATAACCGTATTTGGAAAGACTTACCCACAGCCTCGCATGACATCGCTGCACGGGCATACCACTGACCCGTATGGCTACTCTGGCATTGTAATGCAACCCAACCCCATGAGCAAATCGCTGTTGGATATTGAGCAAAAGCTAGAAGCCTACACAGATGAAACATTCACCACGGTGCTGTTAAATCTATATCGCGATGGCCAAGACAGCAATGGCTGGCATGCAGACAACGAAAAAGAATTGGGTGTAAATCCGGTAATTGCCTCGGTCAGTCTTGGTGCCTCCAGATTTTTTCATCTAAAACACAATACAGACAAATCTCAAAAACTAAAGCTAGAACTAACGCATGGAAGTTTGTTATTGATGGAGGGCACCACGCAACATTTCTGGAAACATCAAATTGCAAAAACAGCGAAAGCAGTAGCGCCACGCATTAATTTAACCTTTAGAAAGGTACTTAAAGCGCATTGAGTTTGGCAATAAGCTCATTGCCTTTAGCTTCCAAATCAGCAACGATAGCACGGTAGTGCGTACGCTTATTATCAATTCCTTTTTCATATATACGGGCACTAAAAGAGTCAAAAGCCGTAATGGCTTCATCAATAATAGCAGCAGTCTTTGATTTATCTCCATCTGGATTGGCTTTTTCCCAATCCATTGCCATTTCGATGATTTCTCCAAGCACGTAATTGATGTCTTTTTTAAGGTCGCGGATATTTGCCATAGCATTTAGGTTTTAGTTAGGTCCAGAAAATTGCACAAAGTTTCTTGGTGTTTCATATAGGGTTACAGACAAATCGTGTGCAGCTGTAATATGCGGTCGTAACTTATCCCAAATCACTACGGCCATATTTTCAGCTGTAGGAATGAGTGTTGCGAACTCAGGTACTTGTTCGTTTAGGTTTTTATGGTCAAAGGCGTCTTCAATATGCGCTTTGATTAAGTCTTTTAAAACTTTCATATCCATCACATAGCCTGTTTCTGAGTCAATCTGACCTGCTACAGAAACAATAAGTTCGTAATTGTGTCCATGATAATATGGGTTGCTGCACTTGTCAAAAACGGCTTCGTTTTTGGCATCACTCCAGTCCTTTCTGTAAAGGCGGTGGGCGGCATTAAAATGTGCCTTACGGCTCACGGTTACTTTATTCATCGCAATTTTATTTTTTCAAAGAATTTCTCAAAGATAATGATAAACCAAGCAGTATAGTTTTCGGGGTTGCTTTTAATATCATCGCGGACAGCCTCGACATCCATCCACTTCCAGCTGGCTACCTCTTCTGGGTTAATATTAGGCGTGTCGTTAAAGTTTCCAATCATGATATGGTCTAGCTCGTGTTCGGTGAGGCCGTTATCAAAGGGCGCCTTGTAAATAAACGAGGTTACCTCACGCAGTTCGGTAACAAATCCCATTTCTTCATGTAAGCGGCGCTTGCCCGCCGCAATATTGGTTTCTCCATCACGCTGGTGACTACAACAGGTATTGGTCCACAAACCCGGAGAGTGGTATTTGTGAAGCGCACGTTGCTGGAGCATTAATTCGCCTTTGTCGTTCAGCACAAAAACAGAAAAAGCACGGTGTAGCACCCCTTTTTCGTGGGCTTCCATCTTGGGCATCAGCCCTAGTGGCTGATCATCGGTATCAACTAAAATAACCTGTTCTTCCATATAAACATTAAAAGTACGAAAAATGCATTGCTAAGTGGTATGTTTATTTAATCCATGTACTTTTGTCACATGAGTTTTTTGGACGAAATCGCACGACGCCGCACCTTTGGGATTATCTCCCACCCCGATGCTGGAAAGACAACATTAACCGAAAAGTTACTGCTGTTTGGAGGTGCCATCCAAGAGGCTGGCGCAGTTAAATCCAATAAAATCAAAAAAGCAGCTACCAGTGACTTTATGGAAATTGAACGTCAACGGGGAATTTCGGTTGCTACGTCCGTTTTGGCTTTTCTATACAAAGACAAAAAAATCAATATCCTCGATACACCTGGGCACAAAGACTTTGCCGAGGACACCTATCGAACCCTAACTGCCGTGGATAGCGTGATTGTTGTCATTGATGTCGCCAAGGGCGTTGAGGCACAAACCGAAAAACTGGTAGAGGTATGCCGCATGCGGAACATTCCCATCATTGTATTCATCAACAAATTAGACCGAGAAGGAAAAGATGCCTTTGACTTATTGGACGAAGTAGAACAAAAACTTGGTCTTACCACAGTACCGCTTAGCTTTCCAATAGGCATGGGCTACGATTTTCAAGGGATTTACAACCTGTGGAACGAGAATATTCGCCTTTTTGAAGGAGAGCAAAAAACCACCATTAGCCAGAGCAATCTCATCGAAAACATCGATGACCCTGCCCTGGAAAAAGCCATTGGTTCAAGCGCCAAAGAAACCCTTGCGGAAGAATTGGAGTTGGTGCGCGAGGTCTATCCTCGTTTTAATCAAGAAGCCTATTTGGCTGGCGACCAACAGCCGGTATTTTTTGGTTCGGCGTTAAACAATTTTGGGGTTCAGGAGTTATTGGACTGCTTTGTTGATATTGCCCCGCCTCCCCTAGCGAAAGATAGTGAAGAGCGAACTATTGCTCCGGATGAGGACGCCTTTTCAGGCTTTGTTTTTAAGATACACGCCAATATGGATCCGAAGCATCGAGACCGTTTGGCCTTTGTGAAAATTGTTTCGGGAACTTTTACTCGGAATGTGCCCTATTTACATGTACGCCTAAAGAAGAAATTAAAGTTTAGTAGCCCTAATGCCTTTTTTGCTGATAAAAAAGAAATTGTAGACATCTCCTATCCCGGTGACATAGTGGGGCTTCACGATACGGGCAATTTTAAGATTGGCGATACTTTAACCTCAGGGGAGCAAATTCATTTTAGAGGAATTCCGAGCTTTTCCCCAGAACACTTTAGGTATATCAATAATGCAGACCCCATGAAAGCCAAGCAGCTAAACAAAGGCATCGACCAACTGATGGACGAGGGGGTTGCGCAATTGTTTACACTAGAACTCAACGGCCGAAAGGTTGTGGGAACGGTAGGTGCGCTACAGTTTGACGTTATTCAATACCGACTGGAACACGAGTACGGTGCCAGTTGTACGTACGAGAACCTCAACGTGCACAAGGCTTGTTGGGTAGAAGTAAAAGCAGGGGGTGAAGAAGACTTTGCCGGATTTAAACAAACCAAAGCCAAGTTTTTGGCCAAAGACAAACAAGGTCAGTTGGTGTATTTGACAGATTCGGCCTTTTCGCTGCAAATGACTCAAAGCAAATACCCGGGTGTGATTTTTCATGCTACATCGGAGTTTTAGATATTTTTTAACTTTACGCTGAACGAAACCCAAATCTGTTCTTCTAAATACAACATTTCGCATTAAGCCACGCTGTATTGTTTTATGATGACCGTTTTGGGTAATCAATTAATCTAAAAACCGCACGCATGAAACATAAAAACAACATTGGGCTATACGCACAAAAAAGCAAAGAACTTGCTTATGCATTAAATGACTTACTTGCCAATTACAGTATCATTTATCAAAACTTAAGAGGTTATCATTGGAATATTCAAGGAGATAAATTCTTTGAACTCCACCTGAAATTTGAAGAACTGTACAATGACTTTTTTATTAAAATAGATGAAATAGCAGAGCGCATACTAACACTTGGCCATGTACCTGAACACAAATACTCAAACTACCTCAGCACGGCAAAGGTTACGGAAAGTAATGAAGTAAGCAACGGCATTAAAGCCATACATGAAATTTTAGAAAATTTTGCCATTCTTCTCAACAAAGAGCGGCATATCCTTCGGCTATCGGGTGAAATCGATGACGAAGGCACCAATGCGCAAATGAGTGATTATATAAGAGAGCAAGAAAAACTTGTATGGATGTATTCTGCTTATATAAATCAAGGCTAAAAAGCAGTCGTATTACAATAAAAAAACCCTCCAGCTGGAGGGTTTTTATTTTTTAAGCTTCGCCGGTGGGGCCAAAATTTAGCGGAATGGGCGGTTGCTCATAGTCCTTAATTTCGCCGTGTGCGCCTTCAAAGCGTTGGACGTTCTCGCCCAGTGCCTTTAAAAAACGCTTGGCGTGTTGTGGTGTCAAAATAATACGCGAACGCACTTTTGCCTTTGGCGCACCAGGCATGATATTGATAAAGTCTACCACAAACTCAGAGGCGGAATGATTGATAATTGCCAGGTTTGAATAGATTCCTTGTGCCGTTTCCGGATCAAGTTCAATATTGATGCTTCCGTCCTTTTTTGTCTTGTCGCTCATTAGATATCAGCACTTAAGGATTTTTCAGCTTTTAATGCTTCATACTCGTCCGTAAAGCCTACAATAATATCATTGTATGCACGGTTCCCCGTACCTGCTGGAATTTTATGTCCTACGATTACATTTTCTTTCAAGCCTTCCAAGGTATCTACCTTACCTGCTACTGCAGCTTCGTTCAATACTTTAGTTGTCTCTTGGAATGATGCAGCCGAAATAAACGACTTGGTCTGTAGTGATGCTCTTGTGATCCCCTGAAGGATTGGTGTTGCTGTAGCGTTTACGGCATCACGTGCTTCCACAAGATTTTTATCTTCACGTTTGAGCAATGAATTTTCGTCGCGTAGTTGACGTGCTGTGATAATTTGACCTGCTTTGAGGTTTTCAGAATCACCCACTTCAAGTACCACTTTCTGACCAAATAAGGCATCGTTTTCAGCGATAAAATCTGACTTGTGTACCAACTGATTTTCGAGGAAGGTCGTGTCACCAGAGTCTTCAACACGTACTTTACGCATCATCTGACGAACAACTACTTCAAAGTGTTTATCGTTGATTTTCACCCCTTGTAAACGATATACTTCTTGCACTTCGTTTACCAAGTACTGCTGTACAGCAGATGGGCCTTTTATAGACAAGATGTCGTTTGGTGTAATAGCCCCGTCTGACAACGGCATACCCGCTTTTACAAAGTCATTTTCCTGCACCAGAATCTGGTTAGAAAGCTTTACAAGGTACTTCTTGATGCTGCCTGTTCTAGATTCTACGATGATTTCTCGGTTACCACGCTTGATTTTACCAAACGTAACAACACCATCAATTTCAGAAACAACAGCTGGGTTGGACGGGTTACGTGCTTCGAAAAGCTCAGTAACTCGTGGCAAACCACCCGTAATATCTCCTGATTTTGCAGATTTACGTGGAATCTTAACAAGAATTTTTCCGTTTTCAATCTTTTCACCATCATCAACCATGATGTGCGCACCAACCGGAAGGTTGTAAGACTGTAAGGTTTTGCCTTTGTTGTCCTTAATCAATAAGGTAGGAATGACTTTTTTGTTTCTAGATTCAGAAATAACCTTTTCTTGGAAACCTGTTTGTTCGTCAATTTCAACTTGGAACGTAACCCCTTGCTCAATGTTTTCGTATCCGATAACACCCGAGAATTCGGAGATGATAACCCCGTTATATGGATCCCATTGACAGATTACATCATCGGCCTTAATTTTTTGTCCGTCTTTGACGAAGATAAATGAGCCGTAAGGGATGATGTTGGTACTCAACACGATTCCTGTGTTCTTATCCACCAATTTGATTTCCGAAGTACGGGATATTACAATCTTAACAGCATTGCCGTCTTTGTCTTTTCCGTCAACTGTCTTGAGTTCCTCAATTTCAGCAACACCATCAAAACGCGCTACCAATTTGTTTTCCTCAGAAATGTTTCCTGCAATACCACCCACGTGGAAGGTACGTAGTGTAAGCTGTGTACCAGGCTCCCCAATAGATTGAGCAGCAATAACACCAGCAGACTCACCCTGCTGCACCATTTTTCCAGTAGCTAGGTTACGTCCATAACAATTGGCACAAATACCTTTTTGAGCTTCACATGTCAGAGGCGAGCGCACTTCTACACTTTCTAGTGGAGAATTTTCAATTGCCTTAGCATGCTCATCTTCAATTAGCGTTCCTGCAGAAACTAAAACCTCAGCAGTTAGTGGGTGAATTACGTCATGTAAAGAAACACGTCCAACAATACGTTCAGCGATAGATTCAACAACTTCTTCGTTTTTCTTAAGTGCTGAAACGGATAGTCCACGAAGTGTACCACAGTCTACCGTGTTTACGATAACGTCTTGTGCAACGTCGTGCAAACGACGTGTCAAGTAACCTGCATCGGCCGTTTTTAAAGCCGTATCTGCTAGTCCCTTACGCGCACCGTGTGTCGAGATAAAGTATTCTAAAATCGATAATCCTTCTTTGAAGTTAGAAAGAATCGGGTTTTCAATAATCTCACCACCACCAGCGTTTGATTTTTTAGGCTTAGCCATCAAACCACGCATACCGGTCAACTGACGAATTTGCTCCTTAGAACCACGAGCACCAGAATCCAGCATCATAAATACTGAGTTAAATCCTTGTTGGTCTTCGCTAATTCGCTTCATAGCGAGTTCTGTAAGCATTGCATTGGTAGAAGTCCAAATGTCAATTACCTGATTGTAACGTTCGTTATTGGTAATAAGCCCCATGTTGTAGTTGGTAATGATACCATCTACTTGGTCGTTGGCTTGATCAATAAGTTCTGTCTTTTCTTTTGGTATGATAATATCACCAAGACTAAAGGACAATCCGCCTTTGAATGCAAAAGAGAAGCCCATATCTTTAATCTTGTCCAAGAAAGTAGCAGTTTCTGGAACGCTAGTTACTTTTAAAATATCACCAATAATACCACGAAGTGATTTTTTGGTCAATACCTGATTGATGTAACCCGCATTTTCAGGAACATGCTGATTAAATAAAATACGTCCAACCGTTGTATCAATGATTTGATATACAAGCGCGCCTTTGTCGTTAAAGTCTTTGGCGCGAATTTTAACCATTGCATTAAGATCTACCTTGCCTTCATTGAAAGCAATGTTTACCTCATCTGCACTGTAGAATGTCAAACCTTCGCCTAAAACCTTACTGTCTTTAGTCGATTTTCTTGCCTTGGTCATGTAGTACAACCCAAGTACCATGTCTTGTGATGGAACCGTAATCGGTGATCCATTTGCAGGGTTAAGAATGTTGTGCGATGCCAACATAAGCAACTGCGCTTCCAAAATAGCCTCTGGGCCTAGTGGTAAGTGCACTGCCATTTGATCGCCGTCAAAATCGGCGTTAAAGGCCGTACACGCTAGTGGGTGAAGCTGAATTGCTTTACCTTCAATCAACTTAGGCTGGAAGGCTTGGATACCCAAACGGTGAAGCGTGGGAGCCCGGTTCAGTAGTACTGGATGTCCTTTAAGCACATTCTCTAGAATATCCCAAACTACAGGCTCGCGCTTGTCTATAATTTTCTTGGCTGACTTAACCGTTTTTATAATACCACGCTCAATAAGCTTGCGAATGATAAACGGTTTATAGAGTTCGGCTGCCATATTTTTTGGCAATCCACACTCGTATAACTTAAGCTCGGGTCCAACAACAATTACTGAACGTGCAGAATAGTCAACACGTTTTCCAAGTAAGTTTTGACGGAAGCGACCTTGCTTACCTTTCAAAGAGTCTGAAAGTGATTTCAATGGACGGTTTGCATCCGTCTTGACAGCAGAAGATTTACGTGTGTTGTCAAATAACGAGTCTACAGATTCTTGTAGCATTCGTTTTTCGTTACGTAAAATTACTTCTGGTGCTTTGATTTCCAATAAACGCTTCAAACGGTTATTACGGATTATCACACGACGGTACAAATCATTCAAGTCAGACGTGGCAAAACGGCCACCATCTAGCGGCACCAATGGACGCAATTCTGGTGGGATTACCGGAATAACTTTCATGATCATCCACTCTGGGCGATTCTCGCGGTTTTTGTTTGCATCACGAAGGGCTTCAACAACTTGCAAACGCTTAAGCGCTTCTGTTTTACGTTGCTTAGAAGTTTCGTTATTTGCTTTGTCGCGTAACTGGTATGAAAGCTCATCTAAGTCGATACGATTAAGGATATCGATCAAGCACTCGGCTCCCATTTTAGCAATAAACTTGTTCGGATCACTGTCCTCTAAGTATTGGTTTTCTTGTGGAAGCTTTTCCATGATGTTCAGGTACTCTTCCTCGGTGAGGAAATCCATTTTCTGAACAGGTTCACCTTCTTCGTTGGTAGCAATACCTGGCTGAATTACTACGTAGCGTTCGTAGTAAATAATCATGTCTAATTTTTTAGACGGAAGACCAAGTAAGTATCCAATTTTGTTGGGAAGCGAACGGAAATACCAGATGTGTGCAACTGGAACCACCAAGCTGATGTGACCTACACGGTCACGTCGTACTTTTTTCTCAGTAACCTCAACACCACAACGATCACAAACAATACCCTTGTATCGGATACGCTTATACTTTCCGCAGGCACACTCGAAGTCCTTGATAGGACCAAAGATACGCTCACAAAACAGCCCATCACGTTCGGGTTTGTGTGTACGGTAGTTTATGGTTTCTGGCTTTAAAATTTCACCTCTAGAGGCAGCCAAAATGGTTTCGGGCGATGAAAGCCCAATGGAGATTTTACTGAAATCTTTTTGTTGTTGTACTTCGTTTATACGTGCCATATCAATTTTTTATTATTCTTCTAATCGAATATCAAGACCAAGGCCTTTAAGTTCGTGCATCAATACGTTAAAGGACTCTGGAAGACCAGGCTTAGGCATGGCTTCACCTTTTACAATTGACTCGTATGTTTTCGCTCGACCAATTACGTCATCGGACTTAACGGTTAAGATCTCTTGAAGTGTGCTGGATGCGCCATAAGCTTCAAGCGCCCAAACTTCCATTTCTCCAAATCGTTGTCCACCAAACTGCGCCTTACCACCAAGCGGTTGCTGCGTAATAAGGGAGTATGGTCCAATAGAGCGCGAGTGCATCTTATCGTCAACCATGTGACCGAGTTTCAACATATAAATGACCCCTACGGTTGCCGGTTGGTCAAAGCGCTCTCCTGTTCCACCATCATACAAATAGGTATGACCAAATTGTGGAACGCCTGCTTCTTTTGTTAATTCATCAATTTGCTCGTTGGTAGCTCCGTCAAAAATAGGCGTAGCAAATGTTTTGCCCATTTTTTGACCTGCCCATCCAAGAACGGTTTCGTAAATCTGTCCGATGTTCATTCGCGACGGTACACCAAGTGGATTTAATACAATATCAACCGGTGTTCCATCTTCTAAGAATGGCATATCTTCTTGACGTACTATACGCGCTACGATACCTTTGTTTCCGTGACGTCCCGCCATCTTATCTCCTACTTTCAGCTTGCGTTTCTTAGCGATGTAAACCTTAGCAAGTTTTAGGATACCAGCAGGAAGTTCGTCTCCAACAGATATCGTAAACTTATTTCTACGCAATGCACCCTGTAAATCGTTTTCTTTGATTTTGTAGTTGTGCATCAAATCGTTTACAAGACTGTTTACACGTTTGTCCACAGTCCAATCTGAATTGATTAGGTGCGCATAATCGTCAACAGAGTTGAGCATTTTCAAGGTAAACTTCTTACCCTTCGGCATGACTTCTTCACCAAGATCATTCATCACACCTTGACATGTTTTACCACTTAAAATGGTGAACAATTTCTCAACCAAGACAGACTTCAACTTTTCAAACTTCAAGTCATAGCTGTCTTCTAATTCGGTGATGGCCTCTTTGTCTTGCGAACGCTTGCGTTGGTCCTTTAAGATTCTTGTAAATAGTTTTTTGTCTATAACAACACCGTTAAGCGATGGAGAAGCTTTTAAAGAAGCATCTTTTACATCACCTGCTTTGTCGCCAAATATAGCGCGAAGCAGTTTTTCTTCGGGTGTAGGATCTGATTCACCCTTAGGCGTAATCTTTCCGATAAGGATATCGCCTGCGCCTACCTCAGCACCTACGCGAATCATTCCGTTCTCGTCCAAATCACTAGTGGCTTCTTCGGAAACGTTTGGAATGTCGTTTGTTAATTCCTCTTTACCAAGTTTGGTGTCGCGAACTTCTAACGAGTATTCATCAATGTGAATAGAAGTAAAGACGTCGTTGCGAACCACTTTTTCAGAAATAACAATCGCATCCTCAAAGTTGTATCCTTTCCAAGGCATAAAGGCTACTTTCATGTTACGGCCAAGCGCTAACTCGCCATTTTCAGTAGCATAACCCTGGCAAAGTACTTGTCCTTTTTCCACGCGGTCTCCAATAGAAACAATCGGCTTCAGGTTGATACAAGTCCCTTGGTTGGTTTTTCTAAACTTAACAAGTTCGTATGTTTTTTCGTCAGAATCAAAAGTAACAAGTCTTTCATCCTCACTCATGTCATACTTAATTGTAATACGCTGTGCATCTACATAGATTACTTTACCAGCACCTTCGGCGTTGATAAGTACACGAGAATCCGTAGCCACCTGACGTTCTAGTCCCGTTCCTACAATAGGAGCCTGCGGACGCAATAGTGGTACGGCCTGACGCATCATGTTTGATCCCATCAAGGCACGGTTTGCATCATCGTGCTCCAAGAAAGGAATCAACGATGCAGAAATAGACGCAATCTGGTTTGGTGCAACATCTGTATAGTCCACTTCCGTTTTGTCAACTACGGGGTAGTCAGCTTCTGATCGTGCAATAATCTTGTCAGCGGCAATTTCTCCAGTTTCTGTTTTTTCAATGTTGGCTTGTGCAAATAGTTTGCCTTCTTCTTCTTCAGCAGATAAATACTGAGAAGCAGACATATCAACAACACCCTCCTCTACTTTAAAATAAGGCGTTTCAATAAATCCAAGGTTGTTTACTTTGGCAAATACCCCAAGTGAAGATATCAGTCCAATGTTTGGTCCTTCCGGTGTTTCTATTGGACAAAGTCTACCATAGTGCGTATAGTGAACATCACGTACCTCAAAACCTGCTCGCTCTCTTGATAAACCACCTGGTCCTAGTGCAGATAAACGACGCTTGTGCGTGATTTCTGCCAAGGGATTGGTCTGGTCCATAAATTGCGATAGCTGGTTGGTACCAAAAAATGAATTGATAACCGAAGACAAGGTCTTGGCGTTGATCAAGTCAATAGGCGTAAACACCTCATTGTCACGAACGTTCATGCGCTCGCGAATGGTACGTGCCATACGTGACAGCCCTACACCAAATTGCGATGAAAGCTGCTCACCAACAGTACGTACACGACGGTTCGACAAGTGATCAATATCATCGATTTCAGCTTTAGAGTTAATCAACTCAATAAGGTATTTGATGATGGTAATGATATCGTCTTTCGTCAATACTTGTTTGTCCATTTCAATGTCCAAGCCAAGCTTTTTGTTCATGCGGTAACGTCCAACTTCACCGAGGTTGTATCGCTGGTCAGAGAAGAAAAGTTTATCGATAATGCCACGTGCTGTTTCCTCGTCTGGCGGTTCAGCGTTTCGCAATTGACGGTAGATATGCTCTACTGCTTCTTTTTCGGAGTTTGTTGGATCCTTTTGAAGGGTGTTGTGAATGATGGCATAATCAGCAGATTGCGCCTCTTCTTTGTGCAGCAAAATGGTAGTGGCATTGGCTTCCAAAATCTGTTCGATGTGCTCCTTCTCCAGAACCGTATCACGGTCCAGTACAATTTCGTTACGCTCAATAGAAACTACTTCTCCAGTATCTTCATCTACAAAGTCTTCAAACCATGTGTTAAGAACACGAGCTGCAAGCTTGCGACCCATGACTTTTTTAAGTCCCGTTTTTGAAACTTTAATTTCCTCTGCAAGGTCAAAGATTTCAAGAATATCTTTATCGCGCTCATATCCAATGGCACGGAAAAGTGTGGTTACAGGTAATTTTTTCTTACGATCAATATAGGCATACATCACGCTGTTGATATCGGTTGCAAATTCAATCCAAGAACCTTTGAAAGGAATTACACGAGCCGAATATAGTTTGGTTCCGTTGGCGTGGAACGACTGCCCAAAGAACACACCAGGTGAACGGTGTAATTGTGACACAACAATACGCTCAGCACCATTAATGACAAATGTACCACTGGGAGTCATGTATGGGATAACGCCCAAGTATACGTCCTGTACGATGGTTTCAAAATCCTCGTGTTCAGGGTCGGTACAATACAATTTTAAGCGTGCCTTTAGAGGTACACTGTATGTAAGACCACGTTCAATACATTCTTGTATGCTGTATCTAGATGGATCTACAAAATAATCCAAAAACTCAAGGACAAACTGATTTCGGGTATCCGAAATAGGAAAGTTTTCCATGAAGGTGTTGTATAAGCCTTCATTCCCACGTTCGTCAGACTTTGTTTCTAATTGAAAAAAGTCTTGGAAAGATTTTATTTGAATGTCTAAAAAGTCTGGATAGGCAGGGGTACCAATGGCCGAAGCAAAATTGTGTCGGGTTGCGCTTGTCGTGTTGGACATATGGGTTAATCTATTAAAAAATTAGTACTAGGGGCATAAAACACCAAATGGTTTAAGTCCACGAACACATGTTCGGGACTTAAACCTCTGGATTGGGTCGGGAGCTTAATTACTTAAGCTCAACTTCAGCACCTGCTTCTTCCAAAGAAGATTTCAGTCCTTCAGCTTCGTCTTTTGCTACACCTTCCTTAATTGGGCTTGGTGCATTATCAACAAGCTCTTTTGCTTCCTTAAGACCAAGACCTGTAAGTTCTTTTACAAGCTTGACTACAGCAAGTTTAGAACCGCCAGCGGCTGTTAGGATAACATCGAACTCTGATTTTTCCTCGGCAGCTTCACCACCACCACCGGCAGCGGGTCCAGCTACGGCAACGGCTGCTGCTGCAGGCTCGATACCATATTCGTCTTTGAGGATATTGGCCAACTCGTTGACCTCTTTAACGGTCAAATTGACCAGTTGTTCTGCAAAATCTTTTAAATCTGCCATTTTTGAACTATTTAATTGTTTTTGTTTACGTTTTAAGCTTCCTTTTCAGAAAGTGTTTTAATTATACCAGCTAGGGTACCGCCACCTGATTGAAGTGCAGATACCACGTTTTTCGCAGGAGATTGAAGCAAGCCTATTATCTCGCCAATCAATTCGTCCTTAGATTTGATGTTCACCAAAGCTTCCACTTGATCGTCGCCTAAATAAACAGCTTCCTCAATGAAAGCTCCTTTTAAAATAGGCTTATCCGATTTTTTGCGGAATTCCTTAATTAGTTTTGCAGGGGCATTTCCAGCCTCTGAAAACATCATGGCGGTATTTCCAACCAAGACTGAAGATAAATCTTCAAAATCTCTATCAGAAGCCTCCATGGCTTTGGATAACAACGTATTTTTTACCACTTCTAGTTTGATATTTGCTTTAAAACAAGCACGTCTCAAATTTGAAGTTGTCTCAGCATTCAACCCAGATACATCTGTTAAATAGATGTTAGCGTTGTCTGCTAGCTTAGCAGTTAACTGCTTTATTACGTTTGCTTTTTGTTCTCGTGTCATAAATTCTATACGCTATTTAGACAACCTTAGTATCGATATTGATGCTTGGGCTCATAGTACTCGAAATGGCGATACTTTTAATGTATTCTCCTTTCGATGACGATGGCTTGAGCTTCATAAGTGTCTGCAAAAGTTCATCAGCATTGCCTGCAATCTTGTCCGCATCAAAAGATGCTTTTCCAATTGGTGCATGCACAATCCCTGTTTTATCCACTTTAAAATCAATTTTACCTGCCTTTACTTCATTGATGGCTTTAGCGACATCCATCGTCACGGTACCAGTCTTTGGGTTAGGCATCAATCCTCTTGGACCTAATACACGTCCTAAAGGACCTAACTTACCCATAACACTTGGCATAGTGATGATAACATCAACATCTGTCCAACCATCTTTGATTTTCTGGAGGTACTCATCTAATCCAACAAAATCAGCACCCGCCGCTGTGGCTTCGGCTTCTTTGTCAGGTGTAACTAAGGCCAAAACTCGAACGTCTTTACCTGTACCGTGCGGTAGGCTAACCACGCCACGGACCATTTGGTCTGCTTTGCGAGGGTCAACACCTAGCCTTACAGCGAGGTCAACAGACTCATCGAATTTTGAATTAGCGATTTCTTTAACCAGTGCGGAAGCATCCTGTACTGAGTACAGTTTTGTCCGGTCTATTTTACTTAGCGATTCTTTACGCTTTTTTGTAATTTTTCCCATGATTCACTTCAATTAAAAAGGGGAATTTCCCTTGACGGTAAATCCCATTGATCTTGCGGTCCCAGCCACCATTTTCATGGCAGATTCAACTGTAAATGCATTTAAATCCTGCATTTTGTCTTCAGCAATTGCACGAACTTGTTCCCAAGTTACACTTGCAACTTTAGCGCGGTTGGGCTCGCCAGATCCTTTTTTAACCTTGGCGGCTTCCATCAACTGAACGGCTGCGGGTGGTGTTTTTACAACAAAGTCAAAAGACTTATCCATGTACACAGAAATCACAACTGGCAATACTTTACCAGCCTTATCTTGGGTTCTAGCATTAAACTGCTTACAGAACTCCATGATATTAACTCCTGCGGCACCCAGAGCGGGTCCAACCGGCGGCGATGGATTCGCGGCGCCTCCCCTAACTTGTAGTTTAACTACTTTACTAACTTCTTTAGCCATTATTAATTTAACTCTATTTAATGATTCCTGTATTAGTGGAAGCTATACAGTCATCGGTGTACGTAACACTTTTAAACTTTTTCGACTTGCATGTAGGAAAGCTCTAGTGGTGTTTTTCTTCCGAAAATCTTTACCATCACTTCCAACTTGCGTTTTTCTTCATTTACTTTTTCAATACTGCCGTTAAATCCGTTGAAAGGACCATCAATAACTTTGATTGTCTCTCCAATTTTGAATGGAATAACAACATTTTCTGTTTGTACCGACAATTCGTCAACCTTACCAAGCATACGGTTTACTTCAGCTTTGCGAAGGGGTACTGGTTCTCCGCCTTTGGTTTCACCCAAAAAGCCGATTACATTGGTTATAGAACGGATAATATGTGGTACTTCACCAGATAAGTTGGCCTTAATCATAATGTAACCAGGAAAATAGTTACGCTCTTTGTTTACTTTCTTGCCGTTGCGAATTTGGATAACCTTTTCTGTAGGCACCAAAACTTCTTCTACGAAATCAGAGAGACCAAGACGTGCAATATCAGACTCTATGTAAGACTTGATTTTGTTTTCTTGACCGCTAACTGCGCGAACAACATACCATTTTTTTACATCCGTATCTGTTGTCATGATTAACTTATTAATTGAAAGTAAAATTTAACAACACGGGATAGTAGTGAGTCAGCACCCCAAATAGCAAGCGAAAAAATGATAGAGAAAACCACTACTACGGTAGTATGACGTAAAAGTTCGGACTGAGGTGTCCATGTTACATGGTTTTTTAGTTCTGCGAAAGCGTCCTTTATGTACGTTATCATTGCCGTTTTTTATTTCTACTTACACTTGTTAAGAAGCTTCCCTTGTTGCACTCAGGTTAAACTTCTCGTCCTTTGTTACTTTTTTTGGCACGGGTTGAGAGGCTCGAACTCCCGACACCTGGTTTTGGAGACCAGTGCTCTACCAACTGAGCTAAACCCGTCTCTGTTGGTGCACATGCTCCGTTTTGAGTTAGTACACCCGTTTAGTGCGCCAAAAGGTGCTGCATAAAACAGCACCTTTAAGACACAAAACGTGGGTTGTATTAATCTAATATTTCAGTAACCTGACCTGCACCTACTGTACGACCTCCTTCGCGAATCGCGAAACGAAGACCTACGCTCAATGCAATGGGCTGAATCAAATCAACCTCGATAGTCAAGTTATCACCAGGCATTACCATTTCTACACCAGATGGTAGTGCAATGTTTCCGGTAACGTCTGTTGTACGTACGTAAAACTGTGGACGGTAGTTATTGTGGAATGGTGTATGACGACCACCCTCTTCTTTTTTCAAGATATACACCTCAGCTTTAAACTTAGCGTGTGGTGTTACTGAACCAGTCTTACAAATTACCATTCCGCGTTTGATGTCTGTCTTTTCAATACCACGTAGTAAGATACCTACGTTATCTCCAGCTTCTCCGCGATCAAGAATCTTGCGGAACATCTCAACACCTGTAATGGTAGAATCTAATTTTTCAGCACCCATACCAATGATGTCAACCGAATCACCTGTGTTTGCAACACCTGTTTCGATACGACCTGTAGCAACAGTACCACGACCTGTAATTGAGAATACATCCTCAATCGGCATCAAGAAATCTTTCTCAACATCACGCTTGGGAAGCTCAATCCATGTATCAACTTCTTCCATCAACTTCATCACAGAGTCAACCCATTTTTGCTCTCCGTTCAATGCACCAAGTGCAGAACCAAGAATCACAGGTCCGTTGTCTCCATCGTATTCGTAGAAAGATAGTAGCTCACGTACTTCCATTTCAACAAGTTCTAATAATTCTTCATCGTCCACCATGTCGGCTTTGTTCAAGAAAGCAACAATACGTGGGATACCTACCTGACGTCCAAGAAGGATGTGCTCACGTGTTTGTGGCATAGGACCATCGGTTGCGGCAACTACTAAAATAGCACCATCCATTTGTGCAGCACCTGTTACCATGTTTTTTACATAGTCGGCGTGCCCTGGACAGTCTACGTGTGCGTAGTGACGATTTGCTGTTTGATATTCAACGTGTGACGTATTAATTGTAATACCTCTTTCTTTTTCTTCAGGAGCATTGTCAATTTGATCAAAGCTTCTCGCTTCTGACAAACCAGCATCAGCTAATACTTTAGTAATAGCAGCTGTTAACGTTGTTTTCCCGTGATCAACGTGTCCAATGGTACCAATATTAAGGTGTGGTTTGGACCGATCAAAAGTTTCTTTAGCCATAATAATGTACGTTTATTCTTTTAAAATGAGCGCAAATATAATCTTTTCCTGTTTTAAATGCATGCTTAACCAAAAAAATATTCAGATTTTTAATATATTGGTTGTTCCTAAATCAAAACATATGAACTCAAAAACCATAAATCTACTCAGCATATTGGCTGCTTTTGGCATGATAGCAGCTGGAATTACAGCTATTAAAGATGAAGACCTGCTCTTCACGGGCATTGGCATTTACTTTATTTCCAAAGGCTTCTTTGTTATTTCACTTATGCAAAAAATGCATAACAAAAGTAATCGCAATTGCTGTTCAAATAACACAAAATCTTAAACGCAGTAAAGCCTACTTTTTCACAAAAGGAAGGGCTGTATTGGCTATTTGAAGCATATACATTCCGGTTTGCAAGGCATCGATGTCAATTTCTTGATCACTTGCTACGATACCTGATTGAATCTCAACGCCTAAAATGGAATATAAACGATAAGGTTCCGCAGCATTTAAACCGCTTACACGTAAGAAAGACGTGCTCGGATTCGGATAGACGCTTAAAACAGGCTTGTCGTAGTCTTCAACACTTAAGCTTGGGTCTGTGGAGCGTTGGTAACTAAAGCCACCTGCTCCACCATTACTACCTCCCTGTCCAGAAGTCCATGAAGTAATTTTAAAATCAATATAAATATCGTCTGTAACAAGGTGTAGCACCATATTTATGTTTACAGCGTTTTTGGGTCTTATCGTATTCCTAAATGTATCAAAAGACAGAGAATTAAGGTCAATAGACGTAGTGCCTAAGGCCCATCGGGTGTCGGCTGGACTATTACTTTTGGAGGAGTCGGACTCTGTTTTTGCATTATATAATTCCCCACCACTTCCACGGGTAAGCCAAACATTTGAAGTAATACGATCTTGATTTGCCTCTAAAGCTGGGTTGGCATTGTCCGCTTTAGTAAACGTCATCGTTGGACCATCCCAAGTAGTTTGTGCAACAACAGCGGTTGATGCAAGGATGATAATTAATAGCAATTTTTTGATTTCAATTTCTTTTGAGTTTAAAGATAACAAAAAAGTGCTTGTGTCTAAAAGTAGGGTTGCTTTACAATAATAATATTAAAAAAAGTATGAAATATGTAAAATTAACAATGTAAAATGGCTGAATTAGTAAAACCAAAAGACCATAAACCTATATACTATAATAATGGCGCTCTAAAGCCAAAAATTGATTCGAATGCAATTTTAAAATTCGATTTTTGTTTAGTTCTAATTGTAAAATATGAGCAACGGCAAATTGAATATTAATTCATACAATCACTATCCCGAAACTTGGGATGAAATGTATGACGATAATGTTGATATCAGAAGCCATTATCTTAAATTTGCAGAAGTCATCAAGTCATTGTCTCAAGATGATTTAACTAAAAAGGTTGATTTTTCTTCACAGCTATTTTTAAATCAGGGGATTACATTCACAGTCTACAACAACTCAAAAGGTACAGAGAAGATTTTTCCGTACGATATCATTCCAAGAATTATTACAGCAAAAGAGTGGCATAAGGTAGAAAGCGGTATTAAGCAACGCATCAAAGCATTGAACCTGTTTATCAAAGATACCTACAGCAACCAATTCATTTACAAAGATGGTATCGTCCCGTTCGAGCAAATTTTATCTAGCAATGATTACTCACTCCAAATGTATCAGCTAAAAGTGCCAAATGATATATATACCCATATCGCTGGAGTAGATTTAATTCGAAATAACGATGGTGAGTTTTATGTTCTTGAAGACAACCTCAGAACCCCTTCTGGTGTGAGTTATATGATTGAGAATAGAGAAATTTCTAAGCGAATTTTTCCTGCAGCACTATCCTCTAGCCGCGTTATGCCCATAACAAACTACGCCCAAATGTTGTCAAACAAACTTAAAGGGCTTTCTGACAAGAACAACCCAAACATAGTGCTTCTCACACCGGGCATCTACAATTCTGCGTATTACGAACACACAACGCTGGCTAGACTCATGGGCGTTGAACTGGTTGAGGGGCAAGATTTATTTGTAGACAACAATATTGTATTCATGAAAAATGCCGGCGGAATTAAAAAAGTTGATGTTATCTATAGGCGTGTGGACGACGACTTTTTGGACCCATTGGTGTTTAATTCAACCAGTAAACTTGGTGTTTCGTCTATTATGTCTGCATATAGATCTGGCAATGTGGTTATTGTAAATGCGCCAGGAACAGGGTTCGCTGACGACAAAGCCACCTATACCTATGTGCCTGACATGATTAAATACTATCTCAATGAAGAACCCATTTTAAAAAATATCCAGACACACAAACTATCTGACAAAAGTGAACTAGAGTATGTGTTGAAAAACATTGACTCTATGGTTGTTAAGAAAACAGATGGGAGCGGAGGCTATGGCATGCTAATCGGAAACGCTGCAAGCGAAAAAGAAATTGATGATTACAAAAAAAAAATATTGGCAAACCCAAAGGGTTTTATCGCACAGCCTACATTAAACTTATCTACTGCCCCATGCTTTATAGATGGGAAGTTAGCACCGAGATGCGTAGACTTTAGGCCCTTTGCACTTATGGGAGCTGATGGGATAGATGTATGCCCAGGTGGCTTGTCAAGAGTAGCGTTAAAAGAGGGCTCCTTGGTTGTGAATAGCTCGCAAGGAGGTGGAAGTAAAGACACATGGGTATTAAAAAAATAAAGCGGTAAATATGTTAAGTAGGGTAGCAAATAACCTTTTTTGGCTCGAGAGATATTTCGTGAGGTCACATAGTCTTCTGAACCTTATAAAAGCAAATTATTTGTCAAATTTGGATATTGACGATATCTCGCCTTGGGACAAAACGGTGCTCAATTTTACAGGAAAAACACTAAACGAGTTGAGTCTTAAAGAAAATGCGCCTGTTGACATCATACAGTTATTGCTGTTTGATAGGCGTTATTCAAACTCAGCCATTAACCTTGTCGGCCAAACACGACAAAACACAAGAAGTGTACAAGAGCACGTCTCAAAAGAAATTTGGCAAAACGTCAATAAATACTATCATTTCATTGAACAAAAAGACCTTAGCCTACGGTTTATAGATCAAGACCCCATCACCATTATTGATGAAATGCTGATGTATAATATGCTGCACTATAGCAATGCTGATATAAACCAGGAAAGAGGAAACGCATATTGCTTTATGAATTTGGGGAAATACATCGAAAGACTCTGCCAAAGTATCGACTTTATCCTATTGCGATCTTCTAATTCTAATGCCGTATTTGATGAATTAGAAGAACATATATATTGGAAAAACTTGCTGGTTTCAGTAGGTGGCTATCAACAATTTGTAAAAGCCTATAAGTCTGTTTTTAACTCAAAAAACATTATTGAGTTTATTGTTTTAAATCCTTTTTTTCCAAATTCTATCTATTACTGCTTGAACAAAATAGCTGTTCACTCAAATCGACTAAATAAATTTAACGACATCAATCCCATCAATGACATGTCATTCAGAGTAGATAAATTGGATAGTAATTTGAGATATATGAAAATTGACAACCTGTTACATGACGGTTTGGAGTCATTTCTAGAAAATCTCAAGTCTGAAATGAGTTCATTAAATAAGGAAATAGACATGGTTTACTTTAATAACATTTAAGTCAAATGAGGAAGGTTTTTATTGAGCATATTACGCGTTTTAACTATTCGAACAGCGTTCGTTACCACGCTAACCAAGTGATGCTCTATCCCATATCAAATGAATTTCAAAAAGTAAACAGTCACAAGCTAGAGGTGACAAGCTTCCCAACAATAAGCACATACGAAGATTTTTTCGGAAACACGATTGGCACTTTTAATATCATTGCACCACACAACCAGATGACGGTAAAGTCATTAGTTGAAATCACCATGTTGCCTAAAACAATTGAAAAGGTCAATGAAGAACCCAAAGAGCAATGGGCTAAAATTGAAGCATTAAAGCAAAACATATCATTTTTTGAGTATTTGAGCCAAACGGATTCGTTTACCAATACAGATGTCTCAAGCATACTCCCGGAAGATTTTAAAACTCTTGACCCATTAGATGTTTGTGTGATGCTATCTCAGTTTATTTTCGAAAATTTCAGCTATCAAAAAGGGATTACCAATATTGAATCCACTATAGAAGAGGTATGGAAGCTTAAAGCAGGGGTGTGTCAAGATTTTACAAATATTTTACTCTACCTCAACCGATTCTTTGGCATACCTTCAAGATATGTTAGTGGGTACATATGCCCTTCAGATGATTCAAACTTTAGAGGGGTTGGTGCTACACACGCTTGGGTCGAAGTTTATATCCCACAAATAGGGTGGGTGGGTATAGATCCAACAAATAATTGCATCACAAACGGGAATCACGTTATACTATCTGTGGGCAGGGATTATAAAGACTGCTCTCCAATTAAAGGAGTATATTCTGGAGTTTCAACTGACCAACTTGAAGTAAGTGTGGTTATAAACGATAAGAATCAATTTGAAGCCTCAATAGCTACACAAAAAAAAGAAGAAATAAAAGAGGAAATAAGTACAGATAAAGTCACAGTAAACAGTTACGCAAAACACCAAGAGATTTTAATCCAACAGCAGCAGCAACAGCAGTAGTAAATTAAAAGTGGGTGTATATCAGATGAGCCAATGAGCAGATTTGAACTGCCGACCTCTTCCTTACCAAGGAAACGCTCTACCCCTGAGCTACATCGGCGTTGGTTATAAAATTAAGAGCGGGAGACCGGGTTCGAACCGGCGACATTCAGCTTGGAAGGCTGACGCTCTACCAACTGAGCTACTCCCGCGTTTTAATTTTCAGTGTGGGGAGAGCAGGATTCGAACCTGCGAAGTTAAAAAACAACAGATTTACAGTCTGTCCTCGTTGGCCGCTTGAGTATCTCCCCTATTACAAAGATCGTTCACCACAAAAAGGTGAAAAATTTAAAGAGCCGATGGAGGGACTCGAACCCACGGCCTGCTGATTACAAATCAGCTGCTCTAGCCAGCTGAGCTACATCGGCCTCTGCTCTTATTTAAGAGCGGTTGCAAATGTAACAATTAATTTAGTTGGCTTCAAAAAAATTAAACGCCATTTTGATAAGACCTCAATTGCTTTTCTTTATAACGAATAAGCAAGCGCTCAACAGCCTTAGAAGCCGCATCAATAGCCTCTTCAAAAGTGTTGCTTTCCTTCTTAACCATCAAGGTGTCTCCAGGTATTTTAACTTTTATCTCAACTTGCTTGCCGCGCGAATGCGCAGACTTCTCCAGCTTCATATACAAGTCGGTGGATAAAATTTTTCCGTAGTAGTGTTCATATTTATCGATTCGCTTGGATATAAAACGTTTGAGTTTAGACTTAATTGAAAAGTTAACGGCTTGAATTGTGAGTTGCATATAAAAGATTTAAAATGTTAAATAAGGTGTACTTGGGCGATACTTACTTTTTAGCTCTTGGGTGTGCAGCGCGGTAGGCGTCTTGTACTTTCGGGAGCTGAACTTTCGTATATTCTTGTGTCGCAGCCAAGCTTTCATGGCCAAGTATTTCCTTAACCACGTTAATGTCTGCACCTGCATCTAACATATGCGTTGCAAAACTGTGTCGCAGCACATGTGGAGAGGTGCTTATCTTATTAGATACACTCCTAAAATACGTTTTTATTAGCCGATATACAAATGCTGGATAGATTTTATTGCCCTTATTGGTGACCAATAAGAAGGAATGTGCAGACGTACCGGGATAGGCATTCCGTTGCGCCATATAATGCTTCAAAGTGGTAGCAAGTGCTGGTATTATGGGAACAAGGCGTTCTTTGTTCCGTTTGCCTAAAACGCGTATTTGACCCTGTGCCCAATCAATATCTGATGTTTTTAATCCAATGAGTTCGGCTTGACGAATACCCGTGCTGTACAAAAGCTCAATGGCGGTTGCGTCCCGTAAACCTAAGAAATCAGAACGGTCAATATGCTCAAGTACCGTATTGAGCTCTGCTACGCTAAAAGGAGTAATGAAAGCCTTCTTTGCCTTGACAGCCTTATGCTGGGCAAATGGATGCACCTCAATGATGCCTATTTTCTGAAAATACGCATAAAGTGATTTAAGTGCTGAACACTTGCGGTTGATGCTGCGCATGGCCAACCCACGTTTGGACAATGCAATGATGTAGTCACGTAGCATGGGATAATGCACATCTTTGAGGTTGTGCAAACCATAGGCATCGGAACAGTGCAAAGTAAAGTCCTCTATGTCTTTGCTGTAAGCACGAACCGTGAGTGGGGAATAATTTTTCTCAGAAGTTAAATAGCGGAGAAATGCAGCGGCGTTGTCCATAAGGACAAGTTACAAAAAGATTTTAAACGTCTTCTTGGTCGCGGAGACGCTGGATGTAAGCAGCCTTTTGAATTTCAGCACGACGCGAAACTGAAGGTTTCGAAAACGTCTGACGCTGACGGAGCTGACGCATGGTTCCTGTTTTATCAAACTTACGTTTGAAGCGCTTTAGTGCGCGATCGATATTTTCACCGTCTTTGATTGGAATTATTAGCATGAATCTACCCTCCTTTCTTTAGAATTAGATGGCAAATATAATGGTATTTATAAAAACCTACTACCCTATTTTAATATTTGTTTTGCAATGACCACTTTTTGGATTTCAGAGGTGCCCTCGCCAATGGTACAAAGCTTGGAGTCACGAAGGTATTTTTCAACTGGAAAGTCTTTGGAATACCCATATCCACCAAAAACTTGTACCGCTTCATTGGCCACCCTTACACAAGTTTCGGAAGCAAATAGCTTACACATGGCGCTTATTTTCGTCATGCGCCTGCCCATATTCTTTTCATAACAAGCCTTATGCATCAACAATTCAGAGGCCTCAATGTCTGTTGCCATCTGCGCCAACTTAAATGAAATGCCTTGAAACGCATTAATGGGCTTTCCAAACTGAACACGCTCTGAAGAGTATTTTAATGAAGCCTCATAAGCACCTCTTGCAATTCCCAAGGATAATGCTGCTATGGAGATTCTTCCGCCGTCTAATATTTTCATAGATTGAATGAATCCATCCCCTACAGGGCCCAAACGGTTCGCATCTGGGATACGACATTGATCAAAAACAAGCTCTGCCGTTTCCGATGCACGCATTCCCAATTTATTTTCTTTTTTACCCGCATAAAATCCTGGTGTACCACGCTCAACAACAAAAGCGGTCATGCCACGGCTGTCGCCTTTTTCGCCTGTACGGACAACTATGACGGCTATATCTCCACTGCTGCCGTGAGTGATAAAGTTTTTAGTTCCATTGATTATCCAGTCATCTCCATCTTGAACGGCAGTAGCATTCATGCCGCCAGCATCAGAACCCGTATTGTGCTCTGTCAAGCCCCATGCACCTATCCACTCACCAGAAGCAAGCTTGGGCAACCAACGCTGTTTCTGCTCCGCGTCTCCAAACGACAATATGTGATTGGTACACAAAGAATTGTGCGCCGCAATTGAAAGCCCAATGGAAGGATCAACCTTAGAAATTTCTTCAATAATAGCCGTGTACTCAAAATATCCAAGCCCAGCACCGCCATAGGTTTCAGGCACAAGTATGCCCATAAAGCCCATATCGCCGGCTTGATGTAAAAGTTCTTTCGGAAAAAATTGCCGCTCGTCCCAGTCCATCACGTGTGGTGCAATGTACTGCTGTGCAAAGTCACGCGCAGAAGCTGAAATCAGCTTGTGTGTTTCGCCTAACTCAAAAGAAGGACCCGTTTGTATTTCAGTATTCATAGCTAATTAAAAGACAAATATAGAGATAATCTAGCTTTTTTAATGGAGTCCATTTGCGCAATATCAGCCAAGTCCTGCCAAGAGGTTAGCGAATCTTGCTGCGTCCTCAGAGCTACAATGCTGCTCGCCAAGGAAGTGCTGATATATGGCGATCGTGAGAGTTGTGCAATAGTCAGGTCGTTGATGTTTTGTTTTGCTACAAGCGGAACAGAATCAAGTTTAAAATGCATCCATAACTGCTCTTGAACCTCGGGTTTTAAACCCCACACATCGCTCAACTGATCTTTAATCAAAAATCCGCCTAACTGTTTGCGCAAACTAACTACACGCTGTCCCAATACAGGTCCGATGCCATAAACTTCTTGCAGTGCTTCGGCAGTGGCCCCATTGATTTCCTTCTTTGTCCTTGCTTTAATGGTCGTTTTTGCCTTTTTGATTTCTGGAAATTTTAAATAAGGACGAATGCGATTCACCTCAGCATCTGACAATCCTGCCACTTTTTTTATGTCTTTTTCTGAAAGTAGGTAATTTCCATTTGCTCTGTAAGCACGAATACGCTCCACAGCCTCCATGGAAATACCAAGTTGATAGGCCTTGAAGTCGGAGATATAATTGGGGTTAAACGGGTAGATACTGTCTCTGATTTTGTTTGAGGCAATTTTTAAACTCTTGAGAGAATCTATGAGGTGTTGTGTTTCCTTGTTCACAACAAAGGTTTCAGCGTTCCGTTGGCTTGGTTTGTATGATAACGAAATTAGCAAGTGAATAACAAGGAACACTAAAAAAGTCCACAGCACACCCCTACGCTGTGATTTGTTTAGTTTGTAAAAAGGACTTGGGGGTTTCACATGCTACATCAGGATTTGGTCCGTATGGCGGTTAGGTATCTGTTGAGTTCCTTTTTCACCACAGGGAATAAGAAGTAGAGTCCAATCATGTTGGGGAATACCATGGCAAATATCATGGCATCGGAGAAAGCCCAAATAGAGTCCATACTAGCGGCAGAACCAATTATGATAAAAATTAAAAACAACAACTTATAGGTCATGTCTGCGCGCCGGCCCCTGCCAAACAAAAACTTCCAAGACTGAATTCCGTAATAAGACCACGAAATCATGGTTGATATGGCAAATAAGAAAACGGCAATGGTTAGGAACAAATCAGAATATGGGATGTATTGCTCAAATGCTTTAGACGTAATTCCAGCACCCTCGTATAGGCTGCCGTCTATCAACACCTTTCCGCTAACGTCTTCATAATTAACGCCGTCAATCACAAGACTGTAACTACCGTCGGTTTGTTCAATGGCATTATCATACTTCGATAAATCTCCATAGGCAAATTTGTTTTGACTGTTGAATGTGATGATAACCAAAGCAGTCATCGTACAGATCACAACCGTGTCAATAAATGGCTCCAACAAGGCAACCAGGCCTTCAGAAGCTGGATACTTGGTCTTTACGGCAGAATGTGCAATAGAAGCGGAACCCGCCCCTGCCTCGTTTGAAAAAGCAGCACGTTTAAACCCTACCATCAAAACGCCAATGATACCCCCAACGCCAATGGCCTTAGGATTAAACGCTTCTGTAACGATAAGCGAGATAGCATCATCTAAAAAGGTAAAATTGATCGATAAAATATAAATACACGCTAGCACGTATAAAACGGCCATAAAAGGTACCACGCGTTCCGTAACAGAAGCAATACGCTTAATCCCACCAATAATAATAAGTCCCACAAGGATTGCCATCAACAAACCAATGACAGCACCAGCACTGGTGCTTTCCAGCCCCATAAGCTGCTTTAAAACGACTGTCGCTTGGTTAGATTGTGCAGCGTTCCCCCCACCAAAAGAACCACCAATACAACATATCGCAAAAATGACGGCTGTAATCTTACCTAGCTTGGCAAAACCTTTTTCACTCAAGCCTTTCTTTAGGTAGTACATAGGGCCACCGTAGGTTGTTCCATCAGGACCAACGTCACGGTATTTTACCCCAAGCGTACATTCCACAAACTTGGTGGACATACCAATAAGCCCGCAAACAATCATCCAAAAGGTAGCACCAGGTCCGCCCAATGCTATGGCAAGTGCAACACCTGCGATATTTCCATTTCCGACAGTACCTGAAACTGCCGTTGCCAATGCTTGAAAATGACTTACTTCACCGTCTTGACTTTCGTCTTTTATGGTGTCAACAATATCTCCATCAGCTACATTAACAGCTGCTTTTTCTGACGCTGAATGATGGTCAATATCGTCATACTTTCCGCGCACAACATTAATGGCTAATGGGAATTTGCGTACGTTGATAAACCCAAAGTAAATGGTAAAAAACAAGGCGCTTCCCACCAATAAATAAATCACAAAAGGATTGCCGCCTACTTGGAAGAAAACAACTTCTGAGAAAAAATCAGAAACAGGTTTGAATGCTTCATTAATGCGTTCGTCTAGTCCCCTTTCAGTGGTTTGAGCGTTTAGCGGTAGACACAAAAGGGTCATGATTGAAGTGATAAGGTATTTCATAATTGGTTTGGATTATAAATCAAAAACTGATGAGCGTTTTGCAAATAAAAGATCTTTCATTCTTAGCCAGAAGGCAAAAACCAAATATAATGCAAAGCCAGCACCCAAAGAAAAAAAACTCAGATATATAAAGAAAATGCGAACATGTTTTGCTTTCATGCCCAGGCGTTCTGCCAATCGGGAGCATACTTCAAAGCCACGTTTTTCTAGAAAGTATCGCAATTCATACATAGCACTCATGTGACAAAAGTAATCAAAGATTTAAGAGTTTGTGTCCAAGGAACACGACAAGCATCTGCGCGGAGTGCAATAGTTGGTTTTCAGCTGAATACACGCCTGACTTTCTAAGGCATCTGCTATGCTACAGCCAAGCTCCTTAAACTTAAGACTGTAATTGTTTTTTTCGGGGGGCAATTGACGCACCCAGTCCAAAATTTGATCGACACGCCCGTCGCCTGTGTATTTGTAGTATTGAAACAAAAAAGGAAAAACGGTATTTAACAGCAGTAGCTGAATAAACGACTTGGTCAATTTGCGTTGCTGTTGCTTGGCAGGCGTGTGAAACTGATAATGTGATTCCCAAAAAGAAGTGGTCTTGGCTTGCAGCAATGCATACAAGGAGTCCAAGCTTTTTGCGGCCTGAATATGCGACAACAATCGAGGCTGTTTGGAAGTAAGCCACGCGAGTTGAGCCAGTCTAATGGTGGGGAAATTTGCAGGGCGTAAACGGAAAAACGTAAGACTTTCAGTTATGGGCTTCAGTTGGTATTTGTGCTGTAAATACAAATATGTTTTTTGTTGCTGTGCAAAATAGGTATGGTCAACGGGTTTTTGCAAAAGATTGGATTGTCCAAATAATAGCGCTTCACGTTATTCTGTGTTTACAGCGCTGTTAAGTACGGCTTTCCACGTTGTTGCAAGTGCCATGTTGGCAAAGGCCAATCCATTTTGCTTTAACCCAAAACCTTTGGCCATGGCAACAAAGAAAACCGCCTCCCAATTGTTTTTAGTCAAGGACAACCAGTGCTGAAATAAGGCCGTTTTTTCCATAAGCCGTTCCACATAGAGTCGCTCCCAAAATTGGGTTTGGAGAAATTTGGGAACAGTGTGAATCTTATCGGCGCAGCTAATCCATTTTTTATCTTGACTTATCCAACGTTCATACTTTTTGAGTATGCTATTAGGTACATATTCAGACAAACACAGGGTTGGCATGGGTTGTTGGCTAATGTCAAAAACAGGGATGTCATTTTCCCAAACCACATGTAGAATAACGTTGTCGTAATTGGTGTCTTCTTCATGTCGGTGATTAAACCAATCGGAAGCGCGAATATGAAGCTCAACATTACCTACCCAGAGCGTTTTGTTTAATTGGATATGCGCATTTGAAAAATCAGGACCTGCATTGGAATTCTCTTGCCCAGGCTTTACCACAATAAGGTCATCACCGTCTGTTGTTTGTAACGACTTACGGCTAAAATATTGTGTTTTCCATAAATAGGCGAGCAGTTCTTCGCGCACCGTGTTTTAAGATTACTCCTCCAAATCGCCCTCCCAAGCAAGGACGCCGCCATCAAGATTATATACAGCACTAAAGCCTAGCTGACTCATAAGTTGGCACGCTTGCCCACTTCGAGCGCCAGAACGACAGTACACAAAATAGGATTTGGATTTGTCCAGTATTTCGATAGAAGCGACAAAGTCTGCTCCTCCGCGGATATCCATGTTCAAAGCTCCCTTAATGTATCCAGACTCAAACTCCTCCGCTGTTCTAACATCAAGGATTACTGACGCTGAAGTTTGTTCTTGTAATTCAGCCCATGCATCGGGCGCTAATTCTTTCATTTGTGTTTGTTTTTTGGGCGAAGACACACACGCAGTAACCATCAATAAAAAAACAACTAACCTGTGCATCATTTACTTTTTTCAAATATAATCCAATTATTTTTATACATTTGTACCTACAACAGTTGTTAATACAATGATAAATAGAGACGTCGTAGTGAAAATAATGAAAGGCGGAAATGTATTTGCTGAGCATATCGGAAATACACTCCAACCTTATGGGCTAAGCTTACAACAGTTTAATGTATTGCGCATTTTACGAGGTCGTAATGGGGCCGCGGCATCATTAGAGAGTGTTACAGGCGATATGATTCACCGCATGAGCAATACCTCAAGGATAGTCGACAAGCTATTGGAAAAAGGGCTTGTTGAGCGTGTCTTGTGCCCAGAAAATCGTCGTAAGGTGAATATTTTTATTACCCAAAGAGGATTAAAGCTGCTCAAGAAAATTGATCGTGTTATTAATCAAACCGAAGAAACGCTAACAGCTTCTCTATCGAAACAAGAAATGGACCAATTGTTGCAACTACTCAATAAGATAAATTTTTATAACACTAAATACACAAAATGAAAATAAGAACGATAACAGCCTTTTTGGCAACTACTTTGTTAAGTTTTGGGCTAAGTGCGCAAACAACGCCCATCACAAATGGAATCATCAACTGGGAAGGATCAAAAATTACTACCGACTCACATACGGGCACCCTCGATATTAGCGAAGGAATGCTAACATTTGAAGCAAACGCACTGGTTGGCGGCAGCTTTACCGTAGACATGAACTCGATGGTATGCACAGACCTTTCTGGAAAATCTGCAGCAAGATTAGTAGGTCACCTCAAATCAGATGATTTTTTTGGTGTGGATGAACACCCAACAGCCTCGTTAACCTTCACTTCAGTTGAGGCTTCAGAAACAGGCTATACAGTAACAGGAGATTTCACCATTCGTGGCATTACCAATGCGGAGACTTTTGAGCTCAAAATTGATGGAAATACAGGCACTGCTGACTTGGAAATTGACCGCTCTAAATACAATGTGAAATTTAGGTCTGGATCCTTTTTTGAAAACTTAGGAGACAAGCTTATAAACGACGAATTAAAGCTTCGTGTGAGCTTTGCCTACTAGCCCTTGTTTTTTTATCGCTGAATTGCATATATTTGGGCAGATGAAAAAACGCATTTTTAATACGCTTTGGTGGAACTCCTAATTGGAGATGATAAGCGTATTATATACAATTGAAAGGCTTGTCATTATATGACAGGTCTTTTTTTATTTTTAACTAATGAAGTTTAAACTACATACAGATACTTGCGAACTCTTGACCGACACGATGACGCCAGTCAATATGTATCTTAAAATTAGAGACGCATACCCTGAAAGTGTGCTGCTTGAAAGCTCCGACTATGGCGCCAACGACAACAGTGTGGCCTATATATGTTTTAACCCCATTGCCGCTTTTAAGGTTCATAACCAACACATAACAGAACGCTTTCCAGACGGCAGCACTTCCCAAACAGACGTCACAGCAGACATTTCGGTAGTTGATAAGCTCGAAGCGTTTGCTGCCCGTTTCGAAACAGATGAGCAGCAAAATCGCTTTTTAAGCAATGGTTTGTTCGGCTATACATCTTATGAGGCAGTGCAGTATTTTGAAGACATTGAACTCACCAAAAAAGGAGGCGACGCCGATATACCAGAAATATATTATGCACTTTACCAAAACATTATTGCCATCAATGTTTTTAACAACCAAGCCAAACTTTTTGCGCATTGCTACGAAAGCGAAAGCAACCTAGACGAAGTCGTACAATTGCTCAAGGCACCTGCGCGCGATTCTTATTCCTTTAAAAAAGAAGGGAAAGCATCGTCCAATATGGGTGATGAAGAATTTGTAGACTTGGTTAAAAAAGGCATAAAGCATTGCATGCGTGGCGACGTTTTTCAAATTGTACTCTCCCGACGTTTTTCACAAGCCTACAACGGAGACGACTTCAGTTTATATCGCGTGCTTCGCTCCATAAATCCCTCGCCCTATATTTTCTATTTTGACTTTGGCGGTTTTAAAATTTTTGGCAGTTCACCAGAGGCACAATTGGTGGTGCAAGATGGTTTGGCCGAAATTCATCCCATCGCAGGTACTTTTATCCGCACCGGAAACGACACACAAGACGAGGCCAGAGCAAACGAATTGGCAAAAGACTTAAAAGAAAACGCCGAGCACATGATGTTGGTGGATTTGGCACGAAACGATTTGAGCCGTCATGGACACGAAGTTACCGTTGAAAAAGACCGAGAGGTGCAATTTTACTCCCACGTTATTCACTTGGTATCCAAAGTAACAGGGCAAAAAAAGAACGATACCGCTACCATGCAAATCGTAGCAGACACCTTCCCGGCAGGAACACTAAGCGGCGCACCCAAACACCGCGC
This sequence comes from Flavobacteriaceae bacterium, assembly GCA_002862705.1. Taxonomy (GTDB): domain Bacteria; phylum Bacteroidota; class Bacteroidia; order Flavobacteriales; family Flavobacteriaceae; genus UBA7446. The sequence goes on from PKDU01000017.1 coordinate 63,398, forward strand.
CATGCAGCTTATCGAATCTTATGAAACCACAGATCGCTCGTTCTACGGAGGCGCTATTGGGTTTTTAGATTTTAAAGGCAACTACAACCACGCCATCATTATCAGATCCTTTTTGAGCAAAAACAATGTGTTACACTACCATGCAGGGGCTGGAGTTGTTTCAAAATCAGATCCTGAAAGCGAATTGCAGGAAGTATACAACAAATTACGTGCGCTTAATACCGCCATGGACAAAGCAGAAAAACAATTTCCATGAATATTTTAGTTATTGATAATTACGATTCATTCACCTTTAATTTGGTGCATTATTTAGAAGAGCTAGACTGTACTGTTACCGTAAAGCGCAACGATCAGTTTGCCCTTAAAGAAGTGGCTGGTTACGACAAAATAGTACTGTCCCCAGGGCCTGGAATTCCAGATGAGGCTGGATTACTCAAAGCCACTATCGAAGCGTACGCGAGTCGTATTCCCATGCTTGGCGTTTGCTTAGGCCATCAAGCTATAGCAGAAGTTTTTGGAGGTTCATTGACCAATCTCTCAACGGTATTCCACGGCGTGGCAAGTAAAATGACCATTACACAAGACGACGCTTTGTTTGCTGGGCTTCCCAGTTCATTTGATGTTGGACGCTATCATTCTTGGGTAGTTAACAACCCCTTGCCCGAAGGATTTATCTTACTTGCTGAAGAAGAGAACGGACAAGTCATGGCGTTCAAGCACGAAACACACCCCATATATGGTGTCCAGTTTCACCCAGAATCAGTACTCACTCCTGACGGAAAACAACTGTTAAAAAATTGGGTTGCCTTATGAAAGCGATTTTAACACGACTGACACAACACGAAAAGCTATCGCAGCAAGAAGCCAAGGCAGCCTTGCTCTTTATTGGCAGCGGTGCCGCAGATCCATATCAAGTTACCGCTTTTTTGAGCGTTTATATGATGCGTAGCATTGATGTTGTTGAGTTGGCGGGTTTTAGAGATGCCCTACTCGAGCTCTGCGTAGCAGTTGACCTTGCTGCCTATAACCCTATTGATTTGTGTGGTACGGGCGGAGACGGCAAAGATACCTTTAACATATCCACCCTTGCTTCATTTGTAACTGCTGGTGCTGGCGTACACGTAGCAAAACACGGCAACTATGGCGTATCTTCCTCATGTGGCTCAAGCAACGTAATGGAACATTTGGGCATTCGTTTTTCTAACGATGCTGACTTTCTGGAACGCTGCATAGACCAAGCAGGCATTTGTGTATTGCATGCGCCCTTGTTTCATCCTGCCATGAAACACGTAGCACCCATTAGGCGTGCACTCCAACTCAAAACCTTTTTTAATATGCTAGGGCCTTTGGTCAATCCATGTATGCCTAAACGTCAAATTGTTGGGGTATTTAATTTAGCACTGATGCGGCTTTATGGATACTTATTTCAAAATTCAGACAAGCAGTTTTGCGTCTTGCATGCCCTTGACGGTTATGATGAAATCTCCTTGACAGGCGCAACTAAAATCATTTCCAATGCGGGAGAACGCCTTATTCGCCCTGTAGACTTTGGGCTTAAACCCCTTGCGGCAGAAGCCATTGGCGGGGGCAATACGGTTGAAGATGCAGCTGCTATTTTTACTGCAGTACTTCAAAACGAAGGCACGGCCGCACAAAAGCAAGTAGTCTGTGCCAACGCTGGTACTGCCATTGCAACAGCACTGAACATTTCGATAGCAGCGGGGTATGCCAAGGCACAAGAGTCTATTGAATCAAAAAAGGCACTAGGAGCCTTTACCAAACTATTAGCACTGAGCAAAGCATGAGTATTTTAGCACAAATCGTCGTAGATCAACGTAAGGAAGTTGCCTTAAAAAAGGCACTTGTTTCCCTGGCGCAGCTACAAGCCATGCCGCTGTATGAAAGGCAGACTATCTCTTTTGCCGATGGAATTAAGAATACCCCTTTGGGAATCGTGGCCGAACATAAACGTCGTTCTCCATCTAAGTCAAAAATAAAATTACACTCCAGAGCAGCAGCGGTAGCAGCAGGATATGAGCAAGCCGGTGTGGCAGCCATGTCTGTACTTACCAATGGACAATATTTTGGTGGTTCCTTAGAAGATTTACTCTTAGCACGTGCTGCGTGTACACTTCCGCTATTACGTAAAGAGTTTATTGTAGAACCCTATCAAATCCACGAAGCCAAAGCCTATGGAGCTGATGCCATATTGCTTATTGCAGCTTGTCTTAATGCCGAAGAAACCCATCAACTTGCAAAAACGGCAAAAGCTATTGGGCTGGACGTGCTTTTGGAAGTGCACAATTTAGAAGAGTTGGAGCAAGCGCCGTTGACATATGTCGATGTAGTTGGGGTGAACAACCGCAACCTCAAAGACTTTTCGGTAGACTTAACTACCAGCCTTACACTGGCAGGGCATATTCCAAGCGATAAAGTAAAAATTTCTGAAAGTGGGATTTCGTCTTACGATGCCATTGAAAAACTTATGCAAGCTGGCTTTGACGGCTTTTTGATGGGAGAGCATTTTATGCTTCAAGACAAGCCTGGTGAAGCCGCACAAAAATTCATTCAAAACGTTAAGTCATGAAGTGGAAAGTATGTGGCATGCGAGAAGCCAAAAATATTTTAGAAGTAGCTGCACTACAGCCTGACTATATGGGATTTATTCTGTGGGAGGGTTCAAAAAGGCATTGCCCAAAACCACCGCAAGTTCCTCAGGACGTTACCAAAGTAGGCGTGTTTGTTGATGCAACTGTTGCTGAAATTGAAGATGCTGTTGAGGCTTATAAACTCGGTGCCGTACAATTGCACGGCAATGAGTCTCCTGGACTATGTCGTGAACTACAAGGCAAAACACAAGTCATCAAGGCATTTGGTGTGGGAGAAGGTTTTGACTTTGACACACTTCTAAACTACCTGCCCTATTGTGATTTTTTCTTGTTTGACACCAAAGGGCCAATGCCAGGTGGAAATGGGACTACTTTTGATTGGTCCATTTTAGAAAAGTATGCCTTTGATTTGCCTTTTTTTATAAGTGGGGGCATCGGACTAGCAGAGATAGAAAAGATTAACGAACTTCGCGAAACAGGTTTGCCGGTTTATGCGATTGATATCAACAGCAAGTTTGAAATAGCTCCAGCACTTAAAGATGCTGAGCAATTGAAAAAATTTAAAGAAAAATTAGCGCTATGAATACATACAATGCAAACGAAAAAGGATATTACGGGGATTTTGGCGGGGCCTATATTCCTGAGATGCTATACCCAAACGTTGAGGAACTGCGTCAGAACTACCTTGAAATTACCGCCAAGGACGAATTTAAAAAAGAATTTGATCAGCTGTTAAGAGATTATGTGGGCCGCCCTACCCCACTGTATTTTGCCGAGCGTTTATCCAAAAAATACAACACAAAAATATATTTAAAACGCGAGGATTTATGCCATACTGGTGCGCATAAAATCAACAATACCATAGGGCAAATTCTATTGGCCAAGCGACTGAACAAAACGCGCATTATTGCAGAAACAGGCGCAGGACAGCACGGTGTTGCCACGGCAACCGTTTGCGCACTTATGGGCATAGAATGTATTGTTTATATGGGCGAATTAGACATCAAACGTCAGGCACCCAACGTAGCGCGCATGAAAATGTTGGGCGCAGAGGTTAGACCAGCGCAATCTGGTAGCAGAACCCTTAAAGACGCTACTAACGAGGCCATCCGTGATTGGATCAACAACCCTGTTGATACACACTACATTATTGGCTCTGTTGTCGGGCCACACCCCTACCCAGACATGGTAGCGCGTTTTCAGTCCGTTATTAGTGAAGAATGTAAAACACAATTGCAAGAAGCTGAAGGTCGAGATTATCCAGACCACGTGATTGCCTGTGTTGGTGGAGGCAGTAATGCCGCCGGCATCTATTATCATTATTTAGATGACCCAAGGGTAAATATCATTGCAGTGGAAGCTGCTGGAAAAGGGATTGATTCTGGCGAAAGTGCGGCTACCTCCGCTTTGGGAAAAGAGGGCATCATTCACGGAAGCAAAACGCTGCTCATGCAAACCGCTGATGGGCAAATTACCGAGCCTTATTCCATTTCTGCTGGACTAGATTATCCGGGTGTTGGTCCCATGCATGCACATTTGTATCGCAGCCAACGCGCTGAGTTTGTTTCTATTCCAGACCAAGAAGCTATGGATTGGGGGCTAAGCCTTTCGCAAATGGAAGGCATCATACCAGCTATCGAAACGGCTCATGCTTTTGCTGTTTTGGATGAGCGCAAATTTAAACCTAACGACATATTGTTGTTCAACTGCTCTGGTCGTGGTGATAAAGACCTTGAAACTTATATAGACTATTTTAAGTTATAGCTTTTGAAAAAAAATTGTAAATTGGTGTTTAAATCTGCCCCCAATCTTATTCAAAAACGGAGTTCAATATATTTTTAGTTTATGAAGTTGAAAGGGGTGTTAAATACACCATTCATGAAAGCGTTCAAGAAATTTATTAGTAAAGGTAACGTCATCGAGTTAGCTGTAGGTCTTATCATGGCCACTTACTTCGGTGCAATTGTAAAATCATTGGTTAACGACATTATTATGCCGCCAGTGGGAAAACTCATCGGGGGCATTGACTTCGCCTCATTCAAATATGTAATCCAACCTGCTGTTGAAGCAGAAGGAACTGTGGAAATTGCCATCAGGTATGGCGTGTTTATAAACACCATTATTACATTCCTTATTGTAGCATTTGCTATTTTTTTGGTAGTGCGGTTTTACAACAAACTTAAAGACAAGTTTGAAGCGGAAAAGGAAGTGGCATCAGCTGCCCCACCTGCGCCATCCAAAGAAGAAGTGTTGCTGACGGAAATCAGAGACTTACTCAAAAAAAAGTAGCGCAAACTTTTAGTTGCTTGGCCTTTTGTAAAAGAGTATTTTTGGGCTTTAAATAAAGTGAGCCTTTATTATATGAATCGCATTCAATCCGTACTCGAGCAAGACCACAAGTTACTCTCCATCTATTTTACTGCTGGTTTTCCAAAACTGGAGGACACTGTTAGTATCCTAAAACAGCTGGAAGCTTCGGGGGTAGACATGATTGAATTGGGCTTGCCCTTTTCAGATCCCTTGGCCGATGGTCCTACCATCCAAGAAAGCTCTACACAAGCCCTAAAAAACGGCATGACCACCGACAGGTTGTTTGATCAACTAAAAGACGTAAGGGCGCATGTTAGTGTACCGCTAATTGTAATGGGATATTTTAATCCCATGATGCAATATGGCGTGGAACGCTTTTGTCAACGCTGTAAAGAAGTGGGCATTGATGGACTTATTGTTCCAGATCTTCCCGTAGATGTATATCATGAGCAATACCGAGATTTGTTTCAACAATACGGACTGCTGAATATGTTTTTGATAACGCCGCAAACGCCTGATGCGCGCATTCGCTTTATAGACGAGGTTTCAGAGGGTTTTATATATATGGTAAGTAGTGCTGCAACAACGGGTGCGCAAAGTAGTTTTGGCGATACGCAAGCCGAATACTTTAAACGCATTGGCGGAATGGAACTGAATGCCAAACTCTTGGTTGGGTTTGGAATCAGCAACGCGGAGACCTATCAAGCAGCTACAACTCACAGCAAAGGAGCCATTATTGGTTCGGCATTTATCAAACACCTAGAAGCAAATGGAGCGAATAGTGTGGCAGATTTTATTTCGCAAATTCGTTAGTTGGATTAAATTCAGCCTTTGGCTGACTTAAACCTCAAAGACTTACGTTTCAATATTAAGAGTGCTTCTTTTTAAATGTAAATTTGTACCTTTAGAACGTAATCAGTCCCTAAATCTGTTTTACTTACCAGACTACATCTGTACGTTCCTGTTTTCTAACATGTTTTAGGGCTTAATAACTAAACCATGGGCAAAGGAGATAAAAAAACCCGCCGCGGTAAGATTGTCAATAAAAGTTATGGTGTTAGAAGGCTTAAACCTAAAAAGAAAAGGAAACTCAGCGCACAAAAACAGGCGCAGTAGCATCTGTAGTTTCTGCTTCGCTGTAGGCATACCCATCGGCTTCAAAAGCCAATACATCTGAAATTGTAGCTGCATTTACTTCTAACAAATATCGTGTCATTAAACCTCTTGCCTTTTTTGCGAAGAAGGAAATGATTTTGAACTTACCGTTTTTGAAATCCTTAAAAACTGGGCTGATCACAGGATTTTCGAGTGCTTTAAAATCTATGGCACTAGCGTATTCTTTACTGGCTAAATTTAGCACCAATTCATCTGCAGTCAGCTCTTTTTTCATATGAGCGGTTAGCTTAGCTTTCCAAAAAGTATAGAGGGTGTTAGCTCCATTAATGCCAAAAGAGGTGCCCATTTCCAAACGATAGGGTTGCATCAAGTCCAATGGTTTTAAGAGACCATAAAGCCCCGACAAAATACGAAGGCTGCTTTGTGCCACTCCAAGAGCGGCTTCGTCTAATGTATATGCATCTAAACCTGTAAAAACATCTCCATTAAATGCGAACACAGCGGGGCGTGCATTATCAGCCGTAAAAGGCGTTGCGAAATCTTGGTTTCGTTCCCAGTTTAAGGCGGCTAATTTTTCAGATATGCCCATGAGCGCTTGCAAGTCTGACGGCTTCTTTAGGCGTAGTGCAGCATTGAGTTCTTCAGCTTCAGTTAAGAATACTGGCTGGCTGATTTCAGCAGTTGGAAGCGAACTTGTGTAGTCAAGTGACTTGGCGGGCGAAATAAGAATTTTCATCACTATTTTTTTTTTAAAAATACGATACTAAAATCAAGTTTTCAACTTACACCTATAAAACAAACTGATAACACTTTCAGGAATTACCCAAGTGCTGGTGTTGGGCATAGTTGCGCCATTTTTCAATAGCCCCGCTAAAATCATCAGGCAAAGGCGCTTCAAAAGACATCTTTTTCTTTGTTTCGGGATGCACAAATCCGAGCGTTTGGGCGTGTAGTGCTTGACGTGGCAACTGCTTAAAGCTGTTGTCCACAAACTGCTTGTATTTGGTAAATGTGGTGCCCTTTAAAATTTTATCACCCCCATAGCGGGCATCATTAAACAAGGTATGCCCTATGTGCTTCATATGTGCTCTAATCTGGTGCGTACGCCCTGTTTCCAATACACACTTTATCAAAGTCACATATCCAAAACGCTCTACAACTTCATAATGGGTAATGGCAACCTTGCCCTGATCTCCATCTGGAAAAACGGTCATCAGTAACCTGTTTTTTGGGTCACGACCCAAATGGCCGTCTACCATTCCTTTTTCGTCTGCAACATCACCCCAAACAAGTGCCAAATACTGGCGCTCAGATGTTTTGTTGTGAAATTGCTGCGCCAAATGCGCCATGGCTTTATCTGTTTTAGCTACGACCAAAAGTCCAGAAGTGTCCTTATCAATACGGTGAACCAACCCCGGCCGATTATTGCTGTTTTTAGGGAGCTGGTCGAAATGATAAATAAGTCCGTTTATAAGCGTTCCCGTATAATTTCCGTGCCCTGGGTGCACCACAATGCCAGCAGCTTTATTGACCACCAAAAGGCTGTCATCTTCAAATACAATATCAAGTGGCATATCTTCTGGTACAAGTAAATCTTCATGTGGAGGATGTGCTAGAAAAACACGAACTACATCGCCGGCCTTTACGCGATAGTTAGACTTAACCGCTTGGTCATTTACGTGAATATAGCCAGCTGTTGCTGCTTGTTGGATTTTGTTACGCGTGGCGTTTTCGATGCGATTCATTAAAAACTTGTCTACCCGCAAGGGCTCTTGACCAGCATCTGCACCAAAGGAGTAGTGTTCGTGAAGTGCATCAAAATTGCTTTCTTGCTCCATAACTACTCTACTGGTTTCTTGCCATTACCCAATACCAAATCCACCCGCGATGTCTTGGGAAGCTTATCGCCAGGCGCAATAGGCATTTGGTTATAACGCAATTGTAAAACCATGTCTTTACCGATATTGTCCTGATATAAAATTTCACCTATTTCCAAACCCACTGCGCGAAGGGTTGACTCCGCAGAACGCCGTGTGATTTGAATAACATCAGGTAGAGTTACCTCGTTGTAGTTAGCTGGATTTAGTGTCAAATATATTTTTCTATTTTTCTTAACCAATTCGCCTGCAAGCGGAGTTTGCTCAATTACAGCAAAAGGGGCATATTCCAGGTTGAATCGAGCTGAATCAATAACTTCATAATTGAGGTCTTGGTCTTGCAAAAGCGCTTCTGCATTTGTAATGGTCATGGTATTTAGGTCAGGAACTTCAATAAAATTACCTTGCCGGGTATGCCAATTGAGTCCATAAAAAGTCAATAGCAACAGCGCTGTAACAGCGATAAGCACCAAAAGTAAGTTCCAAAAAAAGGTCCTGCTGAATAAAAAACGTAAGAAGCGAAGCATAAGGTGTTTCAATGAAGTCCAAAAATAATGATATTTGCGGTATGAAAAAGCACATTGCTGTAGTAATGGGCGGAACCACATCCGAGCATGCTATTTCGATTAAGAGTGGACAGGTTGTTATCGATAATATCCCGCATGATATTTTTGATGTAAAACCCGTAGTGATCGCTGCTGAAAAGTGGACTGTTAACCACGAAGGCAACACTCTGGTGCTAAATCAAACTGATTTTTCTTATCAATTTGAAGGAAAAAAATATGTTTTTGATGCCGTTTTTATTGCTGTTCACGGTGCGCCAGGCGAAAATGGCGTACTTCAAAAAATCTTAGACAGCGCAAAAGTGCCCTACACGGGCTGCGCTGCAGCGGTGTCTAAACTGACTTACAACAAGCACAAAACCCTAGAGAAACTTCGTCCTCACGGCATCGCCATGGCAAAAAACACCATTATTAATTCCAATTCGGATTGGGACAGCAAAACGCTAGCTACAAGCATTGGGCTGCCCTGCTTTGTAAAGGCTAACAAGGCCGGCAGCAGCTTTGGTGTTGTCAAAGTCAACAAGCTAGAAGAAATGTCAGCAGCCATTCGCACGGCACTGGACGAAGACGATGAAGTATTGATTGAAAGCTACTTATCGGGAACAGAAGTTTCCATAGGCGTAATTGAATATCAAGGAAACGTTCAGGTTTTGGCACCCACTGAAATTGTTACACATAGTGATTTCTTTGACTATGCCGCCAAATATGAGGGAAAATCTGAGGAAATAACACCAGCCAGACTGTCGCCTGTACAATTGCAGAACCTAAATACAGCGGCGCGAAAAGTATTCCATGTATTGGGCGTAAAAGGCATTAGCAGAAGTGATTTTATTTTTATGGGTGACACTCCTTATTTTCTAGAACTCAACAGCATTCCTGGACTATCCGCACAAAGTTTATTGCCCATGCAAGCCCAACACGCAGGTATCGCATTAGGAGATTTGATTGTGGACATGATCAACAGCTGTTTAAAAAACAATACCTTTGAAGCATGAGACGAGCACTATTTCCTGGCTCATTTGATCCTTTTACCGTTGGGCACCTAGACATCGTTGAACGCGGTGTCAAGATTTTCGATGAAATCGTTATTGGAATTGGAAAAAACAGCGAGAAAAAATATATGTTTTCGCTAGAGGAGCGCCTTGCCTTTATCAATACCTTTTTTAAGCAAGATTCACGCATAACCGTTGCTGCTTACGATGGACTGACAATTGATTTTTGTCGTAAAATTGATGCGGCATTTATTTTACGTGGTGTACGCAACAATGGTGACTTTGAATTTGAAAAAGCCATCGCTAGAACCAATAGGCATTTGTCTAATATTGAAACGGTTTTTCTGCTAACCTCCGCTGAAACATCATACATCAGCAGTAGTATTGTACGCGAACTTATTCGCAACAATGGCGATTACAGCACCTTTATTCCTTCCCAAATAAAACTTCCATAAGCTTCGATTTGTCGAACAAATACGCAATGTTTGGGTACGTTTTTTCGATTGCTTTGGCTGTTTTGTCTTTGTTTTTCCAGCTTGCCTTGGTAATATCCTCCTTGACTTCAGGAACTAAAGTACCCTTATAACTTGATTTCATAAAAAACCAATGCGATTCTTTAAGTTGATAACGGTTGTTGCGTTTAAATATATGATAGGTTATACCAGCAAGTTTGCCGACTTTAATTTTTTTAACCCCTGTTTCTTCTTTTACTTCACGCTTGGCAGCGTCCTGAAGGCTTTCACCCTTATCGACTTTTCCTTTGGGCAAGTCCCATCTTTTTTTGCGATAGATAAACAACAGTTTCCCGTTTTCATGCTGCACTACACCACCAGCAGCAATGGTAACGGGCAGCTTTTTTTTAAAGCCGCTTAAAAGTTTTTTGGGATTCTCGTGAACTAGATAAAGTCGTTTGATGCGCGTTGTACGCACGATGCGCAATATTTTTTTGAAAGGCGTTGATGTTAGGGGCAGGACTTTTACTCCATTTCCTTTCGGAGCAGTTGAGGTGAGGATTATCTCCTTTTGATTGACAAAAACTTTATACATTTGCGCCATGCCTAAGGAACCCTCTACCGCAAAAAAAGTATCAGAATACCTATTACAAATTAAAGCAATAAAGCTTGAACCCAAAAATCCATTTACTTGGGCCAGCGGTTGGCAGTCGCCAATCTATTGTGATAATCGGATAACACTCTCTTTTCCAGAGATAAGAAGGTTTTTGGGTCAAGCGATGGCAAACGAAATCAAAACAAATTATCCACAAACAAAAGCCATTGCGGGTGTAGCAACGGGTGCCATTGGCATAGGTATGTTGGTAGCAGAAGCGCTTGATTTACCGTTTATGTATGTACGCCCCCAACCTAAAAAACACGGGCGACAAAATCAGATTGAAGGGCAATATGATGTTGGTGCACCAACTGTTGTGGTTGAAGACTTAATCAGTACGGGTAAGAGCAGCCTCCAAGCGATCGATGCCTTACGGAATGCAAACATCAATGTCCTTGGTATGTTAGCCCTCTTTAGCTATGAATTTGATGTTGCTGAAGCGAATATGAAAGATGCAGCGGTTGAACTGACGACCCTTTCTGGGTACAATACATTGATAGAAACCGCAGTTGCAGCTGGATATATTGAGCCAGAGCAAGAAGAAGTATTAAAACAATGGCGTAAAGCACCGGCGCTTTGGTCACCTAAATAATCGTTAAAATGAAACTAGAAAGCAGCATTGCTACGGTAGCAAAACCCATTGAAGACGTTTTCGAACAACTCACACGAGCAAGCACCTACGAACAGCTTATGCCTGAGGAAGCGAGCTTCAAAATAAAAGACGAAAAGCACTTTAGTTTCAAGCTAGGAAGCATGCCCGTAATTCCGTTAAAACTAGAACGACAAACACCTAATACGCAGATTGTTATGGCAGCTGATGGCGGAAACGTTCCCTTTGAGTTGCATGCCAACCTGGAAGCGGTTGACGGAGAGACAAAAATTCAATTGGTATTTGAGGGCAACATCAATCCGATGATGCAAATGATGGTTAAGAAACCGCTCACCCAGTTTCTCGAAGCACTTATTGCTAATACTGGAAAGCTGTAAAGACCAACGTTTTTTCTTCATAAGCGTTAGTGTCTCCATTTTCGTTAACAACCACCAATTTCCCGTCTGGTGACACCCCCGTAATTTTCCCTTGAAAGGAAGCGCCGTCTTTGGTTTTAAAAGCGCACATCTCATTTATTTTATACAACACACTTAGGTAGCGCTCGTGGTCTACTTGATCAGAAAGAACAGCGGCTGTAATATTTTTTGCTAATAATTCAAACAAAGGACCAATTTCATGATTTTGTTTTGTGCTAGATTTAATGGAAGCGGCAAAGGGTAATGAGGGGTCAAATTTTTCTTGATTTACATTAAGTCCGCAGCCGACAATCACGCCTGTCATTTGCTTTCCACGCATGATGGGTTCAATCAAAACACCACCTATTTTTTTATTGGCTGACAAAATGTCGTTTGGCCACTTGATGCGCAATTCAGGAATTTTTAGGGGTGCAAGGGTATCCACAATGGCCAGGCACACTTGTTTGTTTAGGTTAAACGTGTTGTTTTGATGATGGGCTGTATTACCTACATAGACTGAGCCCGTCAGGTTTAAGTTAGCTTCTGAAAGCCATTTTGTTCCCATCCTACCGCGTCCTTCGGTTTGGTGTTCCGCCCAAACCGCTATGCTTTCATGTGCTTTGCTTTGCTGCACCCACTGCTTTAAAAAGCTGTTGGTGGAGGGGGTGGCACTAAGTTTGATTATTAGCATATACAAAAGTATGCGTTTTGTGAAGTAATTTTGCAAATAACAATTACATTTACACTGACAAGTATTGCATGACAAAGAAAAAAAATACGGATACGCTTCTAACGCACATAATTGAAGGTATTGAAGAGGTAAAAGGAGAAGACATCAACGTTCTAGATTTACGTGAAATAGAAAACAACGTATGCAAGTACTTTGTCGTATGTTCAGGTAACTCCAACACACAAGTTCGTGCCATTTCTGGAGCCGTTCAAAAAGGGGTAAGTAAAGCCGTTCAGGAAAAACCTTGGCATGTTGAGGGGCTTGAGACAAGTGAATGGATATTGATGGATTTTGTGGATATTGTAGTGCACATTTTTCAAAAACAAACACGTTCTCACTACGACATTGAATCGCTTTGGGGCGATGCCAAGCAAACGCTAATAGAGTCTAAACACTAAAACATGGCCAAAAAAGAAAAAACACCACCTAAAAAACCAGCCATAAATTCCTATTGGCTATATGCGAGTATCATACTTTTCTTTATTGGTATGTCATTTTTTGGCGGCAGCGACGGCATGTCTAGCGACCAAAAAATTAATATCTCGGCCTTTGAAAACTACCTCAACGATGGCGAAGTAAGTAAGGTTGTTGTTGTCAATAAAAAGACCGCACAAGTGACCCTAACGGAAACTGCGCTTACAGAAACCAAACACAGTAAGGCCACTAAAAAGGACTTACTGGGTCGTAAAAACAGCAGTGGTCCGCACTACCAATTTGAGGTTGGTAACCTCGAGCTTTTCCAAAAGAAGTTAGAAGCCGCTGAAGAAAAAGGCATTTCCTTTTCCTATGAATTTGAAACGGTTGAAAGCCGTTGGCTGGATGTATTACTTGGCTTTTTACCACTTATACTAATCATTGCCGTGTGGTTGTTTATCATGCGACGTATGTCTGGTGGCGGTGCTGGAGGCGGTGGCGCACAAATATTCAATATTGGCAAATCGAAAGCCAAACTGTTTGATGAAAAAACCGATGTTAAAATAACATTTAAAGACGTTGCAGGCTTAGAAGGTGCCAAAGAAGAAGTTCAAGAGATTGTAGATTTTCTAAAAAATCCAACAAAGTATACTGTGTTGGGTGGGAAAATTCCAAAAGGTGCCTTATTGGTAGGACCTCCTGGCACAGGAAAAACCTTACTGGCCAAGGCTGTTGCGGGTGAGGCCAAAGTACCTTTCTTTTCGTTGTCTGGCTCTGATTTTGTTGAAATGTTTGTGGGCGTAGGTGCGTCGCGTGTGCGTGATTTGTTTAAGCAAGCAAAAGACAAATCACCCGCCATTATATTTATTGATGAAATTGATGCCATTGGACGCGCAAGGGGGAAAAATAACATTACTGGTTCGAATGATGAACGTGAAAATACGCTCAACCAGCTGCTTACCGAAATGGACGGCTTTGGCACCAACACCAATGTGATTGTTGTTGCCGCCACCAACCGCGCCGATGTATTAGACAAGGCATTGATGCGTGCCGGACGCTTTGATCGACAGATTTATGTTGACCTTCCCGATTTAAATGAACGTAAAGAAATTTTTAAAGTGCACCTAAAGCCACTGAAGGCAGACACCAAACTAGATGTTGATTTTTTGGCCAAACAAACCCCGGGCTTTTCTGGAGCCGACATTGCCAACGCATGTAATGAGTCGGCATTGATTGCGGCCAGAAAAAACAAGAAAAAAGTAGGGCGTCAAGATTTCTTGGATGCTGTTGACCGTATTGTTGGCGGACTTGAAAAGAAAAGTAAAATCATTACGCCAGAAGAAAAGAAGACCATCGCTTTTCACGAAGCAGGTCACGCTACTGTTAGTTGGATGTTGGAACACGCTGCACCACTTGTTAAGGTTACCATTGTGCCCAGAGGACAATCCTTAGGAGCGGCTTGGTATTTACCCGAAGAAAGACAAATCGTTCGCACAGAACAAATGTTAGACGAAATGTGTGCTACGCTTGGTGGTAGGGCTGCTGAAAGCATCATATTCAATAAAATTTCAACAGGCGCATTAAGCGACTTGGTAAAAGTTACCCAACAGGCCAGAGCCATGGTAACCATTTACGGCTTAAACAATAAGATTGGAAACATTACCTATTATCAAACTAGCGATAGCGAGTATGGTTTTACCAAGCCGTATTCGGAAGAAACAGCTAAAACAATCGATTCGGAGATTTCTCATATTGTCGAAAAAGAATACAATCGAGCCATACAACTACTCAAAAAACACAAAGACAAGCTAACAGAACTTGCAGAGTACCTGCTGGAGAAAGAAGTCATTTTTAAGGACGATCTGGAGCGTATTTTTGGCAAGCGACCTTTTGAAAAACCAGAGGCTGAAGCACCAAAAGCAGCAGCCAAGCCAAAAGCAGCGGCCAAAAAGACCGTTAAAACAGTCAAGGCGAAAGATTCTACAAAAACAAATGATGCCAACTAATTCACGATTTGTTACCTTTGTGTAACAACCCTAATGCGTGAGTAAGTTCTGGTCAAATATTTTTGGAAAAAAAACGACTCCCAAAGAAGAGGTCGTTGAGGAAGAACGGGGGCCACACATGCCACCCAAAGAACTTCCAATCGAACAAACATTTGCAAAAAAGTTCACGGCTTGTGGCGGAAAGTTTGTCTATTGTGAAACTTTACAAGATGCAAAAGATGCCTATCTTTCTTTTGTAAATGAATATCCCACCGAAATACGAGAGTTGTTTTGTTTAGAGCCCGTTCTAACAAAAAAAATAGACGCTGGTATTACACTTACCAAAACTAATCTCAACGCAAAAGTCATGCTATGCAGCTGCGAATCCTTAGTAGCTTACGATGGAAGTATTGTGGTCTGCGAACGTCAATTGGGTTCCAACAAATTGGCAGACTTGCCAGAAACTTTATTGATTCTGGCTGGCACACGTCAGTTTTCGAAAACCGTTTCTGAAGGTTTGAAAAGCATCAAACATCGCTATGCCGATAATATTCCGTTAAATATCACCTCAATAAAGCAATTTAAAACAGACGTGATGAGCGACGAAAACTACATGAACTATGGGAGTAGTGTCAAGGAAGTGTACTTGCTTTTACTTGAAGATTTTTCATGAATTTTTTAATTCGTTCTTTAACTTCTTTTCTTTATGTTGGGTTGCTCCTAGGCAGCCTTTACATAGATGCTACCCTTTTTACTGTGGTGCTTTTTCTAATTGCAATTATAGCGCAATGGGAACTCCAAAAAATTACCAACAAAAAAATTATTTTAAGCTACCTTTTCTTTCCCCTTACTTATGTTGCGGTTCAAGTAAACCTCGAATACCACCTTTATCTAGTTGGCGTAGCAGTTGTTGGGTGTTTGGGAATGTTGGGTTTTTTTAGCAATTCAAAGCAGTTGCGTTACAGCAAAGCAGCTGTGTATTTTTTGAGCTTGTTTCAAATCTGTATACCATTGCTCTTACTCGCGCAGTTAGGAAAATCCAATCCCATCTATGTGCTGTATTTTTTTGGTATTATATGGCTAAGCGATACTGGCGCATATGTAATTGGTTCATTGTTTGGAAAACGAAAACTAGCGCCCAGCATTTCGCCCAATAAAACAATTGAGGGAAGCCTAGGCGGAGTCCTTGTTGCTACGGCAGCTCTATTGTATGCCGCTGACATAGAAAATTTCCAATACAGTTGGGTCCTAATTTTAGTGGTGACTGCCATATCAGGCGCATTAGGAGATTTGGTACAATCGAAAATAAAACGGGTTTGTGGCGTCAAGGACAGCGGAAATATTTTGCCAGGACATGGTGGAATTTACGACCGCATCGACAGTTCGATATTAGCTGCACCGATATATATATTATTGTTGAATTTATTCGCTTATGTTTCATAAAGAAGGCTTTACCATCATCATCGTAAGTTTTGTAATCATAGCCGTGGCTGCATTATTGGCAGAGCAGTTTATAGGCCTTAAGTGGTTGCGTATCGCACTCCAACTTATATTGCTTTTATTTCTGGTGTTGATACTGCAGTTTTTCAGAAATCCCGACCGACCGCCTCTTGCACTTGAAAACGCCGTTGTATCGCCTGTAGATGGAAAAGTGGTTATCGTAAAAGAAGTTGAGGAACCCGAATATTTTAAGGGCAAAAGACTACAGGTATCTATTTTTATGTCTCCCTTAAATGTACACGTAACCCGATATCCTGTTTCTGGCAAGGTTGTGTTTAGTAAATACCACCCTGGTAAATACCTTGTTGCCTGGCATCCAAAATCATCAACCTTGAATGAAAGAACCACCATTGTGGTTGATAACCCAACTTATGGCGAAGTGCTTTACCGCCAAATTGCAGGAGCAGTAGCTAGACGTATTGTGAACTATGCCGAAGAAGGACAAGCGGTTACGCAAGGAACAGATGCTGGTTTTATCAAGTTTGGATCTAGAGTTGACGTATTCCTACCCATCGAAACACCCGTGCTTGTTAAAGAAGGGCAATTCGTAAAAGGGGGTGTGGCGCTTATTGCGTCAAAAAATTAAAGCGCTGAAAGGCGTGCTTTAAGTGCCGCTATTTTGGTTTGCGCATCCTCCGCTTTCTTTCGTTCGATTGCCACAACTTGTTCAGGTGCATTTGAAACAAAACGCTCGTTTGTTAGCTTTTTTTCCACTGAACGCAAGAACCCTTCTTGATAAGCCAGTTCTTCTTCCATCTTGTTGCGCTCCTCCTCAATATTAGAAGCAGTTACAGGTACAAAATACTCATGTGCGTTTACCCTAAATGAAATTGCTTGCTCCGGTGCTTTTGCCGATGTATCCCAAGTTTGAATATTTACCAACTTCTCAACTATAGGTCTTAGTGAAATATTGTCTTGGGTAGTTTCCACCAAGTCCAACGGCTCTTTGAAAGAAATGTTTTGCGCTTTGCGAACAGTTCGCAATTGTGCGACTAAGGCCGCTGTGTGATCAAATTGGTCTAAAATAGCTGTATCAACCCTTTTTTGGGTTGGCCAATCCGAAACAATCAAAGCTTCGTCCTTGGCACGGTCTTTAAGCGCATGCCACAGTTCTTCTGACAGAAAGGGCATAAAGGGGTGCAAAAGGCGTAAGTTATCTTCAAAGAGCACACATACTTTTGCATAGGTCTCACGATCAATTCCCGTATTGTAAGCCGGCTTAACGATTTCCAAAAGCCAAGAACAGAAGTCGTCCCAAATAAGCCTGTACGTGGACATTAGGGCATCAGAGATGCGGTATTTACTAAAGTGGTCATCAATGGTAGCCAATGTTTGTTGAAACTTGGCTGAGTACCAGTCAATACCTGCAGTTGCAGTAGCACATGTTTCTAAGGTTTCGTCTACCTCCCATTGCTGTATCAATCGGAAAGCATTCCAAGTTTTATTGGCAAAGTTTTTTCCTTGTTGACAAAGGTTTTCGTCAAACAACAGATCATTCCCTGCCGCCGCACTTAAAAGTAAGCCCACGCGTACGCCGTCGGCACCGTAGGTTTCCATAAGTTTAATCGCATCGGGAGAATTACCGAGTTGCTTGGACATTTTTCTTCCTTGCCCATCTCGAACAAGTCCTGTGAGGTAAACATGGGAAAATGGTTTTTCGTCGCGTAAGGCAAAGCCAGACATGATCATTCTTGCTACCCAAAAGAAAAGAATATCAGGACCTGTAACCAAGTCCTGTGTGGGGTAGTAGTAGGAGATTTCTTTATTGTCAGGTTCCAACACACCATTAAAAACCGATATGGGCCACAGCCATGAAGAAAACCACGTATCAAGCACATCTGGGTCTTGATGAAGGTCATCTAACGTCAGTGCTGCATTACCACTGTCGACCTTTGCTTTTTCAAGGGCTGCCGATTTGGTGTCAGCTACCACCACATGTTCGCTGTTGGGGCCATAGTAATACGCCGGGATTTGATGTCCCCACCACAGCTGTCTTGAGATATTCCAGTCACGGATATTGTTCATCCAGTGTCGGTAGGTGTTGATAAACTTTTTTGGCACCAATTGTACATCGTCCTCTTCAACTGCGTCAATAGCTGGTTTGGCTAAATCTGCCATTTTCAAGAACCATTGATCAGACAAACGAGGCTCTATAACGGCCTTTGTTCTTTCCGAAGTACCAACCTTGTGTACATGAGGGGTTATTTTTACAAGAGCACCAGCGGCCTCTAACTCTTTTACCACGGCTTTGCGTACCTCAAACCTGTCTTTGCCTTGGTAATGCAAGCCTTGATGGTTGAGGGTGGCATCGGGGTTGAAAATATCAACAACATCCAATTTGTGCTTTTCGCCTAAGGCCTTGTCATTTTCATCATGCGCCGGGGTCACTTTCAAACAGCCTGTTCCTAACTCTAAACTGACATATGCATCTTTGATGATGGGCACAACTCTATTAACAATCGGGACTATGGCTTTTTTACCATGCAGTGCTAGATAACGTTCGTCTTCCGGATGAATGGCAACAGCCGTGTCACCAAAAAGGGTTTCAGGTCTTGTTGTGGCTACAACTACTTTTTCGTCGCTGCCTTCAATAGCATACGCGATGTGGTAAAGATTTCCTTGTCGCTCCTCGTAAATGACCTCCTCGTCTGAAAGTGTGGTTTGTGCTTCGGGATCCCAATGCACCATGCGAAAACCACGGTAAATCATTCCTTTGTTATACAGGTCAACAAAGATCTTAATAACAGAAGCAGACATTTCGGGGTCGAGAGTAAATTTGGCGCGATCCCAATCACAAGTGCACCCTAATTTTTTTAATTGATCGAGAATAATACCACCGTGTTCATGTGTCCATTCCCAAGCGTGTTCTAAAAAAGCTTCTCGTCCAATTTCATTCTTGTCTATGCCTTGGCTTTTAAGCTTGTTTACCACTTTTGCTTCTGTCGCAATAGAGGCATGATCGGTACCTGGCACCCAACAAGCGTTGTATCCTCGCATGCGTGCGCGACGAATCAATACATCTTGAAGTGTATTGTTCATCAAATGTCCCATGTGCAGTACGCCCGTCACGTTTGGTGGAGGAATCACTATGGTGTAGGGTTCGCGGGAGTCTGGTGTAGAACGAAAATAATTATTCGCTGTCCAGTAGTCATACCACTTTTGCTCGACGTCTTTTGGTGTGAATTTTGATGGTATGGACATGCGTTAGTGCTTATTATGCGCAAATGTAGGCATCGAGTAGTGAAATTGAAAGCCCTAATTTTGCACAATTGGCACGAATGCTTATTTTAGTAGAACCAAATTTATTGTCATGAAGCGAATATGTATATTTTTTTTCACTGCTGCATTAGGTTTAACAGCTTATGCTCAAGACTTTGCTGTCATTACATTTGACTCTCTTACCATTGATTACGGTACGGTTCTCAAAGGAGAAGATGGCATCCGTCAGTTTAGGTTTACCAATACGGGAACGTCTGAACTTAAGATTACGCAAGTACGTTCTTCTTGTGGCTGTACCATTCCCAAAAAACCAGATGCACCCATTGCACCTGGCGTATCTGATATCATTGAAGTAAAATATGATACAGAGCGTGTTGGGCCCATTCGAAAAACCATCACGGTTGCTTCCAATGCTTCTGTCCCTATGGTGGCCCTTAAGATCAAAGGGGAAGTTGTAGAGCAAGAACCCGAAGAATAATCCTCGCATAAAACATTGATTTTTCGCATCTTTGCGGGCAAACTATTTCAATGCCGATTATTTCAAAGAAAGGTGCAAACTTACCCACCTCACCCATTCGAAAGCTAGCCAAGCAAGCCAATATGGCCAAGGCGCGTGGTATTGAAGTATTTCATCTAAACATTGGGCAACCTGATTTGGCTAGCCCCAAAAGCGCATTAGAAGCCATTCGAAATTTTTCAGATGACGTCGTTGCATACGGACCTTCTGAGGGAGCGGTTTCGTTCCGCAATAAGCTGGTTTCTTATTACCAAGAGCACGACATTGAAATTGATGCAGAAGATATTCTGGTAACCACAGGGGCTAGCGAGGCCATTATTATGGCTTTAGACTGCATCACCAACGAAGGCGACGAGCTTATCATCCCGGAACCATTTTACGCTAACTATGAAACATTTGCAGCAGCATGCGGCGTTAAGGTTGTAGGCATTCCATCATCGTTTGAAAGTCAGTTTTCACTCCCCAATATTGAAACCATAGAAGCGGCAATAACTTCTAAGACAAGAGCACTTTTCATTTGCAACCCAAACAATCCGTCTGGTTATGTTTACAGCAAAGAGGAGCTTGAGTGTTTGGGTCAACTGGCCATAAAGCACGATATATTCTTTATTGTTGATGAGGTGTACCGTGAGTTTGTTTACGACGGTCACGAGCACATCTCCGTAATGCAGCTGGAAAATCTGTCAGCGCATGCCATACTCATTGACTCCATGTCTAAGCGATACAGCATGTGTGGCGCTAGAATAGGCTGCCTTATCACAAAGAACAAGCAAGTAACACATGCTGCGCTAAAGTTTGCCCAGTCAAGGTTATGCCCGCCCACCATTGCACTACACGCTTGTGAGGCTGCTCTTGACGAGTCGCAGCAATATTTAGATCATGCCGTCGAAGAATATGAAAAAAGAAGGACGACCGCAATTGCGCATTTAAATAAAATTGAAGGCGTATCGGTATCCTTACCCAAAGGTGCTTTTTATTGCTTGGTCAAACTTCCCGTCACGGACAGCGACCATTTTGCTAAGTGGATGCTGGAGTCTTTCCAAGACAAGGGCGAAACGCTTATGGTAGCGCCCGCAAATGGATTTTTCTCTGGTGATTTAGCAGGTAAAGACATGATACGCATCGCATTTGTACTAAATTCAGAAAAACTAATTCGAGCCATTACCGTTTTAAAACTTGGATTAGACGCTTATCAAAAATAAGCCCATGAAAAAAAACGATAAGGTTTCATTAGAAGAGTTCAATACGTTTGGTGTTGCGGCATCAACACCGCTTTTTGTTGAAGTAACCTCTAGCTTGGCCTTACAAGAAAAGCTAAAAGAAGACGCCTTCAAAGATGCGCTCATTCTTGGAGGTGGAAGCAACGTCTTATTTGTAGAAAACCTTTCAAGACCCGTTATTAAAATTTCAATTCCTGGAATTCGCATCATCAACGAAAGCGAACATATGGCCATAGTATCAGCAGGAGCAGGTGTGGTATGGCACGATTTAGTCATGTGGTGTATTGCCAATGACCTGGGAGGCATAGAAAATTTAAGCCTCATCCCTGGTCTGGTTGGTGCTGCACCCATTCAAAACATTGGCGCCTATGGCGTTGAGTTAAGCGATGTTTTTTACGATGCCGTGTGCATCAATCGCAAGACGGGAGAGTCCAGAATTTTCAGTGCTAAAGACTGTGCTTTTGGATACAGAGATTCCGCCTTCAAAAACGATTTAAAAGACGCATACGTAGTAACAGCAGTACGATTGGCCTTGACCAAAAAAAACCACCGTCTAAAAATAGACTATGGGAATGTAAAAGAAACATTAACGCAAATGGGCGTTAAGAAACCCAACATTGGAGACGTTGCAAAAGCAGTTGTTCAAATCAGAACACGTAAGTTGCCCGACCCAAAAAAATTAGGCAATGCCGGTAGTTTCTTTAAAAACCCCATTGTTGCTCAAGGGGAATCGGCACGTTTGCTTCAAAAATATCCCAATATGCCCCACTACAAAATAGACGGTGCTTTTGATAAAATTCCTGCAGGTTGGCTCATTGAACAAGCCGGTTTTAAAGGACTCAAAAAGGGTAAAGTAGGCATGCACGACAAACAAGCCTTGGTATTGGTGAATTACGGAACTTCATCTGGAAAATCGCTTTGGGCACACGCCAAATTGGTAATGGAAGGCGTTGAAAAAAAGTTTGGTATTTCACTAGAACCCGAAGTCAATCTAATACAATAATATTTTAGCTACTTTTAACCATGGAACTTTTTTTAATAACCTTGATACTTTTGGGCCTTGCTTTTGCTGGTATCGCCATAAAAATATGGGCTAAAAAGGGAGGCGAATTTGCTGGAACTTGCGCAAGTCAAAGCCCCTTTCTAAATAAAGAAGGAGAAGCTTGTAGCCTTTGTGGAAAGTTGCCCAATCAGCAAACGGACTGCGCGCCTCCCGATCCAAAAAACAACTAATTCAGTGGCAGAAGCAACTGCGCTTATCGAAAAAATCAAGCTGGCACAAGAGGGTGATCAGCATGCGTTTCGGTATTTATTGGAGTTTTTTTGGAACGATGTATATGGCTTTATGCTACAGCGTACCCAAAACGAAAATGAAGCCGAAGACCTGACCGTTAGGTGTTTTGGAAAGGCATTTGAGAAAATCATGACGTATAACCAAGCCTTTGGTTTTAAAACATGGCTTACGACCATCGCTAAAAATTTACACATCGACCAAATACGAAAAAAAACGAGTACCGCCTTTACTACAGAAGCTGGTGCGGAAGTAGCACATAAAATTGCCGATAGCGCCCCCAGCCCAGAAGACGATTTGATTCGCAAACAACGTCTAGAAACACTACTAAATACCATCAAAAACTTAAAGCCCCGCTATCGAGAAGTGATCCAATTGAAGTACCTCCAAGAATTGAGCATCAAACAAATGGCTGAAAAGCTCAACAGCAGCGAGAGTACCGTTAAAGTCAAACTGATGCGTGCAAGAAAGTTACTGGCTGAAATTTTAGCAACTCAAAACAACTAAGGTGGTTTCAATCTTTAAAAAGCTAGGCCCTGGATTGCTTTTTGCTGGTGCTGCCATTGGCGTGTCGCATCTGGTACAATCCACCAGAGCAGGTGCTGATTTTGGGTATGGCCTGATTTGGGCATTGCTGTTAGTCAACATCATCAAATACCCATTCTTCCAATTTGGACCCCGCTACGCGATGGCCACAGGTGAGAGCCTTTTAGAAGGCTATAAACGCTTGGGGAAAGGAATTCTGGCAGTCTACTATATTCTAAATTTAGGAACCATGTTCACCATTCAAGCAGCTGTAACAGCCGTAACGGCTGGCATAGCTGCAAGGCTTTTGGGCGTAGATGCCAATATGTGGGTATCCGTTATTATCGCGCTTTTTTGCTTTGCTGTATTATGGCGCGGTCGCTATGGTTGGCTAGACAAAAGCATGAAAATTATTGTATTGGTTTTAAGCATCAGCACCTTGGTGGCCGTGCTATTTGCTTTGGGTCAAAACACAGATGTTCCCATCGTACAACGCCTGCCTGAAAACACGATGGAGTGGACATTTCTTATCGCCTTTATGGGATGGATGCCGGGACCCATGGACATTTCGGTTTGGCATTCGGTTTGGGCAATAGAAAAGAAAAAAATAAACCCATCAGCGAGTTTAGCGTCTTCACTCTTTGATTTTAATATCGGCTATTTGGTTACGCTTGTTTTGGGGCTGTGTTTTATTGTGCTCGGTGCAACTGTGATGTATGGCACAGGCGTTTCTTTCTCACCAAACGGTGCTTCGTTTGCAGGTCAGCTGATTGGACTTTACACATCGCTTATGGGCAGTGGCTGGTTTGTGGTTATTGCCTTGGCGGCCCTTACCACTATGGTCAGCACCACGCTCACCACACTAGATGCTTCACCGAGAGTAATGGCGCATACATCAAAGCTGTTAAGGCTCCCTATTTTACAAAAACAACAAAGCTGGTTGGTGATTTTAACCCTCGGTACTTGTTTGATTTTTGTGTTCTTAGCGTCGGAAATGGGGCTATTGGTTAAAATTGCCACCGTGCTGTCATTTATAACAGCGCCTTTCTATGCAGCCTTAAATTTGCGGCTGGTAACCAGTAAACATATCCCTTTAAAACACCAACCAAAAAAGTGGCTCCAAGTAGCTAGTGTGTTGGGTATTTTGTTTCTTATGGGTTTTAGTTGCGTTTACTTGTTCGTAATTTTTTATTCGTGAAACTGTTTCGTAATTTTGTAAGCTAAATTGCTATATGTCAGAAACTACCACCAAACAAGCGCCCGTAAGAGCTCCCAAGCCAAAATGGTTAAGAGTTAAACTTCCTACAGGTAAGAAATACACGGAATTACGCGGACTGGTAGACAAATACGAGCTGCATACCATTTGTACTTCCGGCAGTTGCCCCAATATGGGCGAGTGCTGGGGCGAGGGTACAGCGACATTTATGATTTTAGGAAACATCTGTACACGTTCATGCGGATTTTGTGGCGTTCAAACAGGAAGACCCGATACTGTGGATTGGGCAGAGCCAGAAAAAGTAGCACGCTCCATCAAGATTATGAGCATCAAGCATGCTGTTATTACATCTGTTGACCGTGACGATTTGCCAGACCAAGGTACCATCATTTGGACCGAAACCGTAAAGGCCATTCGCAGAATGAACCCCAACACCACCCTTGAAACCTTAATCCCCGATTTTCAGGGCAGAGAAGATTTATTGGATCGTATTGTTGAAGTTGCCCCCGAAGTGGTATCACACAATATGGAAACTGTGCGTCGGCTTACGCGCGAAGTGCGTATTCAGGCAAAATACGACAGAAGCCTAGAAGCACTCAAATACCTCAAAGAGCAGGGCGTCCACCGCACAAAATCTGGATTGATGCTAGGTCTTGGCGAAACGGAAGAAGAGGTTATTGCCTCAATGGAAGATTTACGCGAGGCCAAAGTAGACATCATTACCCTTGGGCAGTATTTGCAACCGTCTAAAAAACACCTGCCTGTTGCTGATTTTATCACACCAGAGCAATTCAAAAAATACGAGGTATTGGGCAAAGAAATGGGCTTCCGCCATGTGGAAAGTGGGGCACTCGTACGCTCTTCCTACAAAGCGCACAAGCACATTCAATAATTAATTGTCAATTGCCGATTGGACCAAGTCTAGAAAGGCTTGTTCGTTGTCCAAGAACCTTACCCCAACTCCGATGGTATGGTACTCCTTAAGCGCAAAAGTAGCCAAGCGTACGGCGTCTTTTTCGGTTGTTAAAATGGGCTGCTGCATCGCTTTAAGGGAAGCAATTTCTTTTTTGCTAAAATCGTGATGGTCTGGATAAGACAAATGCGTAAAGTCAGCACCTTGATCTTTTAAGAAATCAACCAAAGGTTTTGGATTGGCAATTCCGGTGATAAGCACAAAAGTATTCTTGACAAATTCTTTTAATGGCAATGTGCTTGAGCCACGCACATGGGTTTCATATGCAAGTGTCGTAAAGAACAACGCTTGATGGGGCAATAGACCCAAGCGTACCCTAAACGCTGTGCTGCTTTCTGCATCAATGGTATTTGGGCATTTGGTAACAACTACAATATCGGCATCGCTTGCTGCGGACGACGGCTCTCTGAGGTTACCAACAGGGAGTAAGGCATCGTCAAACCAAGGTTTTTGGAAGCTAGTCAGCACTATTTTAAAACGAGGATGCAGGGCTAAATGCTGTAAGGCGTCATCTAAAAAAATGGCTTCTAGCCTGGGGTTTTGCTGAAGCATTTGAACAATCCCCTTGGGTCGGTTTTCACAAACAGCCGTAAATACTGCTGGATGCTTTTGTGCCAACATGAGGGGTTCATCTCCCACCCCAGACGAAGGGGCATTGGCGTGGACTGTTAAAAATCCTTTGGACTTACGCCCATACCCACGGCTTAACACACCCAATTCTTTTTTTTGGGAAAAATGGCGCAACAGAAAGTCGATCATAGGCGTTTTTCCAGTGCCTCCAGTAGCAAGGTTTCCAACCACAATTGTAGGAATGGGTGCCACATAGCGTGAAATAACACCCTTAGCATAGAGCTTTTTACGAAGCAAAACGGCTCCGGCAAATAAAATTTGAAAGGGAAACAATGCTTTTCTCCAAATTGCCATAAAAACAAAAGTAGAACTTTTATCTTTGGAACTATGACAGTACGCGAAATAACATCTTGTTTAGAAACATGGGCACCACTAGCTTATGCCGAAGACTTTGATAATGTAGGGCTTCTGGTGGGCAGCCACGCACAAAAAGTTAAAAAGGTACTCATAGCGCACGATGCCCTGGAAGAGGTGATTGATGAGGCCATTGCCGAAAAATGTGAACTCGTGGTTTGCTTCCACCCTATTATTTTTAAGGGGTTAAAAAAACTGACCGATTCGTCCTATGTTTCTAGAGCAGTAACCAAAGCCATTAAGCACGATATAGCCATTTATGCCATTCACACCGCCCTTGACGTACAACGCGATGGCGTTAACGCTGGTTTGGCCAACGCATTGGAGTTGAGGGACAGAACCGTCATTCAGCCTGCTAAAGGAACCATACAAAAACTCAATACTTATGTACCCAACCCACAACTAGAGTCGGTGCAAAAAGCTTTATTTGCAGCAGGTGCCGGCGCAATGGGCCATTATGACGAATTTAGCTTTACCGTAGTGGGGGAGGGTGGTTTTAAGCCACTTGAAGGGAGTAAGCCCTTTGTTGGCACAAGCGGATCGCGCCACACGGCAGCAGAAATACAATTGCAAATGATCTTTCCCAAGCACCTCCACAGCAAGGTCATTGTTGCGTTGTTGGACGCCCACCCTTATGAAACTGTCGCTTATGAAATTACAACATTGGAAAACAGCAGGTCTGATTTGGGCATGGGTTGTATTGGAGCGCTACCTAAGGGCATGCAAGAACCCGATTTTTTGAAAAAGCTAAAAGATATTTTAGGCACGCCGTTCTTTAGACACAGTGCGCTGCTAGGCAAAGACATCAAGCGTGTGGCCATACTGGGAGGTTCAGGCAGCTTTGCCATTGAAAGTGCCATGGCTCAGGGCGCTGATGCATACATTACTGCAGACCTTAAATACCACGATTTTTTTAGGGCTGAAGAAAGCTGTTTGCTTGTTGATGTTGGACACTATGAAAGTGAGCAATTCACCAAAATAACAATTATGAAGCATCTTAACGAAAATTTCCCTAATTTTGCGTTCATTTCATCAAAAACGGATACCAATCCTGTTCATTACTTCTAAACTATGGCAAAAAAGAAAGTTGAAACAACTATCGAAGAAAAACTACGAGCACTATACAACCTACAACTGGTTGATACACGCATAGACGAAATACGAAACGTACGCGGTGAGTTACCGCTAGAGGTAGAAGATTTGGAGGCAGAGGTTGCAGGTCTGGACAAAAGACTAAGCAACCTAGGCATTGAGGTTACTGCTTATGAAGACGAAATCAAAGCCAAAAAACTAGGTATTGAAACTTCAAAAGAGCTCATCAAAAAATACAACGAACAACAAAAAAATGTTCGCAACAACCGTGCATACGAGTCGTTGACAAAAGAAATTGAGTACCAAGAGCTTGAAATTCAATTAGCTGAAAAGCAAATCAACCAGCTAAAAGCTTTGATTGAACAAAAGAACGAGTCTGTTACGGAAACAACAACCAAACTAGACGAACGCAAAAACCACCTTCAGCATAAAAAAGATGAGCTTGACGCCATCCTTGCGGAAACGCAAAAGGAAGAAAAGTTGCTACTCAAGAAATCTGAAGCATACGAAAAGATGGCTGACGAAAGACTTGTAAATGCTTACCAGCGCATTCGTGCATCTGTTAAAAATGGTCTAGCGATTGTTTCTGTTGACCGTGGTGCATCGGGTGGCTCATTCTTTACCATTCCACCACAGGTCCAAATGGAAATTGCAACACGCAAAAAAATCATCACTGACGAGCACAGTGGTCGTATTTTGGTAGATAAAGAACTTGCCGAAGAGCAAGAAACCTATATGCAAGGCGTTATCGCTTCTATCTAAGTTTTTTAGTAAAATCAACATACCAATCAATCGCACTGGGATTTCTCAGGACATCTGATGAAATCACCGCCTCAGGCTTTTCTCCCATTAAAATTCTTTTGATTGGAATCTCGACCTTTTTTCCACTAATGGTATAGGGAATTTCGGGAGTCGTATAAATTGCATCGGGCACATGCCTCGGCGAACAGCTTTTTCGGATGTGTTGCTTTATGACAGCATTAGCTACAGCTTCATCTGCTTGAATAAATAGCAGCAATTGATCCCGTTGCTCATGTTGCAGGTGCACTACCAAGGCATCCTCAACAGCTTCGAGTTGCGACAGCGCAGTATACAACTCAGAAGTGCCGATACGCACGCCCGAACGATTGAGCGTTGCATCAGAACGACCGTAGATAATTACACCGTTGGTTGCGGTAATGGCAGCCCAATCGCCGTGATGCCAGACGGATTCAAATTTGGAAAAATAACTGGAAGCATACCGTTTATATTCGGGGTCATTGACCAAATAAATCGGCATTGATAAAAACGCTTGGGTAAGCACCAACTCACCAGCTGTTTGGACAACCTCCTTAGCGTCATTGTCCCAAACGCTTATGGCAGCGCCGAGCATCTTGCATTGTATTTCGCCGGGGATTACGGGTAGGTCGGGATGACCCCCTACAAATGCCGTACATACGTCTGTACCACCACTGAGCGAAATTACCTGTGCTGAAGGAAAAAGCGCTTGCAATTCCCTGCATACAGCTGCCGACATGGGAGACCCTGTAGAACCAATTGTTTTTAAGAAAGAAAAGTCGTTTTGGGTGATAAATGGGCTTGGAGAAGCGGCTTGCTGCTGATAATAAACCGCCCCACCACCAAAGTGATTGATACTGGCCTTGTGTGCAAACTGCCACAAACGGTCGGCGATAGGAAAGGTCGGCGCACCTGAATACAAACAAAGTGTTGCACCGCACAGCAAACTACCTAATGCGTAATTCCACATCATCCAACCGGCAGTGGAATACCAAAAATACCGCTCCCCTTTCCTCACATCTTGGTGTAAGGCCAAGGCCTTGAGGTGCTCCAATACCATATGGCCCGTGCCGTGAACAATGGCCTTGGGCTTTCCCGTCGTGCCAGAAGAGAACAAAACCCAGATGGGGTCTGAAAAAGAAACCGGTTCAATATGTATTTGATTTATGGCTACGGGGGCATCGTCAAAACTTAGATGATCATCGAGCAATAAGGTGTTTTGAATAGCACCTATGGAATCGCTAATGGTCTTGATTTTTGTGCTGATATCATAGACTTTCCCGCCATAGGCATATTGCTGATGCGCAAATAGCACTTTGGGAGACAACTGGGCAAAGCGTTCACAAACGGCGTCGGTACCAAAGTCGGGAGAACAAGAGGACCAAACCGCACCCAAGGCATTGGTAGCCAAAAAGGCAGCAACCGTTTCTGGGCTGTTGATACCATAGCATACCACAACATCGCCTTTGACAACACCAAGCGTTTTTAGCTGCTGCTGTAGGGTGTGGGTTTTGGCAATAAGTTGTTGCCAACTGATTTCAACCACCTCAGAAGTCTCGTTTTGGTAGATTATCGCAGGCTGCGCGGGCGTAGCATTGCGAAACACATGATGGGCATAGCTCAGTTGTGCGCCCGTGAACCACTTGGTTTTCCAAAAAGGGGTTGCTGGAACATAAACCTCCTCGTAAGGGGTGTCAAAATCTACCTTAAAAAATTGGGTGATGCTTTCCCAAAAGGCCGCCTGGTTATCAACACTCCATTGGTGAAGGGCATCGTAATCCTTAAAAGCAAGCGATTTTGTATCCGCTAAAAAAGAGATGTATTCATGAAGCCGTGAAGTGGTTTTGGACTGCATAGCAACAATATACAACCTTATGGAGAAATGGAAGCTCTGGGTGCTACTTTCGACGAAAACAAGGTGATTTCTTGTGCGTACTTTAAGACGGTGTTTTTATTGAATAATGGCTATTCCACCGTGACAGACTTCGCCAAATTTCTAGGTTGATCAACGTTACAACCGCGCATGATGGCGATATGATAGGATAGCAATTGTAACGGAACAGAGGCCAATATGGGCACTAAAGCTTCTGTAACTTCGGGAATTTCAATCACGTGATCAGAAAGCAGTTTAACACTCTCATCGCCTTTAGTAACGATTGAAATGATCTTGGCATTTCGCGATTTTATCTCTTGCACATTACTAACAATCTTCTCGTAATGTCCCTTATTGGTTGCGATAACCACCACGGGCATGTTTTTGTCAATTAGGGCAATGGGGCCATGCTTCATCTCTGCTGCGGGATAGCCTTCGGCGTGGATGTAAGAAATCTCTTTAAGCTTTAATGCGCCTTCAAGCGCAGCGGGAAAATTATACCCCCTACCCAAATACAAAAAGTTTGAAGCGTCTTTGTATTCACGAGCAATTTTTTCAATTTGTTTGTCGTAAGCCAACACACTCTCTATCAATTTTGGAAGTGCAGCTAATTGTTTGGCAACACGATCAAAATCAGCATTATCAATGGTTCCTTTAAGCTGTCCTAAGCGCAGCCCCATCATGATAATTACGGTAAGCTGCGTGGTAAACGCCTTGGTAGACGCCACACCTATTTCAGGACCAGCGTGTGTGTAAGCACCTCCGTCAGCAGCCCTAGCAATAGAAGAACCTACCACATTACAAATACCAAATACAAAAGCGCCATTTTCTTTGGCAAGCTTGATGGCCGCAAGGGTATCGGCAGTTTCACCAGATTGGGAAATAGCAATAACAATATCTCCTTTATTGATCACAGGATTGCGATAACGGAATTCAGAAGCGTACTCCACCTCAACAGGAATACGTGCTGCATCTTCAAACAGGTATTCTGCTACCAGACCCGCGTGCCATGACGTTCCGCAAGCGATTATGGTAATGCGCGATGCATTTTTAAATATTTCTTTGTTGTGTTCTATGCCAGAAATATTGATTCGCCGCTGATCCACCAACAGCCGCCCTCTAAAAGTATCGTTTATAGCGTGGGGTTGTTCGTGAATTTCTTTAAGCATAAAATAATCAAAACCGCCCTTTTCAATGGTTTCTAGCGATAGCTGAATGTCTTGGATTATGGGCGTGATAACTTTATCGTTTATGATAGAATACATCTTAAAACCTTGCTCCCTAGAAATAACTGCCATTTCGTTGTCGTCCAAATATATGGTGCGTTTGGTGTACTCAATAAAAGGCGAAGCGTCGGAGGCAATAAAATATTCATCCTTACCTATTCCTATGGCCAATGGACTACCCAATTTGGCAACCACTACTTCCCCTGGGCGATCTGCATCAATGACTGCAATAGCATAGGCACCCACTACTTGAGTTAGTGCAATTTGAACTGCCTTGCCAACCTTTAGGTTTTGGGACGTCTTGATGAACTCGATAAGATTTACAAGTACTTCAGTATCGGTATCCGATATAAAGTGGAAACCGTTGTCTGACAACATTTTCTTTAACGCGGCGTAATTTTCAATAATACCGTTGTGAACAATGGCTATTTTTCCTGAGTTGGAAAGGTGTGGGTGGGAATTTAAATCTGATGGAATTCCGTGCGTGGCCCAGCGTGTGTGGCCCATTCCAAGGGTTTTACCCTTGTTGTCATGGGAAGCAGCAGTCTGCTCTAAGTCTGAAACCTTTCCCTTTGTTTTAACGACTGTACTGGAGTCGTCAAAAAGCGTAATACCAGCACTGTCATACCCTCTATATTCAAGGCGCTTTAAACCCTTGATGATGATGGGGTATGCATCACGATAACCAATATATCCTACAATTCCACACATATACCTCTTGCTTAATTATAAAACTAAACTGTTGCAAAGATATTGTAAATATTAAGAGATAAAAGGGTAGGCGTGGAATTTAACTCCATTAGGGACTCGCCTAAATACAATCCTTTAAAAACAAAAAATCCCAATACTTTGCATTAGGATTGTGATTGATGTGGGCGCTGAGGGATTGATCTTCCCGTTTCGACCGCTCCTGCAAATACAACCCTTTGCACATTGTGCACATTTTTTGTTTTAAAAAAGTCTGAAATAAAACATTCTTCCTTTTTGAAAACAAAAAATCCCAATGCTTTGCATTAGGATTGTGATTGATGTGGGCGCTGAGGGATTCGAACCCCCGACCCCCTCGGTGTAAACGAGGTGCTCTGAACCAACTGAGCTAAGCGCCCGAGGGGTGCAAATATATAAAATAACAGGCGTACCAAACCACGTTCAATTTATTTTTTTAGGGTAGTATTTCTGAGACCACAAATAGGCTGCCTCCAATAAAAATAACATCCTCAGTTGACGCCTTATTTTGCGCTGCAGCATAAGCATGCTTAACACTTTCATAAGAAGTAAAACTGCGTTTATGATTACTAAAATGCAGCGAGAGACTGCGCACATCCATAGCTCTAGGAACTGCTGCCGCACACAAATAATAGGTGGCATCGGCAGGCAAAAGCGTTATTAAATCTCCCACATCCTTATCGCTAACCATACCAAAAACAACATGAAGGGCATCATACTGAAGCGAAGTGAGTTGCCTTAGGACCGCTTCCAATCCAGCTTTGTTATGCGCAACATCAGCTATTACTGTGGGTTTGGTTCCCAAGATTTCCCAACGGCCGCGAATACCTGTGTTTTTGCGTACCTGTTGCAAACCGTTGCGAATATGATCTTCTGAAACCCTAAAAGAAGGTAGCTTTTTAAGTAAGGAAACCACCCCATTGATGTTTTGTTGCTGATAGTTCCCTCGCAAATCGGTAGTGTAATTATATTGTTCTGCAACACACAACGGAGCGTCTAAGGACTTGGCTATGGCGTTAAAAACAGCAAAGGTTTCCATATCGTCGGTGCCTAGAACAACAGGCGTATTGGGTTTTATGATACCGCCCTTTTCTTTGGCGATGGCAGTTCTAGTTGTACCCAAAAACTGCTGATGATCTAGTGCTATATTGGTGATAAGGCAGGCCGCTGGCGTGATGATGTTGGTAGCGTCTAAACGGCCGCCCAAACCGACCTCAATAACGGCTATATCTAGCTGTTGCTTCGCAAAATAATCGAAAGCAAGACCAACGGTCATTTCAAAAAAAGAAAAGGCTTCTCGCTCAAAAAATGTGCGGTTTGAAACAACAAAATCAAGGATATAGTCTTGGTTAATGGGAACACCATTGATGCGGATGCGTTCGCTAAAGTCTTTTAGGTGGGGAGAGGTATACAAACCTACCTGATAACCTGCCTCTTGAAGTATGGATGCAAGCATGTGCGCAGAAGAGCCCTTACCATTGGTGCCTGCAATATGTATGCTTTTATATTTTTGATGGGGATTACCTAGGTGTGCAGCAAGCTCGGTTATGCCATCTAAATTGGGGTTAAGCGCAGCTTTTCCCACCCGCTGATACATCGGCAGTTGTGCATATAGCCATTGCATAGCAGACGCATAATCCACTAGGCAAGAATATAGTCACGCATCAGCATAAAAGTAAGATACCCGGACAAAAAGCCAACAAATGCGAGAATGGAAATCTTTTTAAAGTACCAGAAAAAGTTGATTTTTTCCATGCCCATGGCAACAACACCAGCGGCAGAACCAAACACCAACATACTGCCTCCAGTTCCTGCAGCAAAAGCAATGGCATGCCAAATCGGATCATCGGGTCCTTGAGAGAACATTCCCATACTGGCAGCTACTAGCGGCACATTGTCAATTACAGCAGAGATAACTCCAAAAAGCGAAACCACAATGTCCATATTTGGAATGGCTTGGGTGAGTTGGCCTGCAAAATTGAACAATAGCCCCAACGATTCTAAAGCACCCACGGCCATCAGTATTCCAAGGAAAAACAATATGCTGGGTAATTCAATTTTTGTCAAAGCCGCATGAACGGGACTGTGAATGGCGTGATCATCAGCTGTTTCATCAATATTTGACAGGGAGAACTTGGCACTACTATACAGTTCAGCAAATGCAGATACGACGGCCAAAGACAACATCATACCTACATAAGGCGGCAGGTGGGTAATCTGCTTAAAAAAAGGAACAAACAAAATGGAGCCCAAACCTAAGTAAAGCATTCTAGATCCGAAAGGTGATTTTTTAATTTCACTTACCTCTTTATTGTTAATGGTTCCCCTAAATGCTTTGTATCGACTAGCAATAAGCGTAGGAACCACCATACAAACAACGGAGGGAATAAATAAGTATTTAATCAATTCTGGCGTAGTTACTTTTTTGCCAATCCACAGCATGGTGGTGGTAACATCTCCAATGGGAGACCAGGCACCACCAGCATTTGCAGCAACTATAATGAGTCCTGCAAACCAGAGACGTGTGTTGCGGTCTTGAATTACTTTTTGCAATATCGTAATCAGGACGATGGTTGCGGTAAGATTGTCAATAATAGCAGAGAGAATAAAAGCCAATATGGAAAATATCCAGAGCAGTCTGACCTTAACATGTGTTCGTATAAAGCCTTTAATGGTTGCGAAGCCGTCAAAATAATCTATGATTTCAACAATGGTCATGGCGCCCAGTAAAAAGACTAAAATTTCAGCGGTCTTACCTAAATGATGCAGTAAAATCTCTTCAATATGTGTTTCGTGCAAACTCCTGGTGACGGTATCTATGTCAAAAACAGGCAGGTGGGTTAGCGAAATCAATGCCCATAAAATGGCCATCATGGCAAGTGCAGGTATGAGTTTATCAATCTTTAAATTATGCTCAAGAGTAATGGCCAAGTAGCCTAGAAAAAAAACTACAAGTATTAGGGTTTCCATATTGTATTGTTTGGAATTAAGTCAAAAACAAATATAGCAATGAAAGTGAGCTTAAAAAACAATATGGCGAAGGAATTTTTGCTGATCAAAACCACTAAAAAATTATTTAAATTAATGTTTATTGATTTTAAACCCACAAGTAAATGGGGTATATTTG
The DNA here is from genome assembly GCA_002862705.1 of Flavobacteriaceae bacterium. Classification (GTDB taxonomy): domain Bacteria; phylum Bacteroidota; class Bacteroidia; order Flavobacteriales; family Flavobacteriaceae; genus UBA7446. The sequence goes on from PKDU01000017.1 coordinate 98,372, forward strand.
CCAAAAGGTTATTATATTAAACAACAGACTCCATAAAAATAGGGAGTAAGAATAACATTTGATTTATATTCCAGTAATACTAATTTTAGTGTCTCTATTTTTGTGATTTCATAATTTTTAAGTTAAATTTTATGGATGTTGTATTACGCCTACATTTGCTCAGCTCGTGTTTACTAAAAACTAAAGCTAGCGGTTATATTTGAGAAAAATTGTTTTATGTTACCCAACCCACAAGGTTTATACCACCCAGAAAACGAGCACGACAATTGTGGTGCTGGTTTTATTTGCAGTCTTAAGGGCAAAAGAACCAACGATATCATTCACAAGGCATTAGATATCTTGGTCAAACTCGAACACCGCGGTGCGGTGAGCGCAGATGGTAAAACAGGGGATGGAGCAGGTATACTCATAGACATACCACATGATTTCCTAACTGACGTGCTTTCGTTTAAACTCCCTGAGCCTCAGAAATATGCCCTTGGGATGGTGTTCCTTCCCCAGAAGTTGAACCAACGCACGCATTGCATCGAAATTTTTGAGGAAGAATTGGCCCGTCAAGATTTGGCGATAATCGGATGGCGTGACGTACCTACCAACTATGACGTAATTGGTCGTATTGGCGCGCAGACATTACCAAACATCAAACAAGTATTTGTAAAAGATGCTACTGGCAAACTCACAGAAGACCAGCTCAACACCAAAGCTTACATTGCAAGAAAACGTGCAGAGCATCGCGTTTTTGGAAGCAAAATGTCGCAGAGCACCTACTTTTATTTGCCAAGCTTCTCAACCAGAACGGTTATCTACAAAGGCCTGCTGATGCCCGAGGATATTGAAGGTTTCTATTTAGACCTTAAAGATCCACGTGTTGTAACACGCTTGGCACTTGTACACCAACGCTTTTCTACCAACACCTTCCCTACATGGGATTTGGCACAGCCCTTCCGCTATATGTGCCACAATGGTGAAATCAACACCTACCGCGGGAACGTCATGCGCATGAAGGCACGTGAAGAACTTTTCGCAAACGACTTTTTTGGAGATGATATGGCGCACATTACGCCTATTGTACTTCCCGGCAAGTCTGATTCCTCCTCTATGGACATGGTGGTTGAGTTGCTGCTTCACTCAGGACGCTCACTCCCAGAAGTGATGATGATGCTCGTTCCCGAAGCATGGGAAAAGCACCAGTCTATGGATCCTGCCAAAAAAGATTTTTACGCTTACAATGCCTGCATCATGGAGCCGTGGGACGGACCTGCGAGTGTGCCGTTTACAGATGGAAAATTTATCGGTGCACTGCTAGACCGAAACGGACTGCGCCCATCGCGATATACCGTGACCAAAGATGGTTATGTGGTCATGTCGTCTGAAACGGGCGTTATTGATATTGATCCCGCCAATGTTTCCCTTCACGGACGCCTAGAGCCTGGAAGAATGTTTTTGGTGGACATGGAAGAAGGACGCATCATTGAAGACCGTGAGGTAAAAGAAAAAATTGCTGCCAAACATCCATACGGAGATTGGTTAAAAGAAAATTTGCTGCCACTCAAAGAGGTTCCGTACACAGGTAACAAAACGCCGGTTGAAGCTGAGCCTTTTATCAAAAGACTACAAGCCTTTGGTTATACAGAGGAAGACATCAAAACCCTAATCACGCCCATGAGCACCTTGGGCAAAGAAGCCATAGGCTCAATGGGAACGGATACGCCGCTGGCCGTGCTGTCGAGCAAACCTCAGTTGCTCTACAACTACTTCAAACAGTTGTTTGCTCAGGTAACCAACCCACCCCTTGACGGAATTCGTGAAGAAATTGTAACAGACACCTCCATGTCTGTGGGAAGCGATGCGAATATTTTTGACGTCATCCCGGCGCACGCAAAAAAACTAAACATTCAAAACCCCATCATCTCTAACGAAGACCTTGATAAAATCAAGTTTATTGAGCATGATGATTTTAAATCCAAATCGGTCAAAGCGCTATACGTTGCCAAGGAAGGAAATAACGGACTGGAACGCGCACTCGAAGACCTGTTAAAAAGCGTTGTAAAAGAAGTTGAGGATGGTGCAAACATCATCATACTTTCTGACCGTGGCATCAACAAAGACATGGCGCCCATGCCCATGCTTTTAGCCTGTGCATTTGTGCACCACGGCGTGATGAAACACAACTTGCGTTCTAAGTTTGGCATCATCATCGAATCTGCCGAACCACGTGAGCCACATCACTTTGCCTCCTTATTTGGCTATGGTGCAAGTGCCATCAACCCTTACATGGTTAATGAAATCATTGTCTACCAAGTAGAAAAAGGTGCCATCAAAGGACTATCTGCTGAAAATGCCATTGCCAACTTTAACAAAGCCATTGCAAAAGGGCTTGTTAAAATCATGAACAAGATTGGTATTTCCACACTACACTCCTACAGAGGTGCACAGATATTTGAAGCGCTTGGACTGAGCAAGAAATTTGTCGATACCTATTTCTGTAATACGGCTACACGCATCGAGGGCATCGGACTAAAAGAAGTTGAGCAAGAAATTGCCAAGCGTCACGAATTTGCCTTTGGCCAAAAAGCAGCTGGTGAAGGGGTTGACCTTGAAATTGGCGGGAGCTATCGCTGGCGTCGTAATGGGGAAGCGCATATGCTGAACCCCGCCAGTATTGCCAAGCTTCAACTGGCCACAAAAAAAGGGAGCTATGACACCTTTGAGGAATATTCTAAACTAGTCAACGACCAAACCAAGCAACTGATGACCTTGCGTGGTATGTTTGAATTCACAGATTTAGATCCCATTCCTATTGAGGAAGTAGAGCCGTGGACCAAAATCGTGAAACGTTTTAAAACAGGCGCCATGTCGTTAGGATCGATTAGTGAAGAAGCACACGAAAATTTGGCAAAAGCCATGAACCGTATTGGCGGAAAAAGTAATTCGGGAGAGGGTGGTGAAGACCCAAGACGTTTCACTCGTGACGAAGATGGCGAGTGGCGTAATTCTGCCATCAAGCAAGTTGCCTCTGGGCGATTTGGGGTTTCCTCGCACTACTTGACCAACGCACGTGAAATTCAAATTAAAATGGCGCAAGGCGCCAAGCCTGGAGAAGGCGGACAACTGCCTGGGCCGAAAGTAAACCCATACATTGCATCGGTGCGAAATTCAACGCCTTACGTTGGCTTAATTTCCCCACCTCCGCACCACGATATTTATTCCATTGAGGACTTGGCGCAATTGATTTATGACCTTAAAAATGCCAATAGAGAGGCGCGTGTCAATGTGAAGCTTGTTTCTGAAGTAGGCGTTGGAACCATTGCTGCTGGTGTTGCAAAAGCAAAAGCAGATGTGGTATTAATCTCTGGATTTGACGGGGGTACGGGTGCATCGCCACTCACATCGCTCAAACACGCTGGATTGCCATGGGAATTGGGAATTGCCGAAGCACAACAAACCTTGGTGATGAACGACCTCCGTGGTCGTATCGTGATGGAATGCGATGGGCAAATGAAAACAGGACGCGACGTAGCCGTAGCCTGCTTGCTTGGTGCAGAAGAATTTGGGTTCTCCACTGCCCCGCTAGTTGCTTCTGGCTGTATTATGATGCGTGCATGTCACCTCAACACCTGTCCGGTGGGCATTGCCACACAAGACCCAGAACTGCGTAAAAACTTTAAAGGAAAGCCTGAGCATGTCATCAACTTTATGCACTATGTTGCAGAAGAATTGCGTGCCATTATGGCAGAACTAGGGTTCAGATCTATTGACGAAATGGTTGGCCAAAGCCAAAAACTCAACATGAATACGGCCATTGAGCACTATAAGGCACAAGGCATTGATTTGTCAGCTATCTTATACAAACCCGAGGTTGGGGAGAACGTACCCCTACGCAACGTGAGCAAACAAGATCACGGGCTAGACAACGTACTAGATGTGGAAATCGTTTCAAAAGCACAGAAAGCCATCATTAAAAAAGAGGCACAAACACTTTCGTTTGACATTAAGAATACGAATCGTAGTGTTGGCGCCCTTTTAAGTAATGAGATTTCAAAAGCACATGGACGTGATGGACTTCCGCCAGACACGCTAAAGCTGTTTTTTACAGGAGCTGCGGGTCAGAGTTTTGGCTGTTTTGCAACCAAAGGACTTCATATGGAAGTAACCGGAAACGCCAATGACTATTTTGGAAAAGGACTGTCTGGTGCAAGGCTGGTAGCCAAAGTTCCTGAAACAGCAACCTTTAAGCCCGAAGAGAATATCATCATCGGAAACGTAGCGCTGTATGGTGCCACCGCTGGTGAGGCTTACATCAACGGAATTGCTGGAGAGCGTTTCTGTGTACGGAATTCAGGATCCATTGCCGTAGTTGAAGGTATTGGCGACCACGGTTGCGAATACATGACGGGGGGTGAAGCCATTATCTTAGGTAAGATAGGACGCAACTTTGCTGCTGGTATGAGTGGCGGAATCGCCTATATTTATGCCAAAGACGGTATTTTTGACGATCGCAACTTCAATATGGAAATGATTGGCTTAGAAGACTTGAGCGACGCCGACACCGACCACGTCCAAAGCTTAATACAAAATCACGTTACGTATACGGGTAGCCCACTGGGGTCTGAACTATTAAAAAATTGGAAAACAACACAAAAGCACTTTATCAAGGTAATGCCTACCGATTATAAAGCAGCTCTTGAACGCATGGCGCAAGAACAAAAAGCATAATTATGGGAAAGTTAAGAGGATTTATGGAACACGAGCGCGTCAACGAACAGAACATAGCTGTTCAAGACCGCGTTAAGAACTACAAGGAATTTACGGTAACTCCTAGCGAAGAAACGCTACAGGAGCAAGGCGCACGCTGCATGGATTGCGGTGTTCCGTTTTGCCACAGTGGTTGTCCGTTGGGGAATATGATTCCCGATTTTAACGATGCTGTGTACCGCAACGAATGGGAAAAAGCCCTTCGTATTCTACACACTACCAACAACTTCCCTGAATTTACGGGGAGGCTCTGCCCTGCTCCGTGTGAAGCAGCTTGTGTGTTGGGCATCATCAACCCACCTGTCTCTATTGAGATGATTGAAAAATATATTGTTGAGCGTGGATTTAAAGAAGGATGGATCAAAGCTGTTCCGCCGGAAAGCCGCACGGGAAAAACCGTTGCCGTTATTGGCTCGGGGCCCGCAGGACTTGCTGCTGCCCAACAGCTCAACCGTGCCGGACATACGGTTACCGTATTTGAACGCGACGAAAAAGTAGGCGGATTGCTCCGCTATGGTATTCCAGATTTTAAGATGGAAAAAAACGTTATCGACAGACGTTTGGCTATTTTGGAAGAAGAAGGCATCCTGTTTAAAACGGGTGTTGAGGTTGGAAAAAACATGCCTGTTACCGATCTAGACGCTTTTGATGCTGTTGTGCTTTGTGGTGGTGCTACCATCCGCAGAAGATTGCCCATTCCTGGAGCTGATCTACCTGGCGTAGTACAAGCCATGGACTTCTTACCCAAGAGCAACCGCTGGGTAGACGGCCAAACTGAAGTAGACGACGCCTTGCACGCTGGCAACAAAAACGTAGTTGTTATTGGTGGTGGTGATACGGGCTCGGATTGTATTGGAACCTCGAACAGACAGGGCGCGACTAGCGTTACCAACTTTGAGATTATGCCCAAGCCGGCTGAGACACGCACCGAAGATCATCCATGGCCATTTTGGCCCTTTAAGCTGAAGACCACTTCCTCACACGAAGAGGGTATTCACCGTGAGTGGAGCATCATGACCAAAGAATTTATTGCTGATGACAAAGGGCATTTAAAAGGGCTTAAAACCGTGAACGTGCGTTGGGAGAAACCAGAAGATGGCGGAAGACCACAACTTATCGAAGAGCCTAATTCTGAAAAGGAATGGCCGTGTGAATTGGCGTTGTTGGCGCTTGGCTTCACTGGGCCTGAGCCCACGCTCGCCGAGCGTTTGGGTCTTGATCAAGATGAGCGTACCAACGTAAAAGGAAATGAAAAATACCAAACAAATGTACTCCATATTTTCACTGCTGGTGATATGCGTCGTGGGCAATCGCTAATTGTTTGGGCCATTTCGGAAGGGCGTGAGGCTGCCCATCACGTAGATGCCTTTTTGATGGGATCATCCAAATTGCCTATCAAAGAGGGTGGTGACTTGCCAAACGGCTAAGCTACTGGAAGAAATTCCAAACCAATCCAAAACGAAACAGCATATCTCGATAGGGATATCCAGGTGCTGCGTAATAATTTGCTGCTTTTCGGTTGGCATTGACATGCTCAAAGACAAAGAACAAACGCGTCTGTCTGATTTTCATATTAAAGAATGCATTGACAATAGGGTAGCCTTCAATTTCTTGGTGCGGCTGCACCACAAACGCAGCGAGTAAGGGATGATAAGCACGCATCTTATAGGAAGAGAAATAACGTGCACTAACACCCAAATTTAAGAATAAGGCATTTTCAAACCAGTGGTCTTCATAATACAAGGCCGTACGTCCAATAAAACTAGGCATCGGCATCACTTCTTTATTATCGCTCAACTGTTGGCCACGTAGTTTCATATCCATGCGGAACACGCCCCATTTAACACCCGTTTCCAAATCCAATTGCAATAGATTGATACCCCGTGTCAACTGCATGGGCGTTACCGCAAGTGAAGCAGCATCGGGCTGCAGGTAATAGGCGTAGTTGTTGATATGGGTCGTGGTAAGGGATAGTTTACCAAAATGAGGGTGTGAGAGTTGCGCAAAAATTGCAGTACGCTGCTCCATTTCAGGTGTGTTTTTCCATTGGTAGTCAGCATAGCTACTGGTAAATTGCTCAAACACAAACCCTGGATGCTGTTGCTGCCAACGCAAACCAGCTGTTAGCGTAAAAGACGAAAACAGCGGTTGTTTTATTTCGCCAAATACGTAGTTCCCAATGCGATCTCCGCTGATGCCGATTTCGGCTGAAGCACGAAAATCCAAGCTACCAAATCGCTTGCGCCATTCTCCACCCACGGCGTAGGCATCTTCATTTATGGAGGGATTAACAAGTTGTTCCGCTTCCTTATAGCTGTATTTATGGTGCCGTATGTGACCCGAAAACCAACCTATGGTAGGACTTGTGAGTATGGTATAGGCATCAAATTGACGAAGGCTGTAATATACATGGTCATAGGGCTTCGTGAGGTTAGCTGCCAAATCCCCATAACCGCTATAGGCTTGGTCTTGACTAAAGCGATTGTCTTGAATATCACTTTGCATGCGGTATCCGAGACGCAAACGAGGCGTCTGAAGTGAATCATTGGAGCTTAGCAGCAAATAGTCTTGTTCCAATACGTAACGTTTCCCGATAAAGTTATTGGTGGCATTTTCAAAGTTTACCTCTAGGCGTTCTCGGTCAAAAAATTCATCATCACCCGACTCAAAATCTTGGATGGAGGCTTCGTTTAGTCCGCCGTTTTCTTGCTGTGAAATTTTTTGATTCATGATTTGCAAGCGCAGGCGATACCGTCCGTTGGGATTTTCATAGCGTGTGCTAAAGCGCAACTGGCTGCGCCCCGATATTTGGTGTTGGTATTTTCCCAAGGAGCGGTGTCCGCGGTAGCCAATGGCATAGTTAAGTCTTGGGTGGATATTGGCCGTGATAAGCACATCGGTGGATTGCCCTTGCGATTGGGTAGTTTTAAAGAACAGCTCGGACAGCGGCGTTGGCACGTGGTAATAGCCAAACTGATGTGGCAGAAAGCGTTGGCTTTCTTTGGCCTTAAAACCAACGGCTGGTGCGGTTTCCTTATGCCACGTTTCTAAGGACAAGGGGTTTAGAGCTTGGCCGGAGTTGTTCAGTGGCAGATAGGCAAAGTTATCGCTTCGCTGGCTGTTGAACTTGTAGTATTTGGCCATGGTGAGCGTGGTATCCACGTGGATGGTATCCCGGGCCTGACTGATGATAAGGTAATCTGTAATGCTGATGTCGGCGTCAGTAGCGTTAACTGATAAAGAATCTAAGGCGTTTGCATTAGATGAATTAGGGGTGATTTTTTTCTCATTGATGCGTTTGGGCAGCTGTGGTCCTGTTGGTGGGGGTTTGGCTTGCGCCAAAACAAAGAGAGGAAAACACAAGAAAAGAAATATTCGCAGCACGCTTAACTGTTTTAGCAAAGGTATTGATTTCGAAAACAACAGTTGCTTGGGCTTTAAACGATTTTTTGTTAACTTAGCGTTAAGCATTACGCCTAAACCTCCCCTCCCATTTCTTTTGTATTTTAGACCCTAGATGCAAACACAGCTTACCCAAACCCTAGAGTGTGGAACCGATGAAGCTGGGCGTGGCTGTTTGGCAGGACCTGTCACCGCAGCTGCTGTGATCCTACCCGCGTCCTATACCCACCCCCTACTCAACGATTCCAAAAAGCTCAACGCAAAACAACGCCAGGCCCTAAGAGAAGAAATCAAAAATGTGGCACTGGCCTATGGCATTGCGCACGTATCGCCCAAAAGAATTGACGAAATCAACATACTAAACGCTTCCATAGAGGCCATGCAGCTTGCCATAGACGCTATGGCGCGCGTACCCGAAACCATCCTCGTAGACGGCAATAAATTCAAGCCCTACCAAGACATTCCGCACCACTGCATCATTGGGGGCGATGGCAAATACCGCAACATAGCGGCTGCGTCCATACTGGCAAAAACCACCAGAGACGACCTCATGCTCGATTACCACCAAAAGCATCCGCACTACGGCTGGGATACCAACAAAGGTTACCCAACCGCCCAACACCGCAATGGCATCCGAATACATGGAGCTGTTGACATACACCGTAAAACTTTTGCATTATTGCCCAAACAACTCTCTTTAGATTTATAAATTTGTACTATGAATCGATTGTTGCTCTTTGGTGCCTGCATCCTTTTAATTGGCTGTCAATACAAACAAAACACAACCGACTCCCTTCTGGGGTATTTACCAAATAATGCGGTGGTGGTACTGAAAAGTAGCGCTTTTAAGTCGCTGCATGATTACAGCAACCAACAAGATGCTGCCATGGCAGCAGCAACGCTATTGCCAGCGTTCTTCGAAGAATTAAACCAAATAGCACCCAACACCGCCGGGCAATTGAGCTTTCACCCCGAAGGAAAAGGCCAACTTATTCCGCTGTTGATTAGCCAACAAAAACCTGCTTACAGCGACACCGTTTCCGTTGACACCCTACAATACAACAAAACGCGCCTGCTGAAAAGAAATACCAATCCGCCAACCTATTACGCCAGTTGGGACAGCCTACACTTTAGCTCGCCCAGCAAATTGCTACTGGAAAGTAGCATTCGCCTTAGATTCACTCCCAACAGTATTGATGTTGAGCTCAAACAGCTTTATGACAACGCCACAGAAGATCACACTTTTTTTGTGTCTCAAGACATTGCGCCGTATTTCAATACGCTTTTTAACGACATAAACCCCGTGCCGTGGTCGCAGTGGAGCAAGTGGACCGCCATTGTGCCAACGGTCAATAGCAACGGGGTGTATATGCAAGCCTATGGCGTGATGGATGCCAGCGGTGCCTCTCGCCTGTCCTTCCTCCAAAACCAAGACAGTGCCTTGCAAGATTTAGCTGCGCATATTCCTAGTAACGTCAATACGGTTCAAGCTTTTAGTTTTGATTTAGACACCTATAACAAAGCCGCACTGCGCTTTAGGGCAACACACAATTTGCCCGAAACCCCTGTAGACTCGCTGCTGATAGGCACTGCGCAGCTTGCCCAACTAAAACTTGGAAATGAAACCGTGTTATTGATTAAAACAAACAAGCTACCCGACGATATAAAACAAACCTTAGCGAAAAAATCCAAGGCGCAATTCACAACGGAACAACAAACACTCTATGCCTTTTCCGATGAGCATACCATCACTAACCTGCTACCGCCCATACTAAAGCAAAACAGCTATGCTTTTGCTACATTGCTAAACGAACACCTCTATTTGGGAACTTCCAAGACTGCATTGGAGTCGGTGATTTATGCACTTAACAAAGACGATGTTTTAACACAAAACGAACGCTTTAAAACCTATGTTAAAACGCTACCCAGCCGTAGTAGTTTCTGGGGATGGTCTGCACCAGCCTATTTTGAAGCGCAAGTAAAAAAAATGGTGCCGACATTGAGCGATGTGGCGCTAGGTACATTTAGGCAAGCAGACTATGTGGGAACGGTTGAAGGCGAGGTATTTTATGTGGCATTAAGCCTACAGAAACCCAATGATCAAGGCAAAAAAGCACAAGCCGTTGAACTGGCAGGCACAGCAACGTTTGATACGCCTGTGATTTGGGGGCCCTATGCCGTGCATAACCACAAAACACAAGCCTTGGAATGGGTGGTGCAAGACGAGGAAAACCAACTCTATTTGTTGGATACTACTGGCGGAATTATTTGGAAAAAACAACTTGATGATGCTATTTTAGGCCCCGTGACCCAAGTGGATTTATACCGCAACAAACGACTGCAACTGGCCTTTACGACCGCTAAAAGCTTTCAAGTTTTGGATCGCAACGGCAATGCGGTTTCGGGCTTCATCAAAAAAGGGATGCGCGCTTCCAGCACGCTTGCGGTGTTTGACTACGACAAGCAACGCAACTACCGTCTTTTATTAAGTAGCGGCAATACGTTGAGCATGTATGACAGAAGGATGAAAAAGGTGAGCGGTTGGCGCAAAACCAATTGCAATAGCGCACTGAAATACCCAGCCAAACACATTCGCATTGGCAATCGAGACTATATTGCACTTGTGCAAAAATCAGGAAAAGGAGAGCTGCTGCACCGCACCGGAAAAACACGTATTAAAATACCAACAGACGTCAAATTAACGCAAAATATATATCCCTATCAAAGTGGTTTTGTGAGCATTGACGACAAGAACAGGCTCATTAAAATAAGCACCGCGGGAAAACTCACCAAAACAGCACTACCCTTTGAAACACGCTACACCATTGCAGCAAATCGCAATACGTTGGTCACGCTTACTGAAAACAAAGTAAGCATCAACAACTGGTTGGTGGAATTGGATTTTGGCGTTTATGCGCCTCCGCAAATTCAGGTGGTCAACAACAGAACCTATATCCTTATTTGGGACAATCAGTCCGACAAGATTTACATCTTTAATCGAGATGCCAAGTTACTGGATAGCTTTCCTGTAATAGGTCGCAAATGGGCAATGTTGGGTCAAGCGGTTCCGGGATCGGCGGTGTATTTGGCGGCACAAAACAACAGGCAAGAGCTGCGGTTTTACAAAATGCCCTAGGCTATTTCAGCCTCAAAAATTCTGGAGAAGTGCCCTTCAAATTTTTTTATTACTTCTTGCATAGCAACAGCTGCACCCAATTCCTTTTCCATTGAAGTAATGGACTTATCGGCTATCCCACAGGGAATGATATAATCGAAAAAAGACAAATCGGTATTGACATTTAGCGCAAATCCATGCATGGTTACCCAACGGCTTGTACGTATGCCCATGGCGCATATCTTACGAGGATTGGCTCCGTCAACATCTATCCAAACGCCCGTTTCGCCCTTACTCCTACTGGCTTCGATATCATAATCGGCAAGGGTAGCAATGATGCATTCCTCCAAAAAGCGCAGATACTTGTGAATGTCTGTAAAAAAACAATCCAAATCCAAAATTGGATACCCCACCAACTGTCCAGGACCGTGAAAGGTTATGTCGCCGCCGCGGTTGGTTTTAAAAAAGCTTGCCCCTTTTTCTCGCAAGGTGGTATTATTGACCAGTAAGTTGTTTTTATCTCCGCTTTTACCAAGCGTATAGACGGGCGGATGCTCAAGAAAAAGTAAGTGGTGTTGGGTTGGTGTTTGGTCTTCTGGGTTTCGGCGGTTGTGGATTTTTTGGTCAATGGTTTGCTGAAACAAATCCTGTTGTAAGGCCGTTGCGGCCTCATACGTCACCAAGCCTAATTGGCGGACGTGCACCTTTGGCTTAGGGCTCATAATCGATCGGTCGGTTGAGAATGATGAGTGCGCCAATAACGCCAGGCACCCATGCGCAAAGGGTGAGTAAAAAAACGATAACAATAGAGCCACAGCCTCTATCCAATACGGCGAGTGGAGGAAATAGGATGGCCAGCAGGACTCTAAATAAACTCATGGTAGTCAAAGATACAAATTCGTGATATCTAAATAACTCATGTGCATTGGTTATCTTTGTCACAGAAAAATTTGGGATGCAGGAGCTATCAGAACAAGAACTTGTCCGTAGAGAGAAATTAACAAAACTTCGTGCGTTAGGGATTGACCCTTATCCAGCGGCTGCTTTTGACGTTTCGCACTACGCCACAACAGTTAGTGAGAAATATGAACAAGGGCAACATGTACGCATGGCCGGAAGGCTTATGTCAAGGCGTGTGCAAGGAAAAGCCAGCTTTGCCGAGCTTCAAGATGCCACAGGCAGGGTACAGCTCTATTTCAATAGAGACATCTTATGCCGGGATGAAGACAAAACCCAGTACAACGACGTTTACAAAAAACTTCTTGATATCGGCGATATCATAGGGATTGAAGGCACCATGTTTACTACCCAAGTGGGAGAAAAAACCATTGAGGTACACCAGCTGTTTGTGTTGAGCAAATCGCTACGTCCTTTGCCACTACCCAAAGTAGATGCCGAAGGCAACACCTATGATGCATTTACGGATGCCGAGCAACGCTACCGTCAGCGCTATGTGGATTTGATTGTAAATCCGCAGGTGAAAGATGCCTTTGTTAAGCGCACCATGATTACCAATACCATTCGTTCTTTTTTTAACGACCGGGGTTATCTCGAAGTTGAAACACCCATATTACAACCCATTCCCGGGGGTGCTGCTGCACGTCCGTTTGTGACACATCACAACGCGCTCAACATACCCCTTTACCTCCGTATTGCCAACGAGTTGTACCTAAAGCGGTTGATCGTTGGGGGTTTTGATGGGGTATATGAATTTGCCAAAGATTTTAGAAATGAAGGGATGGACAAAACCCACAACCCTGAATTTACGGTAATGGAACTCTATGTGGCCTACAAGGATTACCATTGGATGATGGAAACAACGGAATCGCTGTTGGAGGAAGTGGCTGTCGCTGCAAATGGCGTAGCTGCCGTAACCGTTGGAGAGAATACCATAGACTTTAAGGCACCCTATCCTCGAGTCCCAATTTTAGATGCCATTAAAGAGCATACAAGCATTGACGTTTCTGAAATGGATGAAAGCACATTGCGTGAAACAGCAAAAAAATTGGGGCTGGAAGTAGACGAAACCATGGGCAAAGGAAAGCTTATTGATGCCCTTTTTGGGGAATGTTGCGAGCATCATTATATCCAACCCACGTTTATTACGGACTATCCAAAAGAAATGAGTCCGCTGACCAAAGCACACCGCAGCAAACCGGGTTTAACAGAACGCTTTGAGCTTATGGTTAATGGAAAAGAATTGGCCAATGCCTATTCGGAATTAAACGATCCCATTGACCAGCGGGAGCGTTTTGAGGATCAAATGTCCCTGTCTGAAAAAGGAGATGACGAAGCCATGTTTATTGACCAAGATTTTCTTCGCTCATTGGAATACGGCATGCCGCCCACTTCTGGTATTGGCATTGGTATAGACCGCCTCACCATGCTGTTGACCAACAACAGTTCTATTCAAGAGGTGTTGTTTTTCCCACAGATGCGTCCAGAGAAAAAAGGACCAACACTCACGGAAGAAGAACAAGGTGTTGTTGATTTGCTAAAAAAAGAAAGCCCCGTTGCACTTGCATCACTCAAGGAACAATCAGGGCTTAGTAATAAAAAATGGGACAAAGCCATCAAAGGGCTGACTGGCAAATCAATTGCAGAAGTCAAAAAAACCGACGATGCCTTGTTGGTTACGCTGCTTTAGAAAAACTTAAATTCTGTTCGTCTGTTTTTTGCATGCTGGTTTTCTGAACAAGAAACGCCGTCTTTACAATCGTTTAAGAGTTTTGACTCGCCGTACCCCACTGCGATCAGTCGAGAGGTTTTAATTCCTTTTTTATTGAGATACTCCACTACAGCCTTTGACCTTCTTTCTGAGAGATTTTTATTAAACGCCTCACCACCACGAGAATCGGTATGTGAACCTACTTCAATCACTGCGTTAGGATGCTGTTTTAAACGAGATAAGATATGCTTGTCAATGATGCGTGTTGATTTCGAGGTCAATTTTGCACTACCTAGTTCATAATGAATAGGTAAAATAATGGCATCTTTAGGTAAGGTACAAGGTACCTCACGCCAAGCAGTCATGCCACCCTTTTTAACGAGTACTCTTTTCTCCACTTGCGTATAAACTGCTGGAATATTTACAGGCATCGTTGTTTCATCTTTTACTAAAACACGTCGCTCAACAGTTTGCTTTACTTCAGGGACATCTGTTGTTTCTGTTCGTGCGGGTGTAACCATCACCTCGCGCTTAACTAGTTTGTATTTTCCGCCTTTATGCTTGGTTGAGCTGGTTGCTTTGGTGACAAGTCGCTTGACGGGAACTTCTCTAAAAATAGCCGGCGCCTCTTTATAGTAGAATATGCGACAGTCATCTGGGTTTATGGACGGGCAATCTGGGTTTTCGCCAGCTACCCACTTCCCCGATTTTCTCCTTACCTCTACAGATTCAAAAGCATCTTCAAAAGTAGCTTCTACGGGATATTGTTTGTTGTATGGTTCTTCAATCCAAAAGGTATCAACCACTGTTTTAAAAGTGGGCGGAATATATGTATACTCTTTAGATGCCGGCTTTATAACAACTTCGTCGTTGACTGTTTTGTATTGAGCAGGTACAACGCGCAGTTTATCATGTGCAGGAACTTTGAGTACACTGTCGGTTTCAATTTCATATCGATCAGGTACTATACATTTTGCATAGCATTTACCAGGATCTGGGTTGTCGGGTAATTTTTCGAGATATTGTTCTTGCGCTGATAACGAAATAGCACAAAGAAACACAAAGGGTATATATATTGATTTCATGATTTAAGATTTGTGGATTATAAATCCAATAAAAAAATGAATGAGATGCTTAAAAAAGCATCTGCTTTTTTTATTGTAAAACTTACATATTTTCAGCACATTAGCATACTAAATAAATTTTATGAAAAAAATATCATTTCTTCTTCTGGGTTTAGCGGTGCTGACTACTGTTCCCGCACAAGCACAGCTTGGCAAACTTTTTAAAAAGAAAAAGCCACCCGTAACGGAAAAGCCAAAACCTAAAAAGGAAGATAAAAACGGTATTAAGCCTTACGATAAAGTCATTACTAAAAAAGCCATTACAGACAAGGGATTGTTTGACGTACATAAGGTTGATGACAAATTCTATTATGAAATTCCAGACTCCCTGTTTGGTGCAGAGATGCTGATGGTTACCCGAATTGCTAAGACAGCTTCTGGTATTGGCTTTGGAGGTGGAAAACAAAATACGCAAGTTTTGCGCTGGGAAAAAGAGAGCAAGAAAGTCTTGCTTCGTGTGGTCTCACACGAGGTAGTAGCAGCCGACTCCTTGCCCATTCACGAGGCCGTTGTCAATTCAAATTTCGAACCTATTCTATACAGGTTTGACATCAAATCCATTGGAAAAGACTCTACCTCCACAGTAATTGAGATTAACAAGCTTTTTGAGACGGATGTAAAAGCACTTGGCTTTCCCGCTTCGAGAAGAAAAAGCTACAAGATTTCAAGCATGGATAAGTCCAGATCATTTATCAATACATTGAAAAGCTATCCGCTAAACGTTGAAGCGCGCCATGTAAAAACCTACAATTCCAGTGCACCACCCTCCAATTCGAGCACGGCATCGATTAGTTTAGAAATAAGCAACTCCATGATTCTACTGCCCAAAGAGCAAATGAAAAGACGCTACTTTGACCAACGCGTAGGTTGGTTTTCAAGAGGGCAAACAGACTACGGCCTAGACGTTCAAAAAAGCAAAACAGTGCGCTATTTAGA
This sequence comes from Flavobacteriaceae bacterium, assembly GCA_002862705.1. GTDB lineage: Bacteria > Bacteroidota > Bacteroidia > Flavobacteriales > Flavobacteriaceae > UBA7446. The sequence goes on from PKDU01000017.1 coordinate 114,372, forward strand.
CCGCTGGCGTTTGGAAATAAAAGATGAAGATTTAAAAAAATTTAACCGCGGGGAATTGGTAGCGCCTAAAAAACCCATTGTGTATTATATCGATAGAGCTACGCCAAAAAAATGGATTCCCTATTTGAAGCAAGGGATTGAAGACTGGCAAGTCGCTTTTGAAGCAGCAGGCTTTAAAGATGCCATTATTGCCAAAGACCCGCCAACACTAGAAGAAGATCCAGACTGGAGCCCGGAAGATGTACGCTATTCTGTTGTGCGTTATTTGGCATCTCCAATTCCCAATGCCAATGGTCCACACGTAAGTGATCCACGATCGGGAGAAATTTTGGAATCTGACATCAACTGGTACCACAACGTGATGACCCTACTACGCAACTGGTTTTTTGTGCAAACAGCTGCCATAAACCCAGAAGCTAGAGGTGTGGAATTTAAGGATGAAATTATGGGGCGTTTGATTCGGTTTGTCTCTGCGCACGAAGTAGGACACACCATAGGGCTACCCCATAACATGGGAAGCAGTGTTGCGTTTCCTGTTGACTCGTTACGCTCTGCCGCTTTTACCAAAAAATACGGTACGGCACCTTCCATCATGGACTATGCGCGTTTTAACTACATTGCACAACCAGGAGACGGAGATGTTTCGTTGATGCCAGATATTGGGGTTTATGACAAGCATGCTGTTCGTTGGGGCTACCGCCCGATTCCATCTGCTAAAACGGCAGCGGACGAAAAGGAAACCTTAGACCAATGGATTTTAGCACATCAAGACGATCCCATGTATCGTTTCGGAAGTCAACAATTTGGGAATCCTATTGACCCCAGTTCACAGACAGAGGATCTGGGCGATAACGCCATAAAAGCAAGTGCTTATGGTATTGCCAACCTCAAAAGAATTGTGCCAAACTTGATAGAATGGACGGCAGAGGACGGCAAGGACTATGACGATTTACAAGATTTATACAACCAAGTATTGGGTCAGTTTAATCGTTATATGGGACATGTGGCGGCCAATATTGGCGGTGTGTATGAATACTACAAAACCTATGATCAAGAAGGTGCGGTGTATACACATGTTGACAAAAAGCACCAGCGTGCTTGTATGCAATTCTTGCAAGAAGAATTATTTACAACGCCAACATGGATGTTGGACAACGAGATTTTCAATAAGATTGAGTTTGCTGGCGTACTTGACCGCATGCGACGCATGCAAACAGGCACCCTCAACCGCTTGTTGAGCTTTGACCGACTGGCGCGTATTTCTGAAAATGAAGCACTCAATGGCAGCGATGCCTATGCACTGGTAGAGATGATGACAGCTCTTCGAAAAGGTATTTGGCGTGAATTGTATAGCAACAAGGCTATTGGTATCTACCGTAGAAACCTGCAACGCGCTTATATCGATCGTTTGGAATACCTAATGACAGAAAGCCAAGAGCCGCTAGTGGGTTCAGCAAGACGTTATAGCAATCGCACTAGAGTACTCGTTAGTCAATCAGATATTAGAGGCGTAAGCAGGGCGCAATTGATAAATCTTAAAAACGCCATCAACACAAGTTTAACAAACACAACCGATCAAAACACACGCTATCACTTGCAAGAAGCTGTGGTGCGTATTGATGCGATTTTGGATCCAAGTTAATTTACAACGCTTTTAACGTTTCTGAAAAGGCCTCCAGCGTATGCTCGAGGTCTTTTTGGCTTATGGCATCGTTTAGGAAGTAACTTTCAAAGGCACTGGGCGGCAAATAGACACCGCGTTTTAGCATGCCGTGGAAATACGCTTTAAAATAATCATTATTGCCCTTGGCTGCTGTTTCGAAGTCCACAACTGGCGTGTCTGTAAAATGTAGCGACATCATGGAGCCCAATCTATTGATTTGATAGGGAAGTCCTTTCTCTTCCAAGAGCGGCACCATCTCACGATGCAAGAATGCGGTTTTATCAGCCAAACTTGTATAGGTTTCAGGATGTGCGTGCAACAAGTCTAACATGGTCAGACCAGCTGTCATGGCCAAAGGGTTTCCACTCAAAGTACCCGCCTGATAAACAGGTCCAAGTGGTGCTAAGAAATCCATAATTTCTTTTCGAGCAGCAAAAGCACCAACGGGCAAACCACCACCGATAACTTTTCCGTAAGTAACCAAATCGGCGCGAACGCCAAGACATTCCTGTGCACCGCCCTGGGCCAACCTAAACCCCGTCATGACCTCGTCAAAAATTAGAACTGCGCCATGTGTATCACACAAACTGCGCAAGCCCTCCAAGAAGCCTGCTTGTGGTAAAATACAACCCATATTACCAGCAACTGGCTCAACGATTATGGCGGCAATTTTCGCTGGATTGGCGCGAAATATTTCAGCTACGTGTTCCAAATTATTGTATGCTGCGAGAAGGGTGTCTTTAGCCGTGCCAGCTGTGACCCCCGGACTGTTTGGACTACCGAAAGTAACGGCGCCACTACCGGCCTGAATCAGAAAGGCGTCTGCGTGTCCGTGATAGCAACCCGCAAACTTGATGATTTTATCACGCCCTGTAAATCCCCGAGCCAGTCGAACCGCACTCATGCAGGCTTCTGTTCCTGAATTCACAAAACGGATTTGATCCATATGCGGCACCATGGAAAGCGCACGTTTGGCAATTTCGGTTTCCAATGCTGTTGGAATGCCATAGGAAGTTCCCTTTTCGGCTCGCGCTTGAACAGCAGCGACCACTTTGGGGTGTGCATGCCCTAAAATCATGGGACCCCAAGATGCAATAAAGTCTATATAGCGATTTTGGTCCTCATCGAAGAGGTACGCACCCTTCGCGTGCGTGAGGAAAATAGGCGTTCCACCAACAGCGTTAAAGGCGCGTACTGGAGAGTTTACCCCACCTGGAATTACTTTCTTTGCCTCATTGAACAAGGCGCTGCTACGTTGGTATTGCATCATTTTACTTTGAGTTGTTGGCCAATAGCCAGTTCGTTTGAGCGCAATCCGTTAAGGTCCTTAAGGGCTTGCACTGAAGTGTCAAATTCCTTGGCAATGGCATTCAAGGTGTCCCCTTGTTTTACTACATAATTTTGAGTGGTTGAGGCCTTATCGTTTTTGGTCTTATCCTTTTTGGCTTTTTTTGTTTTGATGGGCTCCTTACTGCCGTCAAATCGCCAAAGTTCGTAGCGCTCGATAAGCGATATCAGCTTGTAGGCATATTGCGGATCTGTAGCGTAGCCTGCTTTCTTTAGCCCGTGTGCCCAGCTGACATAGTCCGTTTTTTTCATTTTGAATAGCTTGCTGTATCGATCTCTGTAACGCAAAAACTCGGAATGATCCCGATAGGATTGATCTACTTTTTTATACTTGCGAAAGCACTCCCCTTTTGCGTCGTCATCGTGAGAAACGCTAGGTCCACGCCAACCTTTGTGGCATTTGATACCGAAGTGATTGTTGGACTTAAGTGCCAACTTCCCAACGCCGGCTTGCGATTCCAATAGCCCTTGTGCAAGGGTGATGCTTGCGGGTATACCAAATTTTTTCATCTCCTTTTGCGCAAGAGGCGCATACTGCAAGACATAAACTTTCATACGCATGTGCGCATCTAAGTTGGCTCGTTTTTTTGCCGTTTGCTTGGGTGATTTATTCTCAAGTTTTTTAGCGTTACGCTTGACTTCGCCATTGTAGACTACTTTTTTTGAGCCACAGGAAGTTAGCAAAAGTGCGGTGAGAATAAAGACTAGGGTTCTGGCCATTTCACTTGATACTGATAATTGTAGCCAGCGATTCCCTGTGTTCCGCCGGTGTGAATGAGTAAAATATTTGTTCCAAACGACCATGTGTTGTCTTTTATCATTTGCACCAACTGAAACAGCATAGGTGCCGTGTAAATGGGATCCAACAGCACGCCTGTTTTTTTATATAGCTCATTTGCAAATGCAACAAGTCTTTTATCGGCATTGGCATAGCCCGCATAGGATGAATGCCTTATGAGTTCCCAATTATCACGTGCTACAAAGGTACGAATACGGTCTGGGATTGTAGCATCATCTACCATTTGAAAACCCACAACTTTTTGATGCGCGGCAGCCGACGCCGCCAAACCCGCTAGGGTACCCCCTGTTCCTACAGCACAACCGATAACATTAAAACGCAAATCGTCATTTGTCAAAATTTCCATACACCCCTTAACCGCAAGTTTGTTGGTGCCACCCTCGGGTAGTACAACTAAATTTTTCGCAGCCACAAGCTGACTTGCCGTTTCACCAAGTGCTTTTAGTTTGTATTCGGATCTTGTCACAAAAACCAACTGCATACCATTGGCCTTACACTGGGATAAAGTGGGGTTCAAAGGGTTGTTTGCAAGTTCTTCACCCCTAACAATTCCGACAATGGGAATTTGTTCCTGAGCGGCAAGGGCAGCAGCTGCAGCAAGGTGATTGGAGTAAGCGCCGCCAAATGTGAGTATTCCTTTGGCAGAAGAAGCTTTTAAAGCTTTAAAATTATACTTGAGTTTACGCCATTTGTTGCCAGAAGCCAGTGGAAAAATCAGATCCTCTCTTTTAAGGTGTACCGACACCCCTTTTTCCTCAAACTTGGGAAGTGGCAAGTATTCGTTTATGGCGATTGGTTTGTGCACATTCAAAAATACGTGATTCTATGTATTTTTATTTAAATATACGTTCGGCATGTTTTTTGTTTATTTTTAAAAAAATTCAATTATGAAATGTTTTTTATACATCACAGCGGCAATTTTGCTCACTTCTTGTGCATCCATTCGTGTTAGCACAGATTATGACACAGGCGTTGATTTTAGTGCTTATAATGCTTTTGCTTTTTTCAAACCCGGCATTGACGATGCTAAAGTTTCAGACCTCGACAAAAGACGGATCTTAAAGGCCCTTGAAAACACACTTACAGAAAAAGGCTTTGTTGCTTCAGAAACACCCAATGTTTTGGTTAGTTTTCACACCAAGGCCGAGAAAAATGTGCAAGTCAGCGAAAGCTTTCTCGGTTGGGGCGGTCCTTTCTATGGTCCCTATGGCGGCATGGGTTGGGGTTGGGGTTGGGGATTCAATCGTCCTTACAATGTAAATACCACTACTAGTGGTGTGCTTTACATTGACCTAATTGATGCGACTTCCAAAAAATTAATTTGGCAAGGAAAAGGCGTTGGTAGATTGAGTGGTGGAACACCTCAAGAGCGGGAAGCAAAAATCAATGCATTTGTGACTGATATTTTAGCAGCCTATCCACCATCAAACTAGGTGAGTAGTAAATCCTTTGCTGCTGACAAGGCGGCTGCAATACCGTTTGGATTTTTTCCTCCTGCTGTTGCAAAAAATGGCTGCCCGCCACCTCCCCCTTGAATATGGGGACTGATTTCTTTGATGATAGCATTGGCTTGCCATGTGCCCTTTTCAGCAAGTGCTTTGGAAACATAACAGGACAATAGCGGTTTATTCCCTTTCTTACTTCCCAGCACGGCAATTAAATTCTGGTGATTTTGACCAAGTTTAAAAAGAGCATCTTTAAGGCCGGCACCATCCAAATCAACCTCCGCAACAATAACAGACATTTTTCCTTGTGTTAGGCTGCTGTTCTGCAATTCCGTTGTGAGCTGTGCTACCAGTTGCTTGTTTAGGGATTCCAACTCCTTTTTAAGTTTGCTGTTTTCATCCTGCAAAGCGGCAACAGCTGCAATAACATCTTGTGGATTTTTAAGTTGGCTTTTTAATTTTTCGAAGGTGTCTGCCTGATCGTAAACCCGTTTTTTGGCTTCATTGCCGGTAACGGCTTCTATGCGTCTGATGCCTGATGCAACCGCTGTTTCAGCTGTTATGGTAAAGTGCCAAAGTGCAGCTGTATTTGTCACGTGAGTACCACCACATAACTCAACAGATTCGCCAAAGCGAATACTGCGCACCGTATCGCCATATTTCTCACCAAACAAGGCAAGCGCACCATTGTCTATGGCTTGTTGATAAGGCGTATTACGCTGTTCATCTAAATCAATTTGTTCTTGAATTCGGGCATTTACAAACGCTTCTACAGCATTCAGCTCATCTGCGGTTAGCTTGGTGAAATGTGAAAAATCGAAACGCAAATATCCTGAGCGCACCATAGATCCTTTTTGGGTAACGTGTGCGCCAAGTACCGACCGTAGCCCCTGATGAAGCAAGTGTGTAGCCGTATGGTTGGCAGCAGTAGCATCACGCTTTTGCGCATCGACAACGGCAGTAAAAGTTCCGTTGAGATCTGTTGGCAATTGATTGGCAACGTGAATAATGAGGTTGTTTTCTTTTTTGGTATCGGTGATATAAGTGACATTTCCATTTGGCGCTTCTAAATAGCCCTTGTCACCTACTTGACCTCCTCCTTCGGGATAGAAAGGCGTAAGGTTAAAAACCAACTGAAATAAGCTGCCATTTTTGGTAGTTACTTTTCGGTATCTGACAATTTTAACAGGTGTTGTGAGTATGTCATAGCCCACAAATTCCTGTTGATCGTCTTCTCGAATATCAATCCAATCTTCGGTTTCAACTTGTGCTGCTGCTCTGGAGCGCGCTTTTTGCTGCGCCATTTCGGTTGCAAACGCATCCGCGTCTAGCGTCATGTTGTTTTCAGACAAAATAAGTGCTGTCAAATCAACGGGGAAACCAAAAGTGTCGTACAACTCAAAAGCCTTTGCTCCCGAGAGTTGTTTTCCAGCGTTGGATTTCATGAGCTGCTCAAGCATTACCAAGCCTTGCGATAAGGTTTTTAAGAATGATTGCTCCTCTTCCTTGATGACGTTTCGGATAAGATCTTGTTGGTCTTTAAGCTCTGGAAAGGCACTTCCCATTTGATCGGATAAGGTTTTAACCAATGCATAAATAAAAGGTTCTTTTTGTTCCAAGAAAGTATAGCCATAGCGGATGGCACGTCGTAGAATACGTCGTATGACATAACCCGCTCCGTTGTTGGAAGGCAATTGGCCGTCGGCAATAGAAAAAGAAACCGCTCTGAGGTGATCGGCAATAACGCGAATGGCAATATCGACCTCCTCTTTTTTGCCGTAATCGGAAGCTGTGCGGGTTTCGATCTCACGAATGAGCGGTGTAAACACATCGGTATCGTAATTGGATTGTACGCCTTGAACCACCATACAAAGGCGTTCGAAGCCCATGCCCGTGTCCACGTGCTTTTCGGGCAATTTTTCAAGGGAACCATTGGCTTTTCTGTTAAACTCAATAAATACCAAATTCCACACTTCAACTACTTGCGGGTGATCCATATTGACAAGCGTGGCACCGTCAACTTTGGCTTTGTCCTCTGCAGACCTTATGTCCACGTGAATTTCAGAACAGGTACCACAAGGCCCTTGATCGCCCATTTCCCAAAAATTGTCTGCTTTGGAACCCATCAGAATACGTTGGGGTGCAATATGTGATTCCCAAAAAGAAATGGCTTCGTCGTCTTTTGAAAGCCCTTCTGCGTCGTCCCCTTCAAATACAGTTACATACAAATCGTTTTTATCGATTTGCATTTCTTCAGTAAGAAACTCCCAGGCATAGGCAATGGCTTCTTTTTTAAAGTAATCTCCAAAACTCCAGTTTCCGAGCATCTCAAACATGGTGTGGTGGTAGGTGTCTTTCCCAACTTCTTCGAGGTCGTTGTGCTTGCCAGAAACGCGCAGACACTTCTGGGTATCGGCAACTCTTTTGTCAGCAGCGGATTTGTTACCCAGAAAATATTCCTTGAACTGGTTCATACCAGCATTGGTAAACATAAGCGTCGGGTCATTTTTCATAACCATGGGTGCAGAGGCTACAATCTTGTGTTCTTTGTCAGTAAAAAAGTCTAAAAACTTTGCGCGAATGTCTTGTGCTTTCATGAAACCGTTTAATGGTTAGTCCGAATTACGTATCTTTGTAAAGAACGCTGATTCAGCGGAGTAAAAATAGTACATTTTACGGAATGGCAAAGGTTAAGTATTACTACGACCAAGAGAGTCTATCTTATCGGAAAATAGAGGTTAGAAATCGACGAAAAGCACGTAATGTCTTGGCCTTTCTAACGGCTTCTGCCCTATTCGGAATAGCCTTCGTATTCTTTTTACTTTCCACTCCTGCCATCAGTACTCCCACTGAGATTGCGCAAGCACGGGAACTCGAAAACTACAAACTCAACTACGAGCAATTACAACGAAAGATGAACAAGGTCGAAGAAGTCCTTGATCATTTACAGGAGCGCGATAACCAGATTTACCGCGTGGTATTTGAAACCAACCCAGTGCCCGATGACGTTAGGAAAGCTGGTTTTGGTGGTGCAAACCGATATAGAAACTTGGAGGGCTATGCCAACTCAGACTTGATTATCAGCACCACAAAACAATTGGATATTTTGTCCAAACAGATGGTTATTCAATCCAAGTCGTTTGATGAAGTGCAGCGATTGGCGCTTGACAAAGAAAAATTATTGGCTGCAATTCCTTCGATTCAACCCATTAAAAATGATGATTTAAAACGTATGGCATCTGGTTATGGATGGCGTACAGACCCCTTTACCAAAGCCCGTCGCAAGCACAAGGGGATGGATTTTACATCTCCAAGAGGAACGCCTATTTATGCGACAAGCAACGGTAAAGTTATCCGAGCAGACAACCGTTCGTTTGGCTATGGAAAACACATACGTATAGACCACGGTTATGGTTATGTAACATTATATGCCCACCTGAGTGATTATAACGTAAAGCGGGGTCAGCGTGTCAAGCGTGGCGATATCATTGGCTATGTGGGCAATACAGGACGGTCGCAAGCGCCACACCTTCATTATGAAATCCACAAAGACGGCAAGGCAATCAACCCTATTAACTTCTTTTCTGGTGACCTTAATCCAGAGGAATTTGAGGCCATGTTAGAAGCTGCCAACCGCGAGAACCAATCGCTTGACTAATGCGACATCGTTTACCTGAAAAATTGTACTACAGCATAGGCGAGGTGGCCGAAGCCTTTGAGGTAAAACCCTCTCTGATACGTTTTTGGGAAAAAGAGTTCCAAATCATCAGTCCAAAGAAAAACCAAAGCGGAACCCGCAAGTTTTCAGCAAAGGATATTGAAAAGTTTGAGTTGATATTCAGCTTGGTAAAGGAGCGCGGATTTACACTTGAAGGTGCCAAAAAAGAACTCAGCAGAGAAAAAAAAGGAAACCTAAACGTTTTAAAGAAACTACAAAAAATTCGGCAGGAGTTGCTGCGTATAAAAGCAGAGCTTTAATTACTTCTTCCTTATAAAAATATCGATTGTTACCCCACTAAAATCATACGCTTCACGGAGCTTATTTTCCAAAAATCGCTTGTATGGATCTTTAACGTATTGGGGCAAATTGCAGAAAAAAGCAAACTGTGGATGTGGGGAATGTAATTGGGTCACAAACTTTATTTTGACATACTTACCCTTTAACGCTGGTGGTGGATTTTTTTCAATGATGGGAAGTATATAGTCGTTGAGTTTCCGCGTAGGAATGCGTTGTGAACGGCGTTTATACACGTCTACTGCCGTTTCTATGGCCTTGAAGACACGTTGCTTGGTAAGGGAAGAAACAAATACTATGGGTACATCTGTAAAAGGCGCTATTTCCTCGCGTATGTGTTCTTCAACTTTTTTGGTGCTGCTGGTGTCTTTGTCAACCAAATCCCACTTATTTACTAAGATTACGATCCCCTTGTGATTTCGGGCGGCCAACCAAAATATGTTTTTAACCTGCGAATCAAAAGATCTGGTCGCATCGAAAACAAGCATGCATACATCCGAAAATTCAATGGATCGCAAGGCGCGCATGACAGCGTAAAACTCAATATTGGCTTTTACTTTGGTTTTTCTACGGATGCCTGCTGTGTCTACAAGGCAAAACTCAAAACCAAAACGGTTATAAACCGTGTCAATACTGTCACGCGTGGTACCCGCTTCGTCTTTAACAATGTTTCGAGGCTCACCAATAAGGGCATTCACAAAAGAAGATTTACCGGCATTGGGTCTACCTACCACTGCAAAGCGGGGCAACCCGTCGACTATTGTTGCGCTTTTATCTGGAAGTGCAGAAACCAATGCGTCTAATAAATCGCCCGTACCCCCACCGTTCATGGCAGAGATATGAAATAAGCTATCGATACCCAAAGCATAAAACTCAACAGAAGTCATGATGCGTTTGGCGTTGTCTACCTTATTTACCACAAGAAAAACAGGCTTATCAGATTTGCGCAGCAAGTTGGCCACTTCTTCATCCATAATATTAATGCCTGTTTCTACATCAACCATAAAAATAATGGCATCTGCTTCCGAAATGGCAATTTCAACTTGCTGGTCAATTTCTTTCTCATAGGAATCATCTCCACCTACTACATATCCGCCGGTGTCAATGAGTGTAAATTCACAGCCATTCCAATCGGCTTTACCGTATTGTCTGTCGCGTGTAACGCCACTTGTGGCATCTACAATAGCTTCACGTCGCTGGACCATGCGATTAAACAGGGTAGACTTACCTACATTAGGTCTTCCAACAATTGCAACTAGGTTTCGCATAATTAATTTTTATAGGTTAAGTGTATGGTTTTTAATATCCAAAACGTTTTAGGGCATTCGCATTTGAGCGCCAATCTTTGTTTACTTTAACAAAGAGTTCAAGATGCACTTTTTTTTCAAAAAATCGTTCTAAATCACGACGGGCTTGAGTCCCCACTTTTTTTAGAGCTGCGCCCTTATGTCCGATCAAAATTCCCTTTTGAGAATTGCGCTCGACAAATATAACTGCGCTAATTTTTATAATGCTTTCTTCGACCTTAAAAGCGTCTGTTGTGACCTCAACCGAATACGGAATTTCTTTATCGTAGTTGGACAATATCTTGTCTCGGACGACTTCATTTACCACAAAGCGTTCGGACTTGTCGGTAAGCTGATCTTTTGGAAAATAGGGTTGGTGTTCGGGCAGCAGGGCTACCATTTGCGCTACCAATTCTTCAATTTGAAATTTTTCATGAGCCGAAATACTTCTTATTTGTGCATTGGGCAACTGTTTTTTCCAAGCATCATTAGTCTCTTCAAGCAGCGTCTGATTGCCTTTATCAATTTTATTAATGACTAGGAATAGTGGTTTGTCTGTTTTGGCCAGGCGTTGGATAATACTTTCGACTTTAGCTTTTTTCTCGCCAATCTCTACCATATATATCAATACGTCAGCATCATCAAAAACCGATTGCATGGCATCCATCATGCTCTCTTGCAGCTTGTAGGCAGGTTGAATAATCCCAGGTGTGTCAGAAAGAATAAGTTGGTAGTTATCTGCATTTAACATACCGAGAATTCTGTGGCGTGTGGTTTGTGCTTTGGCATTGGTAATGACAAGCTTTTCTCCCAATATGGCATTTATAAGGGTAGACTTTCCCACGTTTGGACTTCCGATAATGTTGACAAAACCTGCTTTATGCATGGTGCAAAGGTAAGGATTGCCGAAGAGCTATTGCTATATCAGAGAAGTTTTGTATTTTTGCCGTCCACATCGCGGGATAGAGCAGTAGGTAGCTCGTCGGGCTCATAACCCGAAGGTCGCTGGTTCGAGTCCAGCTCCCGCTACAATCGAGTCATCAGAAATGATGACTCTTTTTTTTGCTTTAAACTCAGATACACCAGAGTAATAAAGGTGTATTGACTGAGTATTTAATTGCTTTGCTTATTAATGGTTACTTTGGAGTTTACAAAGAAATGTGGACATATGCCGAACCAATAAATATGTTAGGTGTTTCAATTCTATCTGGTGCTGTTACATATGAATATTATTTAAAGAAAATGAAAAAATGAAAAACTAATTCTACTATTACTTTTTTTCCTCTTTTGAATTTTGGTCAAGATTATCTTTATGTAACCAATCCTAAAAACCATAAATAGTTTACTATTTTTGAGTTATGAGAAGTTCAATATTCATTCTAATAGTATCAATTGGTATTTTGCTTTACTCACTAATTATTAAATCTAAAAAATGAAAAAATTACTTTTTACACTTATGTTTTTAATCTCTTTGAACTCATTCTCTCAGGATTATTCAATAAATGTTTCTGCAGACTCAAGAAATGATTATAACTTGAATGGTATCGACTCAAGAGGTGATATAAGCGGCTTAGATATTAACTTAGTTTTTGATACTGGTTCAGAAATAATTTTTAATGTTAATTCACCAGGTCATCCCTTTGCAATTAAATCCCAGCCAGGTACTGGAAAAAAAAATATTATAAAAGAAGTTCAAAACAACATCATTTCAAAGGGAGTTGTTAAATGGGCTCCAGTTAGCCCTGGAACATATTATTATCAATGTATTAAGCATAAAAATATGTATGGAAAAATAATTATTAAATAATTTACTAAAATATATTATTTCAAATTTGCATAAATTTTATAACAATTGAATCAATTAAATGTACTTGGCAAAAAATTAGAATTGTGTTGTAGTAACCCTGTTACAGGTGCGTATAGAGATGGATATTGTAATACAGGAATTAACGATTTTGGCACACATACTGTGTGTGCTATTGTTACAAATAAATTTTTGCAATTTTCAAAAAGCAATGGAAATGATTTAACAACACCTAATCCTTATTACAGCTTTAAAGGACTTAAAGAGGGTGATAAATGGTGCTTATGTGTCTCAAGGTGGGTTGAAGCTCATCGAGCTGGATGTGCTCCAAATTTACATTTAGAAGCCACTAATATTAAAACTCTTGACTATGTTAGCCTCGAGAATTTATTAGAGTATAAAGCTTGTATTAAACCATAGTCATATCTCTTTCTTTAAGTTCTGCTACTTCTAATCCTCTTAAGTAGGTTTAATTTTTTACTACTTTATAACTCACCTCTTCGTTTTCTACTTTATCAAGTGCTTTAACAATGTAAGTAGCCGAAGATAAGTCCGACATATCAATAGTGTTTCCTGTAAGCGCCATTACCTTTTTGCCTTCTAGAGTGTAAACTTCGATATAGTATTCTTTATCCCCTTGTAGTTTAACTATTGAAGTTGTAGGATTTGGATAAATCTTAATATGCTTGTTATTTATATCAGGACTTAAGCTAAGTGAGTTTGAAACATTTACAGTACCATACATATTTCCTTTATGAGGAGTGCAATCATAGTTAGTTGACCCTTCAGAATTAAATGTATGAGAGAATGTTTTACCTGCACTTCCATATCCACTATTAAAAGATTCTGTTCCATTAGTTGATACTAAATTGTGCCTACCGTCGCCAACCCAAGTCCATTCAACTGTATCGCCCAGTTCAATATTAATTTGTTGATTGGCTTTATTATACCCCCAATCATAGTAATGAGTTGTCTGTCCAAACCCCAAAACAGGCGCAATTAATAATAAGAGTAATAGTTTCTTCATCGTATTGTTTTTAGTAGAACTAATTTAAGGAATTAAACCATAGGCATATCTTCTTCTTTTAGTTCTGCTATTTCTAATCCTCTTAAATAAGTTATACTTACTTTTTATAGTATTACTTTTAAATTAAGAGTTAAATTTGAGCTATGAGAGGGGTAAAATCTATTGGAATTAATTACGACAGATTATCATATGCGGTTTTTTCTCCAATATTAGGGGTTGGGTTAATAGCGGGAATTACAAAAAACGATTACCCATATGTTAACAATGGTCTATTCCTCACCCTTATATTTTTTCTGTCAGTTGTTCTTGCTATTTACTTTTTCTTGAAATCATATAATGTTTTAATTATTGATTCATTTGGCATTGAACTTAAATATCTTTTGTTTCCCTCAAAAAGTATTAAAAAAAGATGGGCGCAAATAAATAATTATGCAATAGTAAGAATCAAAAGGGAGGGGAGCAGGAAACAAATATCCTATAGTCGCAGCGAGCTTTGGTTTATTGATTCTAACGATATGGTGTTATTTAAAACATATAAAAAAGGAAGAACAAATTTAAATCAAGCAATAAAAACGATTGACAGATTTGCAAGTAAAGCAGTAATTGATTTAGAAAAAACCGACACTTACTACTCATCAATAGGAAAGAGTAAAGTTTTTTATAAGAAACCCCTCACTTAAATCATAGGCATATCCTCTTCTTTTAGTTCAGCTACTTTTAATCCTCTTAAGTGCTTTTAATTATATTAGTGCCACTAAAAACATTACTTTAAAAATAGGAAAAATGAAAAAGTTTTTTATTGATAATGGTGGTTCGTTATCAATGCTTTTAGCACTTGGCACTTTAGTTTTTGATGATTTTTTTGGAGAGTACTTACAGCCATTTGAAAACTTACTTCTTAATATAATTACATATATTATAATAGTTTTAGTTCCTGTTTCATTAAGTATTTATTACAGAAATAAAAAATGAGTTAGGTCCTATAGGCCTTCAGACATTAAATAGTCATGAGTTTGATTTTGATATAATGCATAAGGATATAATCGTAAAGACTGAAGATGGGACCAAAAAGATCATGTGTCAAGTTTATGATATTATATTTGAGTTAAACGATAATAAACAACTGGAATTCGTTTAAAAATTTTATGACATGCAGCAATTAAAACTTGATGGAATGGATAGTCTGTTATCTACAACTGAGCAGGCCAAGATTCTAGGGATTTTAAAAGATAATGATGTTAGTACAGAAACATCAAGGCAAAGTAATATGATGACCTATTACGCTCTTTGAGTTATTTCAGTCTTGGCAGTAGGAGTTATACTATACAGTATTCACAGAAGCAGAAATCCCAAGGAAGAATAAATTAATCATAGATCAAATGAGTGTCAAAAAGGGTGCAGTAATGCGTGCCTTGTTTTGTTCTATAAATAACGAGGTTTATCTCTCAAAAATTATTGTAGAAAATAAAGATTATTTTATAAAATAATATTCAATGATTAATAAAACGCACTGGCTAGAAATAGAATAAACCAAAGCAAACCGTTTTAGAAACACTGAAACCATATTAGAATCGGTTTTTATACGCTTTAAAGCATATCCAAAGACATAAAAAATAATGTACATTCTTAAATGTATTGAATCTTAAAAAAAGTGCTTTAATTCTCTCTTAAAAAAGATTCAATTCTCTGGACCATACCTATATTTCCACAATAAAACGGGGTTCTCTGGTGAAGTTCTTTTGGTTCTACTTCCATCACTCTTTTTGTTCCATTCGAGGCAGACCCTCCAGCTTGCTCTGCTAAAAAGGCAATGGGATTGCACTCATATAACAAACGTAACTTTCCATTGGAGTGTTGTGAAGTGGGTGGGTATAAATAAATACCGCCTTTTATTAAGTTTCTATGAAAATCTGAAACTAAAGATCCAATATACCTGGAAGTATATGGTCTGCCATCAATATTTTCTTGACAATACTTAATATATTTTTTAATGCCATCTGGAAAATGAACATAATTTCCTTCATTTATTGAATATATATTTCCAGATTTTGGAAATTTCAAATTTGGATGTGAAAGATAAAATGTGCCAAGTGCTGGGTTAAGTGTAAATCCATTAACACCATGACCAGTAGTATAAACAAGCATTGTGGAAGTACCATAAAGCACATATCCTGCTGCAACTTGTTGTATTCCTTTTTGCAAAAAATCTGAGACCGAAACAGCATTGGTATTACTCGACAACCTCCTGTATATAGAAAATATTGTTCCTACTGAAACATTGGTATCAATATCTAATGGGTCAACAAGAACAACATAGTTGTTGTTATTATTGCTATTAGTACTTGATATGGAAATGAAATTTTCTTCTTCCTCAGAAGCAAAACCACAAACAATATCTCGGTTAATAAGTGCTCTTTTAAACGCATGATTGGCAAAAACATCCAACTTTTGTTGGGTTTCATCTGAATGATTTATTTGGTTCGTAGCCCCTATAATATCAACGAGTCCTGCTTTATTAACTTCGTGGTTTACAGCTTTAGACGCAAGTCGGATAGCGTTGAGCAAACGCGATAATTCACCAGTTGAATACTCGAACTGATTTTGGTTATCAATAATAAATTCACCAAGTGTCTTTTTTGGGGTCATCTATAAAAATTTGGAATAGTAAAACGGAACTCAAAGTAAAGCCAAAAAACTAACGCAATGATGAGATAATTTTCAATGCATTGCGTGTTTGCGCTTCAATTTTAGCGTAATCAAATGAACCATCTGCATGTTTAGCCATGAGTTTAGAGCCCATTCCCACACAAGTAACACCCGCATCAAACCAACCTTTTAGGTTTTCCTCGGTTGGACTTACACCTCCAGTAGGCATAATATTTGTCCACGGCTGTGGTGCCAATACCCCTTTTACAAAGCCCGGTCCGTATGTGCTTCCTGGAAACAACTTTACGATTTCACATCCGAGTTCTTCTGCTTTAGCAATTTCGGTAAGTGAACCGCAGCCCGGAGACCACAATACTTTTCTGCGGTTACACACCACAGCAATATCTTCTCTAAGCACAGGAGTTACCACAAAGTTAGCCCCGTTAAGCATATAAGCAGAAGCTGCTGCTGCGTCTGTTACCGAACCCACACCCATAATCATACCTGGAAGTTCCTTAATAGCATATTGTGTCATTTCAGTGAAAACCTCCAATGCAAAATCACCTCTGTTGGTGAATTCCATTAAACGCGCACCGCCGTCATAACATGCTTTTAATACCTTCTTTGCTACTGCTGCATCTTGATGGAAGAAAAGCGGTACCATCCCGCTTTCTTTCATTGTTTGTGCTACTTCTATTCTTGTAAACTGTGCCATAATGCAAATATAATAAGGTTATCGAGCCACACGACCTGAAGCGTCGCCACCCATGAGTTTTTCTACCTCTGCAACTGTCACAATGTTTGCATCACCTTTGATGGTGTGCTTTAAGCAAGATGCTGCTACAGCAAAGTCTAGTGCGTGCTGGTCGTTGTCTGGGTATTTTAATAGACCATAGATAAGTCCTCCCATAAACGAGTCACCGCCACCCACACGGTCTACAATATCCGTGATTTGATACTGTGTCGTATCGTACATGGTTTTTCCGTCGTATAATACGCCTGCCCAAGTATTGTGTGAAGCTGAAATAGAACCCCGAAGTGTGGTAATTACTTTTTTGGCTTTTGGGAATTTCTCCATCATTTGCTTACAAACAGATAAAAAAGCTTCTGCCTTTACATCATGTCCTTGTGTTTGTACTGTTATGCCATCTGGCTTGATGCCAAAGTGCATCTCAGCGTCTTCCTCGTTTCCAAGTACAATATCACAATATGATGTTAGTTCTGCCATGATGGATTCGCGATGTGCGTCATCGCAATACTTCCAAAGCTTGGCACGATAGTTTAAATCTGTTGAAATCGTAATCCCTTTTTCACTTGCAATTTTTACTGCTTCCAAACATGCGTCTGCAGCAGATTGTGAAATAGCAGGTGTAATACCTGTCCAATGGAACCATTCTACGCCTTCAAAAGCTTTATCCCAATCTACCATTCCAGGTTGAATTTCAGATATAGCAGAATGCGCGCGGTCATAAACCACTTTACTTCCACGGCTTACAGCACCTGTTTCTAGAAAATAAATTCCTAATCGGTCGCCTCCACGAAGCATAAAATCCGTTTCAACACCACGTTTACGCATTTCCATAAGGGCACAATCGCCTATATCGTTGTTGGGAATACGAGAAACAAAACGTACCGGAACACCATAATTGGCCAAAGAAACAGCAACGTTAGATTCACCACCGCCATAGATGACATCAAATGAATTGGTTTGAGAGAAGCGTAAAAATCCAGGAGGCGCAAGGCGCAACATTATTTCACCAAAAGTGACTACTTTTTTCATGAGAGATATTGGTCAATTGTTAATAAATATTTAATGCAAATTTAGTTCAGCAAATATGATTCAGTATGTCAAAAAAATTCAAATTTTAGTCCATTATATTCCTAAAGCCTGTCCGCCACCAATTTGAACCGTTTCAGCTGTCATGAAGGAAGCATCATCACTCGCTAAAAATGACACAACTGCTGCTACTTCTTCTGGCCGTCCAAGCCTTCCAAGCATGATGTTGTTTTTCCATGAAGCAAAAACCTCTGGCTTGGTTGACTTAATTTGCGCATGAAAAGGCGTGTCGATAGTACCAGGAGAAACTGCATTTACACGGATTCCGTATTCAGCCAAGTCTTTGGCTAATGCTCTCGTGATGGCATGAACTGCTGCCTTTGAGGTGCCATAGATACCTGCTCCAGGTCCACCGGCATTCCAACCTGCATTAGAGGTATAGTTTATAATCGTTGCGTTTTTACCTTTTTTTAGAAAAGGAATTGCGGCTCTTGAAACAAAAAAGGTTGAATCTAGGTTTAATGCCATTACGGATCTGAAGAATTCTGTAGTCATTTCTTCAAAGCGAGATCTACCACCAAGACCCCCAGCATTATTCACAAGGATATCAATTTTTCCGTGTTTATGCCCAATTTTATTGATGTTTTCATTGACTGCATTTTCGTCTGTAACGTCAAAGCCGTAGTATTCTGCAGTAATACCAGCAGCGTTGAGTTCTGCTACTCTTTCTTGTCCTTTATCGTCCTCAATACCGTTAAGAATAACCGTGCACCCGTCTTCGCCAAGGCGTTTAGCTACTTGAAATCCGATACCGCCAGTAGCTCCAGTTACAACAGCTATTTTACCCTCATTTTTACTCATTGTATGTTATTTAGATTATAATTCGTTTTAATTATTATTTTTTGATGCAACAACTAGCTTCACTTTTGGTATCAAAAAGAATACTGCAAAAACGGCTAATATTACAGAAGCTGTAATGGCAACAAAGGCGGGCGTATAGGATCCCCCTTCTGTTATTCTTCCAATAAACCAATTCATTAGCATAGGTGAAAAGGCAGCAACAGTTCCAGCTAGTCCCGCTAGGGTGCCTACTGACGGCCCTCTAAATAAGTCGCTAGATAGCGTTTGGATATTCCCAATAGCAAATTGAAAACCAAATAGTGCTAAACCAGCCAAATAGATAAATGCCATATAGTTGGTGTCACTAACAAGTGTTATGATAGAAATAAAACCAACTACAATCAATAAGCTACCAATAACAATACTTGCCTTTCTTCCAAAGTCTGTTGAAGTGCGCTTGATAATGGCTTCGGTGAATATGCCCCCAAAAATTCCGCCTGCGGCTGCCATGAGATATGAAATCCACATAGTATTTCCAATTTCTTCAATACTTAAGTCATATTTTGCATTTAGATAAATTGGCATCCAACCAGCAAAAAACCACCAAATGGGCTCTATAAAAAACCTACAAAGTAAGATTCCCCAAGGTTGCTTATAACTTAAAATTTTAGTGACGCTTAAGCTTTTCGCATTTTCATCAATTACGATATTATTTTCTATGCGGTCGTTTAAAAGCAACTCCTTTTCTTTCTCTGTAATCCAAGGATGTGTTTCGGGTTTAGATTTATTAATCAAGAGCCAAGGAAGCACCCAAATAAGTCCCAATCCACCTAATATGATATACGTTGATTTCCAACCAAACTGAGCATATAGATATACAATAATGATAGGTGCTACAACATTCCCAATGGAAGCTCCAGCATTAAAAATTCCTTGCGCTAGTGCACGCTGCTTCACTGGAAACCACTCTCCATTACTTTTAACAGCACCTGGCCACAGACCTGCTTCACCAAGTCCGAGAAGACCACGAACTACAGAAAGCGAAATAATGCCTCTAGCAACAGCATGGGCTGCTGCGGCGACAGACCAAACAACAATAGACAATACAAAACCGATCCGCGTACCTATTTTATCGTATAACCTACCTGATAAAAACTTACTTGCGGCGTAAGTCAGCATAAATACATTCAGCATGAGTGCATAATCTGCGTTGTCCATGCCTAAATCTTTACCCATTTCAGGCCACAACAAAGCAAAGGCAGTCCTGTCTATGTAATTAATTACAGTTGCTATAAAGATTAGTATTATTATCCACCAACGTAATCCGTGCATTTTCATATCGTTATGTTATTTAATAAACGTAAATCTAAGGGTGGTAAGCGAGTTACCAGAAGAATTAATTTAAGGCATTAATTGTGTTAATTTGATTCGTAACAATACTGATACAAAACACTAAAGTGTTCTTTCATTTTCTCTTCTGCCCTACTAGGATCTTTAAACCTAATTGCATCTACAATAGCTTGATGTTCATCAATTGCATTTAAAGCAGTATTACTTTTACATACGTGATATTTTTCAAAATCCGTGATGATCTGCGGTGTAATGGACAGCATCAATCGGTTTAAAGAAGAATTATGGCTAGCTTTTGCAATAGAAAGGTGAAAAAGTAAATCTTCAGCTACCGCGTCTTCCCCTGCAAGTACTTTAAATTTATATTTTTCTAGTACTTCCTCAATTTCTGAAAGGTCTTCCTCTGTGCGGCGTGCCGCCGCAAACTTTACAAGTTTAAGTTCAAGAAAAATTCGCGTTTCAACCAATGACTTAAAATCAGGAGTAGGGAGGTTTATAATTTGATGAATCATACCATTTATGGCGGTAAGTCCCAAATCGGCAATAAACGTTCCGCTCTGTGGCATAGATTTTAAGAGGCCGTAAAATTCCAGTTTTTGAATAGCATTTCGAATACTTCCTCTGCTTACTCCAAGGCGGTCTGCCAGTAAACGTTCTGACGGAAGTTTTTCGCCAGGCTCCATGTTCTTTAGGTTAATCAGTGATTTAATTTCAGAAATAATGAGCTTTTCTTTATTGTCTAAGCCGTTTACTCCTTTGATTTCTGTTTTCATACTTAAATTGGTTAACCAAATTTATATTCGTAAACTTATGAATTTAAAATTATAATTAAAAGCTTTTTAATGCATAACTTCAAGCGTGTAATATTTTAAACGTGAAAATGCATTCTCGTCTTTAGTTTGAAAATAGTTGCCTGCCTTAAAATAATTCTCAAAAACAGACCATTTTTCCATATCTGTACCTTGATATACACGGCTGTAAGTATCATTCAATATTACCTCCATTCGACCCTCGCTTGCAATAATTTCAAGAGTAAAAGGGTCATAACCAACTTCAACTGGAAATGTATATCCATCATCATCTCCCCAAGCAGAAGTGTGAAGAATTTCTGGCTCAACTGCGTTAGGGTTTTTCAAAACCTTGGACTTAAGACGAACATAACCATTTGCCCAATATATTTTCAAAATGGGAGGCGCATTGTTGTCTTTTTGACCTAACAAATCATGTTGGGCGTCAGTTAACCGACCGTGAATCTGCATCACTATGGTGCGGTGTGGATTGCCAGAGCTGTCTTTAGAAATTTCATCGATGCGTAGACGTCCTTTAATTTTGCCGCCTTCAATGAATGTCCAATTATGTGAATCCGAACCAGGCACCATTTGTTCGCGTAGTTCTGTTCTTGAATAACTTGAATTTGGAGTAGAAGAACCTGGTTTGGTATAAAACACAAGAGCACCTTCGATAGAATCGTTATACATATAGGGTTTTAACACATCATTGGTTGCATAACCCAAGATTTCAGGTGGTTTTATCGAAGTTGGATTTCCTATTGGAAGTGTTACTTTCCAATGGGTAAGGTCAATATTCGGAAGTTTAAACGTTGTACCTGGCCGATCATTAATAGTAACAGTACTTTCAGCTTCAACTTCTTTTTTGCAAGCAAAGAGTAATAAAAAAAAGAAGAGAAAACTGTAAAAGTTATGATGTGAGATTGTATTCAAAACAAATTAAAATTATCATTCCATGAAATCTTCACGTATTGGACTGAACACATCGATAAGAATACCATCCTCTAAACAAATAGCACCATGCATCACATTTGGTGGAATATAGAATGCATCTCCACCGTTTAAAACCTTAGTTTCATCTCCAATAGTAACTTTAAAAGAACCACTTACCACTTGTGTTACTTGCGCGTGATAATGCTTGTGCATCTGGCCAATACCGCCTTTTTTAAATTCAACATTTACTAGCATAATGGTATCGTCATAGGCCATGATTTGCCTACGAACCCCGTCGCCTACTTCATCCCATTGGATGTCTTTTCCAAAATTAAACTCTTTACTTGATCCAAATGATTTCATTTTTTCTTTGATTTTACTGCTTTTACGATTTTACTAGATACTATTTTTCTTAGGTTTTCTTTATTAGTCGAAGAAAATTTTCATCCGAAAGAAGAACTTGAAAGTCTATTAATATCTATTATTTTACTTCAATTTATTTTGGTGGTGTTCCTGGACCTACTGTTGCTTCTCTAAACCAAACTTCTGTATAGCTTCCGTTTGCGTATTGTTTGGCGATGTCGCCTCCATAGGTTTCTGCACCTCCACACCATACCATATTTGTTTCAGGGTTTTTCCCATTGGTTTGGTTATAGGCGCCTTGTTTAAAATAATTTAATTCTCCGCTGTAAGCCGTGGCTCGTTCTGTACCGTCTTGCCCTATGGGTACAAATAGTTTCTTTACTTGTGCTGGCAAATCAGCTTTATTTACATATTCAGACGAAATAAGATTTTTTGTGAAGGTCTTTGTTTCGTGGTTTGGACTTGTAAAGGTCAAATACATGATTCCTTTGAAAACATTCACCTCATAGCTGAATTCTTCTCCTAGTTTAATACCATCTTCTGGCTCGGCAGGATACGCGTCTTTTGCCGATCCTACGACTGCCATATCATGACCCCAAACAGCGGTTGAGAAGTCCCATCTCCCCGAGTTATCCTCTCCAGCAGTATTGATTTCATAATTCCAAAAAACCGATCCTTTTGTATGCCCAGGGAATTTTTTATAAAATAATTTAAACGGCTCATTTTCATGGCCTTCGCCACTGTGAATTTGTCCTAATACGGATGCGAACGAAGCGGCAACTCTAGCGTCACCCGTGGTAGATACATGCATTACTTTGCAAGTACCTGTTAACTTTCCGCCTTCTTCTGGAATCCATTCTCTTTTTTCGTGTAGCTCTGTTCTTGTGTTACTGGAGTTCGGGGAAGTCACGCCAGAATTAGGCGTTTTGTAAACAACCCAACGTCTTGTTCCATCAATCACGGTGTAGAAAAAGTCTTTATCTTCAAAGTCTACTAAATTATCTGCTGTTGAACCGTCTCCCATTAAAATTTTAAACTTGTCCATAAAAGGAATGACTTCACTGGGGTAAACGGTTTTTTTACTCAATCCATCATTGGCTGAAAAATAGCCTTCATTAGAAATGGCTTGGTCACTGATTTCGATATTTGCTGTCTTAAACCAAACCTCAGCGTAATTTCCATCTGCATATTGTTTTTGAAGATCACCTCCATGGGTTTCTGCGCCAGGACACCACACTCTGTTTACTTGAGGACTTTTCCCATTGGTTTGATTGTAGCTCCCCAATTTAAAAAACAAACCTTCTTCAGCATATGCATTTTTGCGTTCAACACCATCTTGACCAATAGGGAAAAATAATTCCTGAACCTGCTTTGGAGTATCGGCCTCTGTCTTATATTCAGAATCGATCAGATTTTTAGTAAAGGTTTTTGTTGGATGTCCTTCACTTGTAAAGGTGAGGTACATCACTCCCTCTTTCACTTCTACTTGATAACTAAACGTTTCTCCTAAAGCGATGCCCTCCTCAGGTTCTTGTGGAAAGGTATCTGCGTTTGTTCCAACAACAGAAAAGTCATAGCCCCAAATAGGATAGGAATAATCCCATCTTTTTGAATTGTCTTCACCCGCTGTATTGATTTCATAGTTCCAAAAAACAGATCCTTTTGTATGCCCAGGAAATTTTTTATAGAAGATCTTAAGGGGTTCATTTTCGTGCCCATCTGCACTGTGAATCTGACCGACTACTACTGAGTAACTTGCTGCTACCCTCGCATCGCCTGTACTTGCTATATTCATTACTTTTAGTGTCGCTTCCAATTTTGCATCGGTTAGCGGCGACCACTTTTTTAGCTGCGCTAGCTCAGTTCTTGTATTGTTTGAAGTACCGTGTGTGTTCCCAGCGTTGGGCGTTTTGAAAACAACCCACTCTTCCTCACCATCATTTGTGGCGTAAAAAAAGTCCTTGTTTTCATAATCAATTGCTACACCCGCATTTGAGCCGTCTCCTAAAATTAAATTCCAATGCTGGAAAAAAGGGATGACCTTACTTGCTATGAGCGCTGGCTTACTATTTTCAGTACACCCCTGTAAGTGCAAAACAAAAATGAGTATAAATACACGGAGGATTGTTTTTGTTGTTGTCATTTTAAAGATTTGCTTAATTGGTAAACCAGTTTGGTTTTCCAAATATAAACAAATTATATTTAATTCGACTTTAGCACCTTCTGCTTTAAGAGCAAGTTGTTGTTGTTATCAAATACTTTTAAAAAATAAAGGGAAGGCGGTAAATCACTTAGGTCAATTTGCGCGCTATTTGACTGCATAAGCAGCTGACCGTCCATGGCAAAAATTTGCGTGTGCGTAGCGTCTGTCTCTAAAATGTGTAATATTCCTGTTGTTGGGTTAGGATACACAAGCGGATTAATGTTTTCTACTGAAGCTGTTGACAAGGAACTCACTTCTTCAATGCTAAAATAAGAAAACAGTACTTCCTCATCCCGAAGGTCTTGTGCATTAATTAAGCTGCGATATATACCCCATTTGGGACGCACAAAACTACCTCCTGGCCGCCAGTTTATCTTTGGTTCGTTAAGCGCTGTATTGTCATAATAAAACAACTCTTGACCATTTAACTTATTGGTCAACCTAATGGAATAGTAACCGGAGCTGGTGTATTCAATTTGCTCAACAACCTCAACCCAAACACCAATCATAGAGCTTAACTGTGTTTCTTTGAGGGTTATTTGATTTGTGGTTTCAGCATACCGTAATTGCAACTTATCTGGAGTTCCCTTGCGTGTAGTCAACGTATACATGGGCATACTTGAATAGTCTCCCCCGACCGATTTTAACTGGTGAATGTGCGTAAAGTTGGGTGAAGATTGAAATCCATCAGCAAGTTTAAATGCCCATTTATATATAACTTTCTCACCCTGCGTTCCTTTTAAATTTGCAGGCGATTTGCCATAGGTTTTAATTTCATTACGTTGCCGGTCATTAATTGTTGAAATACAGCGGTCATCATCTGGAGTTACATGAATAAAAAAACGGAACGTATTGTCTCCAAGGCTGCTGTCATATACTTCGTCTATATGATTTCCAAAACTAGCGTGATTGCAATCTGGCGCCTCAATAGGGTTATAACCAGGTGCCAAAAAAGCAGTGAGCTCATCATAGGTATTACCAGGGCCATTTGCTTTAATAACTTCCTGTGCCCACGTTTGACTCAATGTAAACAATGAAAGTATTACAGCAGCGAACGTTCCTATATTTGAAGTGCCAAAGGCTAAACCGGCATTGTTAAAGATTTTTCTCATTTGAATTTTTCGTAAAAAACTACAGATCAAATATTGATGGAAGCCAGAGTGAAAGTGCAGGAATATAAGTAACCAACAAAAGGGCAACAATCATGGCTAAAAACAAAGGTATAAGTGGTTTGATCACTTTTTGTATGGAAGTATTTGCGACACCAACTCCGACAAAAAGAACACTTCCGACTGGCGGTGTACATAAGCCTATACATAAATTTAAAATCATGATGATACCAAAATGAACAGGATCAATTCCCAATTGGGTTACTATGGGAAGAAAAATGGGAGTAAATATCAATACTGCTGGTGTCATGTCCATGAAAATACCCACAAACAACAAGGTGAAATTAATTAGTAGTAGTATCACAATTTTGTTATCGCTAAGCGATAAAATACCACTGCTTATCATTTCGGGAATATTCTCATAAGACAATACCCACGACATACTCATGGATGCACCTATCAGGAACATTACAATAGCTGTTGTGGTAGAAGATTTTAGCAAAATAGTAGGGAGCGTTTTAAACGTGATTTCTTTATAAACAAATCCCAAAACAAGAGTATAAATAACAGCAATTGCAGATGCTTCGGTAGCTGTAAAAACACCCGAAACAATACCACCAATTACTACAAAAAGCAGCATCAAACTTGGAAATGCGCGAACAAAAGAGCTAAAAACTGTTTTGAGTGGTGCCCGTTTTCCTGTTTTAAAGTTTTTCTTTTTTGCCCATATCATAGCAACAGCCATTAAAAACAAACCTGTTAGTATGCCAGGAATATATCCAGCTAAAAACAAAGCTGCAATGGAAGCGCCCCCGCTAGCCAATGAATACACGATTAAAATATTACTAGGTGGAATAACCAATCCAGTAGTAGCAGAAGTGATATTTATTGCCACCCCAAAACCTTTAGAGTATCCTTCCTTTTCCATCTCGGGGCCTAAAATACTTCCCATGGCAGAGGCTGATGCCATGGCAGAACCAGCAACAGAACCCATTAACATGGCGGATATAACATTAATAAGTGCTAAACCACCGGGTAAAAAGCCAACCAATGCTTTGGCAAATGCAACTAGTCTGTGGGCCACGCCTCCCTTATTCATCAACTCTCCTGACAATATAAAAAACGGGATAGCCAACAAGGCAAAACTATCTATCCCAGTTGCCATGCGTTGGGAAATAGTAGTCAATGCAGGTAAAAAAGGAACACTTACCAAAAGGGTGAATAGCGATGATATTATAATACTCCAAGCAACAGGTGTCCCTAGTGACAGTAGTAACAAAAAACTAAATAACAGTACGGCTATTGAAAAAACTTCCATTATGATTTGTTTAATGTTAGATCACAGAACTTGTAAAAAACAATACATGCCCCGCTTAGTGGTACACACATATAAACAAGGTATAGTGGAATTTGTAATGCGGCAGATTTTTGACCTAGCACATAACTTAAATATACAAGTCTTGAGCCGCCAATGATAAAAATCAAAACGGTAGCCAAAATGATAATCGAAAATATAACTTTTTGCATAGCTTTTTGACGAGACGAACTCAATTGACTGGGAAGAATGTCTATGGCAACATGAAGTCGTTTTCCAGAAACATAGGCGGTACCCATAACACCCAACCATATCATGAGATAGCGAGCCAATTCGTCTGTAAATGAGCTTGGATTTGCCAAGACATACCTTGAAAAAACTTGCCAACTTACATTAAGCACCATGATGCCCAGCAAGGCTACCAAAATAATCTCCAAAATGCGGTTTAATTTATTTTGCATGCCTTTCATTCCTATTGATTTTTTATTTGATTAATCAACATATCCATTTCCCCATTTGTGCGGTAATAGTCGTAAACAGGCTTAACCATGTCCTCAAACATTTTCTTGTCAGGATAAACAATTTCTACACCCGCTTTTTTAAGTTCACGCAGCGAATACGCTTCGGATTCTGCCCACAACTGACGTTGATAAATAACAGAAATTTCAACTGCTTCATTGAGCCATTCTTTTTGGTTTTCGTTTAAGCCGTCCCAAAAATAAGAACCACTTACCAAAACATCAGGCAAGGTTGTATGTTCGTCAAGAGTATAGTGTTTACACACCTCAAACTGCTTGGAAAGGTAAAAACTTGGTGGATTATTTTCTGCGCCATCCACCACTTCTTGTTGCAGCGAGGTATACAGCTCACCCCATGAAATTGGCGTAGGAGAACCACCCATGCTTTCAACCATTTTCATAGCTGTAACACTTTCCATGACTCTAATTTTTAACCCTTTTAAATCTGATGGGGATGCAATTGGCTTACGCTTAGTATAAAAACTTCGACTACCAGCATCATAATAAGCCAAGCCCTTAATCCTAAAGGATAATGTTTCATTGAGTAACTGCTTACCAATAGCGCCATCCAAAACTGCAAACGTATGTTCTTTGTCACGGAATAAATAAGGTAGCCCAAGCACTTTCATGTTGGGAGAAAAATTTTCCAGAACACCTGTAGATACTTTGGTGATATCAAGGCTTCCTATTTGTAATAATTCAAGGCATTCGCGCTCAGAACCCAGCTGTTGATTTGGATATATTTTAATTTGCATAGTCCCTGAAGAAATTCGGTAAAGCTCTTCCCCCATTTTTACCATAGCCTTATGGACAGAGTGGTTGGTATCAAGCGCATGACCCAAGCGAATAATACGCTTGCTATTGTCCTGTTGACATGCAACGAACAAGAGAAGCAAAAAATAAAATAAGGCTTTTTTCATTCGTGTGAATAAAAATTAAAATAGGATTTAGCATTGTGATAACATATGTCGGACACTATGGTTCCCATGGCATCTAAATCGCGTGGCAACAACCCCTTTTCAACATCTTCACCGATAATATTACACAACAGCCTTCTAAAGTACTCATGTCTTGGAAAAGACATAAAGCTTCGTGAATCTGTAAGCATTCCAACAAAGGTGCTTAAAACACCCATGTTTGACAAGCTATTAATTTGTTTACGCATTCCATCCAATTGATCTAAAAACCACCAACTTGCTCCATATTGAATCTTGCCACTCACGCTACCATCGTTAAAATTTCCTGCCATGGTTGCAAAAAGTGCATTTTGTGCCGGGTTTAAATTGTATAAAATGGTTTTGGCCAACTCATTATTGGTGTCAAGTGAATCTAAAAACCTTGAGAGACCTTGCGCTTGATGAAAATCTCCAATAGAGTCACAACCCATATCAGGACCCAAATTGCTGAGCATACGACTACTATTGTTACGTAATGCGCCAAGGTGGTATTGTTGTACCCAGCCACGTTTGTGATAGCCCTTTGCTAAAAACAACAAAACAGCAGTTTTAAATTGCTCAAGATCATTGACGTTCAAATGCTTTCCTTTAGCTTTTTTTTGCATTACAACATCGGCCATTTCATCTGAGGTCTCAGTATAGCGAATTTGTTCCAAACCATGATCCGATATTGTACACCCATGAGCCGCAAAGTAATCCATCCGCTTATCCAAGGCTTTTTTAAGTGTGCTGAATGAATCTATCTTGTGTCCTACAACCGTTTCCAATTTGGCTAAATAGGCATTGAAGTTCTCATGCTGTATTTCTATGGCCTTGTCTGGACGAAAAGCAGGCAAAAGCGTAAGTGAATCATTAACACCAAATGCTTTATGGTGTTCTAAACTATCCGTAGGGTCATCTGTCGTACATATTATCTCAACACCTAATTTTTTAATGAGATTTAAGCAACTGTATTCTGTTTGATGTAGTAAGGCAGTAGTTTGCTCATAAATAGCCGCTGCATTGTCAGCGTTGAGCAATACATCAATGCCGAAGTATCTTTTAAGCTCAAGGTGTGTCCAGTGGTAAAGTGGGTTACGAATAAGCTTTGGCACGCAAGAAGCCCAAGCAATAAATTTCTCTTTAGGTGAAGCTTCCCCCGTTATGTATCGCTCATCAACGCCCAAGGTCCGCATAGCACGCCACTTATAATGATCGCCATCAATCCATATTTCTGTTATATTTTTAAACTGATAATCATTTGCTATTTGAGCAGGAGACAGATGACAATGATAATCAATGATAGGTAGCTTGGCAGCGTAGTTTACGTAAAGTTCAAGTGCGAAGGGACTATCAAGTAAAAACCCTTCATCAATAAACGATTTGTGTTTTCTGATCATAGCTCATTAGTTGGTTTTCCAATTGTTGCTAATATGCCGCCGTCTACGTAAATAATTTGGCCATTTACAAAATCACTTGCTTTTGATGCGAGGAATACTGCCGTTCCTTTAAGGTCATCTGTTTTACCCCAACGGCCAGCAGGTGTTCTGTTAATAATAAACTCGTTAAATGGGTGTCCATCTACTCGTATTGGAGCGGTTTGAGAAGTCTCAAAATAGCCAGGGCCTATGCCATTGACTTGTATATTGTGTTTGGCCCACTCTGTGGCTAAGTTTCTTGTAAGCATTTTCAAACCACCTTTGGCAGCTGCATAAGCACTAACTGTGTTACGGCCCAACTCACTCATCATCGAGCAGATATTAATAATTTTTCCTGATTTACGTGACACCATAGGGATGGCAAACTGTTGTGCTAGATGAAAAGCGCCTGTAAGGTGAACATCCGTGACGGCTCTAAAGTCCTCGGGGCTCATTTCAAGTGCCGGAGTTCTTTTAATAATACCCGCATTATTGATAAGAATATCAACTTGTTGCTTTTTAAGAATTTCAGCAGTCACTTTTTTTACTTGCTCATCGTTGGTAACATCCAATACATATCCAGTTACATTAAAATCCCTTTTTGTGTATTCATAAATAGCACCCTTTAACTTGTCTGGGCTTGTACTTGAAATAATGAGTTTGGCTCCTGCCTCTGCAAGTCCTATTGCCATAGCCATACCAAGTCCGTGTGTTGCGCCAGAAACAAATGCTGTTTTTCCTGTCAGATCAAATGGATTCATATTTTAACGTAATTCGTTAATTTTTACACCATCCATATCTCCGTAATCTAAGTTTTCCCCTGCCATACCCCAAATAAAGGAATAGTTTGAAGTGCCACATCCACTGTGGATAGACCATGACGGTGAAATTACTGCTTGATGGTTTTGCATAAAGATATGTCTTGTTTCTTGAGGTTCACCCATAAAATGAGAAATGGAATTGTTAGCATCAATGTCTAAATAAAAATAAACTTCCATTCTTCTTAGATGCGTATGTGCAGGCATGGTATTCCACACATTTCCTTCATATAACATGGTAAGGCCCATCTGCAACTGACATGTAGGTATGATTTCTTGAACAATAAGTTTTTTTATGCGTCTTTTGTTCGCATTCTTATCGTCTCCGAGCTCTACATACTGTGCCCGTTCAGATGATATTTTTTCAGTTGGGTAGCTTTTATGTGCTGGGGTAGAATTGTAATAAAACAAAGGAGAAGAGCCTGAGGTGTTTTCAAAAACGACATCTTTAGCGCCTCTACCAACATACAACGCTTCTTGATTTTCAAGGGTATAGGCAGTACCATCTACGCGAACAATACCCGTTTCGCCAACATTAATAATGCCCAATTCTCTGCGTTCCAAAAAATAATCCGCTCGTAGCTCATCTATAGCCTCTAAGGCAAGTGGTTTGGATACGGGTTGTGCGCCTCCTACAAGGTATCGGTCGTAAGTGGTATAATAGGCTGTAATATGATCAGGGTTGAAAATGGTTCCTATTAAAAAGCGATTTCTTAACTCAGCTGTGTCAAAATTTTTCGCTTCTGTCGGGCTAGTAGCTAAGTACGTATTTTTTGATTGCATATAAAATTGTAATGGATTGCAAATGTAATTAAAGTGAATACATTTTTCAAATATATTTTTTAGCTACTTGTGCATTGTTCGATTATTTTTCACTGATGAATCCCTTATGCAAAGCTTGGGTTTTAGTTTAATAGCGTGCTCAATATTCGCATTTTTTGAATTCATTTGATCTAAGAAAACACGGGCAGCACTTTTACCCATTTCGTAGGGACTTTGCTCAATTGAAGTCAATGTCAAATCCAATAGTTCAGTAAAAGGTTCGTTACTAAATCCAACTACTGCAACATCATCTGGGATACTAACATTCTGTTCTTTTAGTTCTTGCATCACACCAAGTGCTATATAGTCACTTGAGCAAAAAATAGCATCAATATTGGCATCGCTAGACAATATTTGACGTGCTACTTTTCTTCCAGAGGCAATATCACTATTGGCTTGAAACACAAGTTCTTTCCTAAAGTCAATACCGTTGTATTTTAAGGATTCTTTGTATCCCTTAAAACGATTCGTATATATATTAAGATTTAGATCAACCGTGACATAAGCTATTTGGCTACAGCCTTGGTCAATCAAGTGTTGTGTGGCAATTTTTCCACCTAACACATCATCTGTCTCTACACAACTTGAGTTTTCAATATCAGCCTTTCTATCAAAAAAAATAAGGGGTAAATTGTTGTCAATAATCTTATTGAAATGATCTTTAATTCGAGTTGTTTTGGAAACAGAAATAAGCACGCCATCAACTTGATTTTGCAAGAGCGCTTCAATAATATCTTTCTCTTTTCTCTCAGATTCATTTGATTGGAATATCATTACTTGATAACCCTTGGGATATAACTCTTCCTCAACACCCATAATAATATTTGAAAAGAAATGACGATTAATAAAAGGGACTACCAAACCAACCTGATTTGTTCTACCGCTTTTCAAAGCCAAAGCATGGCGGTTTTTGAAATAACTCAACTCATCAGCAGCTTCCAAAACCATTTTCTTGGTTTTTTTACTTATTAGCTCACTATCGTTTAACGCACGTGATACCGTAGCAGCGGTAATATTAAGCTTTGAAGCAATGTCGTATATGGTTGTTTTTTTTTTCACATTAATATAGTTTGGTAAACTTATTAAAAATGTTTTGAATTTTAATCAAAAACGTTTTATATTGTGCAATCCATTGCATAAAGTATATGATAAAAATAAAATTAAACTTTTTAATGCTTATAATAGCGATACTAAACTTATTTTCAGTTAGTTGGTCGCAAAATATGTCCTTTATACATTCTAGGGTTAATGTTACTGACGAGAATTATATTCCCGACTTTAGTTATGCTGGCTACCATAATGGAAATAAACAAATTCCAGATTTTACAGGAATTATTGTAGATGCAGTTGATTATAATGTTGTGGCTAATGATGGTCTTGACGACACTAAAGCACTGCAACATGCTATTAGCGAAGTTAGTAAATTAAAGGGGCCTGTTACATTACTATTACCGCCTGGAAAAATAATTATTAGTGGAATCATTTACATTGAGCGCAATAATTTTATTTTAAGTGGTGCTGGATCAGGTGAGCATGGTACTGAAATATATTGTCCTAGACCCCTAATGTACACCAAAGATCCTGAAGATCTTAAAGAATTGCGTGAGTATCTAATTGAATTTGACAAAAGGCAACGGGAGAAAGAGAACAATATAGACTTACCATTTTCCCAATTCGCTTGGTCAGGCGGGTTTATATGGACTCGAGTTCCTGGAGAGCGTGTTAAGCCCTATCTAAAAAAATATGAGCGGCCCTACGAGGTGCTCGCAAAAGTTTCTGAAGGAAAAAGGGGGGGCTTCTCCTTAAGTGTTTCCGAATCGCAACATTTAAATGTTGGGGATGTTGTCGAACTCCAACTCTTTAATAAGCAAGGAGAAGAAAGTCAGATAATCCAGGAGCTTTATAAAAATCAATTAACAAGAATTGGCAGCCATCATTGGAATTTTCCAGACTTACCACTAGTGCGCCAACAGTTAAAAGTCCTTGCAATATCAGAAGGAATAGCAACAGTAAGTAGCCCACTAACCATTGATATAAAACCCGTATTTGAAGCGCAATTAGTGAGATGGAATCATCTAAAAGAAATTGGTATCCAAGATTTCAGTATTCGGTTTCCAAAATCGCCTCGAATTGCGCATCACGTTGAACCCGGTTTTAATGGTATTTACCTTACGCGTGTATATAACAGTTGGGTGAAAAATATCATCATTGAAAATGCAGATAGTGGCATACTTACAGAAAATATTGCCAATGTAACCATTGAAGACGTAGTCACTAAAGGGGAAAACACAGCACATTATACTGTTGCAATGTCTGGTACATATAATGTATTGGCCAGAGGGATAAAAGTTTATAACAAAGCGGTGCACCCGCTGAGCTTCAATACATTAGCAACAAAATGTGTATACCTGAACTGTGAAGTTTTTGTGGATCCCATTTTGGATCAGCATTCGGGTGCGAATCATCAAAACTTATTTGACAATACCACAGTACATATTTCGCCAGATGAAGAAATGAGTTACCCCCTATTTAAAGGTGGGGGTGCCGGCTACTGGAAACCTTCCCACGGTGCATTTAGTACTTTTTGGAACACTAAAATTAATGTATTGAATGATATCAATTCATCAAAAACAATAAAGTTAGATGGAATGAAAGATGGCCCATTTGCTCGTATTATAGGAATCAATGGGAATAAAACTTTCGAAGTTAACTACCAGCCTGTGACTATGATAAAAGCAGTTAATGAAGTTTTTGAAAAACACCCATCACTTTACAACTATCAACTAACAACGCGACAAAAAAAATAAGCCCCAATGATGATTGAAACAAGAGTCAGGTCTGATATAAAAGAAAACATACAAGAATTAAATAATAGCAGAAACATGTATTTAGCAGATGAACTTAAAACTAGGGCAAAAAATTTAGAGTCATTAATGGCTCAACCTGCCTATAAAA
This sequence comes from Flavobacteriaceae bacterium, assembly GCA_002862705.1. Taxonomy (GTDB): domain Bacteria; phylum Bacteroidota; class Bacteroidia; order Flavobacteriales; family Flavobacteriaceae; genus UBA7446. The sequence continues at coordinate 148,548 of PKDU01000017.1, forward strand.
ACGAAGCGCTTAAAGAACAGGTGCGAACGCTTTTTCAAGAAGTGGCTAGGCTAAAGTCAAGAATTGAATTTCTTGAAAGGGAAAACGAGCAGCGATTCATAAAAGAAATAAACACACAAGATTTTTTTCAGCCAAATGAAGTATCTATCCCCTCATTTGATGAAAAACTATTTAAAAAAGCGCTTCTCATTATAGAGGAAAATATCAGTAACGAATTTTTTAATATTTCTGCATTTTGTTCTGAACTAGGTGTTAGTCGTACATTGTTGTTCTTAAAGGTTAAAACATGGACAAACTTTACTCCAAACGATTTAATAAAACATTATCGCATGAGACGTGCTGTACAATTACTTGAAAAAGGCAAAATGATTATTTCAGAAGTAAGCTATCATGTTGGATTTAAAAACCCAAAATATTTCAGTATGTGTTTTAGTAAAAAATTTGGTCTTACTCCTAGTCAATTTCAAAAAAAATACGCGATCTAATGCTTTAAATTTACTGAAATTAAAAAGCATTTAACAACTTAAGCTAACCTTAACAACCATGATCTTTAGCCAAAGTAAAAATTATTATTTTCTCTTGATTTTTGTAGCCCTTATATTATCGGGGTGCTCAAGAAAAAAAGAAGATGCTAAATCGGATATAGAAATACTTTTAGAAAAGAGGTATGAAAAATTACTAACATACTCGGTTGATTCATTAGCATTCCCAAGAAGCTATTCTTACAAAGCAAATGCTATTAAAAAAGTTCCTTCTAAAGATTGGACTAGCGGATTTTTTGCAGGTAACCTTTGGCACTTATACTCCTTAACTGGAAATCAAGATTACATCGAAAAAGCCGAGGAGTGGACAGCATTTATTGAAAAGGAAAAGTTTAATAATCGCACCCACGACATGGGTTTTAAGGTGTACAACAGTTTTGGCAACGGACTCAAAATAAAAGAGAACAAACGGTACAAAAATATTATTGTTGAAAGTGCCAAAACGTTAAGTACTCGATTTGATGAAAATATTAAAAGTATTCGCTCTTGGGATTTCAACAAAGAAGTATGGCAATTTCCAGTAATCATTGACAACATGATGAACTTAGAACTACTTTTCGAAGCAACTAAAATTTCAGGGGATAGTAGCTTTCATAAGTTAGCCGTTACCCATGCAAACACCACATTAAAACACCATTTTAGACCAGACAATAGTTGCTATCACGTGGTAGATTATGATACCCTGACATACCAACCCAGAATGAAAGTCACACATCAAGGGATTAATGATGAGTCTTCATGGACGCGCGGTCACGGTTGGGGGATTTATGGCTATACACTTGCCTACCGATATACCAAAGATACTAGGTACCTAAATCGTGCCATTGCCACAGCTGAATATTTCTTAAATCACAAAAATTTACCAAAAGACGGAATACCCTACTGGGATTTTGATGACCCTGCCATTCCAAATGCGCCAAGAGATGTTTCTGCTGGAACAATTGTAGCCGCTGCCATGGTTGAAATTTATGGATATACACAAGAGGAAAAATACTTGGATTACAGTAAAAAAGTGATGACGAGCCTAAAATCACCAGATTATATTTTGGCAGCTGATTTCGATGCCCCTTTTATCCTAGATCACAGTACAGGAAACTGGCCAAAAAACGATGAGATAGATGAGCCCATTGCATATGGAGATTACTATTTTCTTGAAACCCTAATTAGACTAAAAAATATTAATTAATGAAGTCTCGCTTTAACAACTTTGCGTTCATTTATACCCTAATCCTTGCTTTTATTACAAGCTCGTGTAATTCGATTTCTGATAAGGGGTTACGACAAACGACTAACATTAACAAAGGTTGGGAATATCTAGAGTATAATGCAGAAACGCCTGATGCTGCACTTGCCAATGAAAATTGGAAAGACATTGATTTACCACATACTTGGAATGCTATTGATGCAACAGACTTAGCGCCGGGCTACAGAAGAGATGGCAGCTGGTATCGGAAAGACACTGAAATCTCAAACATTAGCGAGGGTCAAGTTTTTCAGCTATACTTTGAGGGGGTCAACATTACATCTAAGGTTTATGTTAATGGTAAGAATGTTGGTGAACACATTGGTGGGTATATTGGGTTTAACCTAGATATTACAGGTGCAGTTAAGGAAGGTAAAAATCAAATTTTGGTGTATGCAAACAATGGCTACAATCCAGAAGTTATCCCATCACAAAAGAGTGATTTTTTCATATATGGGGGCATCACACGGGATGTTTGGTTAAAAACACTTCCTGCTGAGCACGTAAATGATTTAAAAATTACCACACCCAAAGTGACAAGCAGTAATGCAGCATTGAATGCAAAAGTGTTGATTACAAATCCCAAAAATAGTAAACTATCGGTTGAAGCAGTTCTTGCTGACAATGACGGAAATATGGTCAAAACAGCTGTATTTGATGTGGTGGATAATTCGGCGGATATTAACTTTACCAACATCACAAATCCCAATCTTTGGGATACAAAAAACCCATATCTGTATAATCTTACTGTAGCACTTGTAAAAGATGGCAAAACAATTGACGAGGTAAATGAAAATGTTGGTTTTCGTTGGTTTGAGTTTAAGGATTTTGGAGCATTTTACCTTAACGGAAAGCGATTAAAACTTAGAGGTACACATCGGCATGAAGAACACGCTGGAGTTGGCTCAGCAATGAGTAATATACAACACCGGACAGACATGGAACTTATCAAAGAGATGGGTGCTAATTTCGTTCGACTTGCACATTATCCTCAAGATCCTGAAATCTATAAGGCTTGCGATGAGTTGGGCATACTTGTTTGGGACGAATTACCGTGGTGCCGTGGGGGTTTGGGCAACGATGCGTGGAAAAAGAACACCAAATATATGCTCAAAGAAATTATAGAACAAAATTATAACCACCCCAGTGTAATTCTCTGGTCCTTAGGTAATGAAATTTATTGGTTACCCGATTTTGAAGGAGGTGATGATATTGATCAATTAAAAGATTACCTCTCAGAACTAAACGACTATGCACACAAGCTAGACCCAACACGAAAAACAGCCATCAGAAAGTTTTATGAGGGCTCAGATATCGTGGATGTTTTTTCACCATCCATATGGTCTGGATGGTATTCTGGAAGTTATAAGAGTTATCAAAAAGCCGTTGACAAATACAAAAAAGAATACAAACATTTTTTACATACCGAGTATGGCGGTTCTAGTCATGTGGGAAGACACACAGAAAACCCCATCACTGGTGAAGGCAAAATCCAAGCCGATGGCTGGGAAGAAGCCATTGTACAAAATGATGTTCCTAATATTGCAAAAGTTGGCGATTGGAGTGAAAACTATATTGTCGATTTATTTGATTGGCACTTGCGCATTAGTGAAAATGACACCGCATTTGTAGGGAACGCGCAGTGGGCATTCAAGGATTTTGGAACACCATTACGCCCTGAAAATGCAATACCCTATATTAATCAAAAGGGCTTGGTAGATAGAAACAACAACCCTAAGGATGCTTTTTATGTGTTTAAAAGCTATTGGAATGACACTACACCTTTTGCCTATATTGAATCGCATACATGGACAGAACGTCAAGGGCCAAAAGGGTTAAAGCGTGCTGTTAGTGTGTATAGCAATTGCCCAGAAGTTGAGCTGTTTTTAAATGGTAAAAGTATGGGCACTAAAAAAAGGAATACTAAGAGCTTCCCTGCAGCAGGACTAAATTGGAATGTTTCGTTTACTGATGGAGAAAATGTGCTTGAAGCTGTCGGAAAAACAACCTCTGGCATTGAAGTAACAGACAAATTAAAAGTCAACTACAGATTTACAAAAAATGGAACCGCAAAAAGCCTTGCACTAGTGTACACCCAATTGGAGAATGGAAATTATTTGGTAACGGCAACGGCGCGTGACAAAAATGGTCTTCGCGTGTTGGACTTTGAAGAACGTGTATATTTTCAATGTTTGTCAGGTGGAAATACACACAAAGCTATGGGCACTCCAACAGGGAGTGAAGTAATAGAAATGGCCAATGGAAGAGCATCAATTGAAGTAGTGAGAGCACATAAAAATATACCCTTAAAAATGATGGTACTGAGCCAAAATTTCAAAGGTACTTATCTAACTATTAAATGAACTTAAATAAATATTGCATTACAATAAACTTAAAATATGTACGATTTTACTCCTTTTTAATACTATATAAACCTCAAACCAAACTAAATTTATATATCAAAATATAACATTTATGAAAAAATTTATACACACAACTAATTATACCACATTAGCAATCTTCTTAATCATAAGTTATTTAACAATTGATTTTGGTTGGAGCCAAAATTTGATATTAAATGGTAGTGCTGAAGAGTGGTCTAGCAGTGATAACGCTGATGCATTTGACATGACCCCACCCAGCACAATTGTAAACCTTACCGGTGAAACTGTAGATAGTCCATTCAGAGCGATATGGTACAACTCTGATTTAGATAGTTACATCAACGGGGCTTATGGGTCAAAAGAACAGCCTAATTCTACTTCAGACGGAAATTATGTAGATGGTGTAAAGACAAGGGGATATAAACTCTCAGAAAGTAGCAGACGAATGTACCAAAAGATTGATGTTACGGTTGGTACAGAATATACTTTCTCAATGGAGTCTCGATGTGAAGCAGAAAATGTCCCTACTGAAGTTTTTATTTTGAATACAGAAATTACAAATGAAACTAGCGTAGACGCTACTGACCCAGCCTCTGAGACCGGCGTAGACGCATATTTACTAGTTACAAATAATTTCAATACAAGCAAGGGTAGTGCATCAGTAAATACTTTTACTACAAGTACACTTACTTTTACTGCCTCATCAGAAATTGTTGTTATATACATTAGGTCATTATTAGCTACAAGTGCTACTGAATCATTTTATGATAATCTAACGCTTGTTGAAGCTAATACAGCTTCTATAAGCGATTTATCTGATGCCAAAATTCATATGTATCCAAACCCAACAAATGGTATGGTTCATATTTCTGGAAAAAAATCAGTTGATGCTATTCGCGTGTTTAATATAAGTGGTCAACTTATAAAGGAAGTTACAAATACCAACGCACTTGACTTAACGAGTCAACTAAGTGGCCTATACATGATTGAAATTGAAGACAAAGGGAAAACATCC
>PKDU01000011.1 GCA_002862705.1 Flavobacteriaceae bacterium
ATACGGCTCCGAACAAAAGGTCAAAGAAACTGGAAAAGCTCGAGTAGAAGGCAAGGACTATATCGTCCAAGACGGTGATGTGATGCACTTTAGGTTTAATGTGTAGACCTAATCCACAAATGCATCCTTTCGACTGTTTTTGAGTTTATCGAAAAAGCTCAAAGAGAGCGTTTATTTCTCTTATATATTTTGTGATCAACATACATGTACACGATCGTTTTCAATATCTTATAAGTCGTATAGTGCAGCCTTAGTATAAAACACACTTGCAAGAGTGTTTATCGTCCTGACCCCAAAAAGTAAAAAAATGAAATATGTAGGTCTTCCGTTCAAACAAATTTGGGGTTTGTTTAACGTAAATATAACAAAAAATAAAAAAGCGGATATCCGATATTTCAACAATCCCTCCTTCTTAATTGTTAATTTCTTTGTTGCAGAGGCGTTTTAAGTTACAGACCGATGCGTTAATTTAGCAACCCATGGCCCAACAAACCCAATACAACGAAGACAACATACGCTCCCTCGACTGGAAGGAGCATATCCGTATGCGTCCGGGCATGTATATCGGAAAGCTTGGTGACGGTTCTTCCCCAGACGACGGTATTTATATCCTGCTGAAAGAAGTCCTTGACAACAGCATAGACGAATTTGTCATGGGCGCAGGCAAAACCATCGACATCAAAATAGATGAAGGCAAAGTTAGCGTCCGCGACTATGGTCGTGGCATTCCGCTGGGCAAGGTCGTCGATGTGGTCTCTAAAATGAATACAGGCGGTAAATACGACTCCCGTGCTTTTAAAAAATCGGTAGGGCTCAATGGCGTAGGAACAAAAGCCGTAAATGCCTTGTCGGCCTCGTTTTTTGTAGCCTCAACCCGTGATGGGCAGCGCAAAACAGTCCTGTTTAACCAAGGTGTACTCGAAGAAAACGAGCCCCCATCGAGCAGTAGTCAACGCAATGGAACGCAAGTGTCCTTTGTTCCCGATGAGACCATCTTTAAAAAGTTTCGCTACCGCAACGAGTACGTGGCCAAGATGCTTAAAAACTACGTTTACCTCAACCCAGGGCTGACCATCGTGTTTAACGGCGAAAAGTATGTGTCCAAAAATGGCCTTAAAGATCTACTCGAAGACAACAACAATACCGAAGATTTTCTCTATCCAGTCATTCACCTAAAAGGCGATGATATTGAGGTCGCCATTACCCATAGTCGAACCCAATACAACGAAGAATATCATTCGTTTGTCAACGGGCAGCACACCACCCAAGGCGGAACACACCAAACCGCCTTTCGGGAGGCTTTGGTAAAAACCATCCGCGAATTTTATGGCCGTCAATTTGACCCCTATGATATTCGTAAATCCATTATTTCTGCCATCAGCATCAAGGTGATGGAACCTGTCTTTGAATCCCAAACCAAAACCAAACTGGGCTCTACAGAAATGGGAGACGGCTTGCCCACGGTACGTACCTATATCAATGATTTTATCGGCACCCAACTCGATAACTTCCTGCACAAAAACGCACAAACCGCCGAGGCCATTCAACGCAAAATACTCCAAGCGGAAAAAGAGCGTAAGGAACTTTCGGGCATACGCAAGTTGGCGCGCGAGCGTGCCAAAAAAGCCAGCCTACACAACAAAAAACTAAGAGATTGCCGTGTGCATTTGGGCGATATCAAAAAAGACCGTCGCTTGGAATCGACACTATTTATTACGGAGGGAGATTCGGCCAGCGGTTCGATAACCAAATCTCGAGACGTAAATACCCAAGCGGTGTTTAGCCTTCGTGGCAAACCGCTAAACTCCTACGGGATGTCCAAAAAAATCGTTTACGAAAACGAAGAGTTTAACCTCTTGCAAGCTGCGCTAAATATTGAAGACCGCATGGAGGATTTGCGCTACAACAATATTGTTATTGCCACCGATGCCGATGTAGATGGAATGCATATCCGCTTGCTTTTGATCACCTTCTTTTTGCAATTTTTCCCAGAGCTCATCAAGGAGGGGCATTTGTACATTTTGCAAACACCATTGTTTCGTGTGCGCAACAAAAAGAAAACCATTTACTGCTATTCCGATCAGGAGCGCTTGAACGCATTGGAAGCACTTGGCACGCAAGCAGAGATTACACGTTTTAAAGGATTAGGGGAGATTTCTCCAGATGAATTCAAACACTTTATTGGCGATGATATCCGTCTAGACCCGGTGATGTTGGACAAAAACATGACCATAGATGAGTTGCTGTCGTTTTATATGGGCAAAAATACGCCCAAAAGACAGGAGTTTATTATCGACAACCTTAAAGTTGAGTTAGACAAAATAGAAGCATGAACGAAGAGGAGCAACACCTAGCTGTTAACGACGAATTGGTTCGCGTAACCGGTATGTACAAGGACTGGTTCTTGGATTATGCCTCTTATGTAATCCTTGAGCGTGCTGTTCCGGCCATTGAAGACGGATTTAAACCTGTCCAGCGGCGTATCCTGCATTCGATGAAAGACCTCGACGATGGACGCTACAACAAAGTCGCCAACATTGTGGGGCATACCATGCAATACCATCCGCACGGAGATGCCTCTATAGCCGATGCCATGGTGCAAATCGGGCAAAAAGACCTGTTGATTGACATGCAAGGAAACTGGGGGAACATCCTCACAGGGGATTCTGCAGCAGCCTCCCGATACATCGAAGCAAGGCTGTCTAAATTTGCGCTAGATGTCGTATTTAGCCCCAAGGTTACCCAGTGGCAACTCTCCTACGACGGGCGAAAAAAGGAGCCCATTCATTTGCCCGTTAAATTCCCCATGCTTTTGGCACAAGGAGGCGAGGGAATTGCTGTGGGCTTATCTACTAAAATACTGCCACACAACTTTAACGAGCTTATCGATGCGTCTATCAAACATTTGCAGGGCAAAAGATTCACCTTAGTGCCCGATTTCCCCACAGGCGGGGTTATGGATGCCGACAACTACAACGATGGTCTTAGAGGTGGAAAGATTCGGGTACGGGCGCGTATTTCCCAAGAGGACAAGCAAACGCTTGTGATTAACCAAATCCCCTTTTCGACCACCACCTCATCATTAATTGACTCCATTTTAAAGGCAAACGACAAGGGGAAAATTAAAATCAAAAAAATCGAGGACAATACGGCTGCCAATGTGGAAATCAAAATTCACCTCCCCAACGGAGTTTCACCCGATAAAACCATTGATGCGCTTTTTGCCTTTACTGCTTGCGAAACGTCAATTTCCCCACTAGGCTGTGTTATTGAAAACAACAAACCCAATTTTATTGGTGTTTCCGAAATGCTACGTCGCTCTACCGACCATACCTTGGATTTATTGCGGGCAGAACTTGAAGTGAAGCAAGAAGAGTTGGAAGAACAATGGCACTTTGCCTCACTTGAGCGTATTTTTATTGAAAACCGCATCTATCGTGATATTGAAGAGGTAGAAACATGGGAAGGTGTCTTGCAAGCCATACACTCAGGGTTGGCACCGCATATTGTTCACTTAAAACGAGCCGTAACAGATGACGATGTGGTGCGCCTAACCGAAATCCGCATCAAACGTATCTCAAAATTTGATTTGGACAAAGCCCAGCAGAAAATAGAGGCTTTAGAAGCTGATTTGGATCAAGTAGCCTACGACCTAGCGCATATCGTGGAATTTGCTGTTGCCTATTTTAAGCGGCTTAAAAAAACCTTTGGCAAAGGAAAAGAGCGTAAAACAGAGCTAAAGGTATTTGCCGATGTAGATGCACGCAAAGTGGTTATGCGCAACACCAAACTCTATGTCAGTAGAGAAGAGGGTTTTGTAGGTACTTCGTTGCGGCGTGAAGAATATGTCACAGACTGTGCCGATATAGACGACGTCATTGTTTTTACGGCAGATGGCAAGATGATGGTGACCAAGGTGGAAAGCAAGACTTTTGTTGGGAAAAACATCATTCATGTTGCTGTATTTAAAAAGAAAGACAAACGCACCATTTATAACATGATTTACCAAGATGGGCGTGGGGGTACCTCATACATCAAGCGGTTTGCGGTAACAGGTGTGACCCGAGACAAGCACTACGATCTTACCAACGGCAGTCCACAGTCTAAGGTGCATTACTTTTCTGCCAATCCCAATGGCGAAGCAGAAATAGTGACCATTCACCTGCGCCAAAGCGGTGCCATTAAAAAACTAAAATGGGATTTAGACTTTGCTGATTTGGTTGTCAAGGGTAGAGGGGTGCGTGGCAACACCGTAACCAAATACGCCATCAAGCGCGTAGAACTCAAGGAAGAAGGGGTATCAACCCTCAAACCCCGTAATATCTGGTTTGACGAAACCGTACAACGCCTCAATGCCGACGAACGCGGGCGTTTGCTTGGTGCATTCAGAGGCGAAGACCGTCTGTTAATTGTTACGCAATCTGGAGTAGTCAAAACCCAAATTCCTGATTTGTCCATGCACTTTCCAGAAGATATGTTGCTTTTAGAAAAATGGGAACCCAAAAAGCCATTATCCGCCATTTATTTTGACGCCACCAAAAACAAGTATTTTGGTAAACGATTTTTGATTGAATCGCCGGACAGAGAAGAAGCTTTTGTAAAAGAGGGGTCAAAAATTGAGTTATCCTGGTTTTCTGCAGACTGGCGACCTGTCTGTGTCTTGCACTTTTTTAAGCCGAGAAATGCGGATGTAAAACCCCCTCAAGAAGTACGGTTTGAAGACTTTATTGCACCCAAAGGCATCAAGGCGATGGGAAATCAGCTGGCCACAGAAAAACTCAAAAAGATTGCGTCAAAAGAACCCCTTCCGTACACCCCCGAACCGGAAGTTCCGACAAATGAAATAGAGGCCGAAGTAGAGGAAATTAGCCCTGAAAAAGACGATACAGAAGGACAAATAAGCTTAGAGCTTTAGTGCTTTCCCTTTTTCCGAAAACGCATATTCAAGAACTCCACAAGCAGCGAAAAGGCAATAGCGAAGTATAGATAGCCTTTTGGAATGGCGCCAATGCTTTGTCCCATAACTTCAAGTTGCGCCAAATGCGCACCTTCTGTAATGAGCATAAATCCAATTAAGATGAGAAAGGAAAGTGCTAAGATTTGTAACGACGGGTGTCTGTGAACAAAGCGCGTAACAGGATGAGCGAACACCATCATAACCAAAATAGAGACCACAACTGCAATAATCATGATCCACAGCGCCCCATCAATCCCCGTGGTCATGCCAACAGCAGTAAGGATGGAATCTACAGAGAAAACCGCATCAATCAAAATGATTTGAACCAGAATACGTGCCATGGTATTGGCTGCTTTATGCTGCGCTTTTTTATTGCGATCACCAGCGTGATCAATTTTTTCATGTATTTCTTTTGTGCTTTTGTACAGCAAAAACAAACCACCGGCAAGTAACACCAACGATTGCCCGTTGATTTCGGCACTAAACTGCGTGTAATCTACTGAAAACAAACTGTCTTTCATGGCAATGACCCAAGAAATGGTAAACAAGAGAACGATTCGAAGAACCAAGGCGAGTAATAGGCCAATGTTTGTTGCGCGCGCACGCTTTTGTTCGGGCAGCTTACCAACAACAATGGAAATAAACACGATATTATCAATCCCTAGGATAATTTCAAGAAATGTAAGGGTAAGCAATGCCGATATGGCTTCTGGGGTGAAAAGAAATTCCATTAGTTGCTTGTTTTGGTTACGGTACCACGTTGTTTGTTTTTGGTGTCTCCAACCAGGTTATACTCAAACGTATAGGTGTTTTCTGTAGTGGTTAGAATTTTCATGTGTACCGCTTTTGAATCTTGATAGGAGAGGGGACGTAGCTTTTTCACTATGCATTCGCAGTCATTTAGCCAACGCACACTGGAGCTATCCACACGATTACGGTAATAATCTACCTCTATGCTGTCTGTTCTGATAAACTGCGTGGTAAGCGTATCGCCAAGGACTATCGAAGTAAAACGGAAGTTTCCTGTTTTAAATTCAGAACAATTACGCTCAGGATTGAAACAAGAAACACAGAAAAGCAGTAGGGCAATGATAAAAACATTCCTCATGCCTCAAAAATATCAATTTTTATTGAGGTAGGTACTGGAAGTACCGTCGTTATAACACACAATGATGCGCTCAACCTGCTTTGTGGTGGTTGACTTAGCAATGATACCTTCTTTGGGAGTATTTTTTTGTACTGGAATTTCAGTAGTTTTCACCTCCTCTTGAGGAGCTGTAGGTAAAACGCTTTGGTTGCCCGGCGTGGCTACGCTGTCTTTGGACGCAATTCCTTTAAGAAGCCATGCTGAGGAAACGCTAGGGTAGGCGTCAAGTATTTTAAGGATAAAGTCCAAGCTGGGCTTATTGCGTTCAGAAAGGATGTGTGAAATGGAAGAACGCTGTACGCCAATTGTGTCGGCAAAGGCGGCTGCGCTTAACTCATTTTCCTGCATCAGTTGTTTAATTCGTTCAACAATCCCCATGACTACAATTGTAAACAATTAATATTTTCTTAGTGATATTATCAAATATATAAAATAATATAACGGAAAAAAAGCGAAGTATAACTTTATATTATAATGTTAATATACTTAAATACAGTAGTTTAGACAAAAATTTACGTTTGGTTAATTACTTTTGTAACAAATTTTGATGTTTTTAGCCTGCTTTTGTTTACAATGATAAATTATTTGAGTTTACAATTGGAAACTAATAAGCGTTTACATTTGCAAACATGAATTCATTTTTAAAGCAGCTGCCTGATCTTAAAAGTCAAATTTTGCAGGGGCGTTACATGACGTATCCGAAAATTGAACGTTTGCTCAGCGATTTTGATTCCAAGCAAGTTGGTGCAAGCGCAAAAGGACTGCCCATAAACATGCTTACACTGGGGACTGGCCCTATCAAGGTGTTGATGTGGTCGCAAATGCACGGAAATGAGTCTACCAGTACCAAAGGGATTATGGATGTGATGTATTTTCTTGCAGCCAATCCGACGCTTTTAGCGCCGTTTACCATACAAGTGATTCCCATGCTTAACCCTGATGGAGCAGCAGCGTATACGCGTGTTAATGCCAACGCTGTTGATTTAAACAGGGATGCCCAGCAACAATCCCAGCCAGAAACCCGTGCTTTGTTTGAGTTATACGACACTTTTCAACCAGACTACTGCTTTAATCTACACGATCAACGCACCCTATTTGGGGTTGACGACAATCCGTGTATACTGTCTTTCTTGTCTCCAGCCGCTGATGCGGGCAAATCTATCACCAAAGCCCGTGAGCAGGCGATGGGGATTATTGGATACATAAACGAGCAATTGCAACAACAGCTATCCAATCAGGTAGGTCGTTATGACGACACCTACAATCCCAACTGTGTTGGCGATTGCTTCCAAGCAAAAGGAACGCCTACCCTATTGTTTGAGTGTGGGCAATCGGGGCAAGACTACGGTAGGATAGCTACACGAAAGTGGTTTGGCTTCTCTGTTGTGGCGGCTCTACATTGCATTGCAAATAATGTATTTATGCCTACCGCTTATGACAGGATTCCAGAAGTTGAAAAGTCATATGTCGATGTTTTAATACACCACGTACCTGACCACGAAAGCCAAATAAGCTTGGCGGTACAGTATGAGGAAAAATTAAATTCAGGTAGAATTACCTTTGAACCTACCCTGCACAGCAAAGGTGACTTATCGCAGCTTAACGCGCACAAAACCATTGATTTACGAAAACACAACTCCATTGATTTTGGCTCTTTTGAGGATGCAGCTTTAAAAAAATTATTCAAAATGTTAGATTTAACACATTATTCATATTAAATTGTCGAAATAACAGCATAAAATTCAATGTTTTTTTGTTTTCTTTGCAAATAAAATAATCACAATGAAATTTAAACTAGACGAAATTGATCATCAAATACTTGATATTTTGATTGACAATATGCGTACACCTTTCACGGACATTGCCAAAAGACTTTTAATTTCTGCTGGCACAGTTCACGTGCGTGTGCGAAAGATGGAAGAGGCTGGAATAATCAAAGGATCTTCATTAACATTAGATTATAACAAAATGGGTTATTCCTTTATCGCATATGTTGGTATTTATCTTGAGAAAACGCACCAAACGAAATACGTACTGGAGCGTTTGCACGAAATTCCTTTTGTAACGGTTGCGCACATAACTACAGGAAAGTTTAACATTTACTGTAAAGTCCGTGCCCGTAGTACAGAACACGCCAAAGAAATTATTTTTAAAATTGATGACATAGATGGTATCCTACGTACAGAAACCATGATTTCTCTAGAAGAGAGCATCAATGACAAAAAGCGATTGATGCATACTATTTTTAATGACCTTTAAAATTAACTTGTGAACCCACGCACAAAACTTGAGCGTTACGAACAAAACGTGCGCTCCAAATTCAAATTATACGACAGTATATTTTCGACCTTACCCTACTCTAACATAACCAACACGGCAACGCTTTTACCGCTGTTTGCCGATTCTTGTGTTGATGGCTATGAAAAGGGGCTAGACCCCAAGACGATTGTTGAAGGCTTCTTCGAACGCTATTTTCCCGATTATTCAGCAAAAGCGCAAATTGACTTGCTCTTCCGTTTTATTCAATTTATCGAAAGACGTGTAGTGCTTTTTGATGCCGTTGAAGATGCTGCTTTTGCGCATGTCAACAACATGAGTGGGGTGGGTACCATTCGTAATCTTAAGGAAGAAGCACAATCAAAACAAAAAGCCAAAGAGCTTAAGGCACTGCTTCAAGACATTAATGTGCGTCCAGTACTAACAGCACATCCAACACAGTTCTATCCTGGTGCTGTCTTGGGTATTATTACGGACTTAGGCAAATGCATCCAAAAGAACGATTCGCAAGAAATCAAACTTCTGTTGGCACAATTGGGACGTACGCCTTTTTTCAAAAAGAAAAAGCCAACCCCATTAGACGAAGCCAGAAGCTTGATATGGTATCTTTCTAATGTTTTCTATCCTGCCATTGGCGAAATTCAGGCCTATGTGCAACGCCATATTTTTAAAGACGAGCCATTGACGGGAAAAACCGTAAAGCTTGGTTTTTGGCCCGGTGGTGACCGTGACGGGAATCCATTTGTAACCACAGAAATCACGCGTAAGACTGCACAATTGCTCCGCAGTAGCATCATCCGTAATTACTACCGAGACGTCCGCACACTGCGCAGACGTTTGACTTTTGCCGGAGTGGAAGAGGCCGTTTTAGCCGTTGAGAAAAAATTATACGATAGCATTTTTACACTGGACAAGGCACCCGCCATAAGTCTTGAAGACCTAAAAGCAAGCCTAGCGTCCATACTTACTGCAATCGAAGAACAATATCACGGTTTGTTTGCCAATGAATTACGCGACTTCATCGCAAAGGTCAACGTATTCGGCTATCACTTTGCGAGTTTAGACATTAGACAAGACTCTCGTGTTCATCACGACGCCTTTTTAAGCCTTTTAACGCAAACAAATAAGAATGGGGTTACAGATGTTGGTTTTGACTATGTTAACGCTACTGAAGACGCACGTATCGATTTCCTTACTTCGCTAACCGGCGATGTTGATCCAGATAGCTTTGAAGACGAAACCGTTTGCAAAGCCCTTGGGTCTATCCGTGCGATGCGTGAAATTCAGCAAACCAACGGTGAGGCCGGCTGTAACCGATACATCATCAGTAATAACCAAACCGCACAAAACATATTTGAGGTTTTTGCCATGATTCGCTTGAGTGATTGGGAAGCACCTGATGTTGATATAGTTCCGCTATTTGAAACCATTCCTGATTTGGAAGTAGCGGTTTCTGTCATGGACAAGGTATACGGAAACCCCGTGTATCGTGAGCATTTGACTCGAAGGGGAGACAAACAAACCATCATGCTTGGTTTCTCTGACGGCACCAAAGATGGGGGCTATTTGATGGCCAACTGGAGTATTTTTAAAGCCAAAGAAGAACTGACAGCGATCTCTCGTAAATACGGGATCAATGTTGCCTTTTTTGACGGTCGTGGTGGACCTCCAGCACGTGGTGGTGGTAATACCCACCAGTTCTACGCATCCATGGGGAACAGCGTTGAAGCAGACGAAATACAACTCACCGTACAGGGACAAACCATCAGTTCCAACTTTGGTACTTTGGACACCTGTCGCTATAATTTAGAACAACTCTTAAGCTCGGGTATATCCAATCGCTTGTTTACATCGGATTCATCCGTTTTAAACGAGGAAGACAGAAAAACCATGACACAACTTGCGGAAGTTAGCTACGAAGCCTACAAGAGCTTTAAGGCCCATCCTAAGTTTTTACCGTATTTGGAGCACATGAGTACACTCCAATACTACGCCAAAACCAATATTGGATCACGTCCTTCTAAGCGTAAGTCCAGCAAGACATTGGACTTTTCTGCACTGCGCGCCATTCCCTTTGTGGGCAGCTGGAGCCAGTTGAAGCAAAATGTACCTGGATTTTTTGGTGTGGGTACTGCTTTGGAAAGCCTAGATAAGGCAGGAGATTTTGATAAAGCAAAGCAGTTGTATGACAACAATGCCTTCTTTAGAACCTTGATATCAAATTCCATGATGAGTCTGCAAAAATCCTTTTTCAAATTAACAGCCTATATGGAGCAGGATCCTGAATACGGCGCCTTTTGGAAATTGATTTATGCGGAATATATGCGTTCAAAGGACTATATCCTTAAACTAACAGAAATGGACAGTCTCATGGAGGATCAGCCCGAAGGAAAGGCTTCGATTCACATGCGTGAGGAGATTGTACAACCCTTGTTAACCATTCAACAGTATGCATTATTGACCATTCAAAACAACAAACTGAGCGCAAAAGAGCTTGATGTGATGGAAAAAATGGTGACGCGTTCGTTGTTTGGAAATATCAACGCAAGTAGAAACTCTGCCTAATTCTGATAGAAATCAAAAGCCTCTAGGATAAGTTCTTCTGAAGCTGATTGGTTCCAAACCGGCTCACCTATGGATTTCAAAAGTACAAATAGTACATTACCATTTTCGTTTTTCTTATCGTGTGTAAGCAGTTTGATCACAGCGGTAATTGTGTCCTTGTCAAAGGAAATTTTGGGATAAATAGCGTGAAAAACGCTTTTGATTTCACGCGCTTTATCTGGCGACAAGCCGGATACCTTGACAGAGAGAAATGCTTCCAATATCATCCCTATTGCAATGGCTTCGCCGTGTAGCAATCTGGTTTTGTTCTGAGCTGTTAAAAAATGGGATTCTACCGCGTGTCCTAGCGTATGGCCAAAGTTTAAAATCTTACGTAATCCTTGCTCGTCAATATCCGCAGCGACTACTTTAGCCTTAACACCAACAGAGTGATGTATGTGTGGCAAGATTTCCTCTTTACTTAAGAAACCGCTTAATGCCTCAAAATAGGCAGGCTCTTGAATTAGTCCGTGTTTGAGCATTTCTGCATAACCGCTGCGGTATTCTGAATCGGGTAGGGTTCCCAAGAAATCGGTATCAACCAGTACCATTTTAGGTTCTCTAATAATACCTACTTGGTTTTTAAGTGCACCCAAATCAATGCCCGTTTTTCCACCAACAGAAGCGTCTACCATGGCTAATAATGACGTTGGGATGTTGATAAAGTCAATGCCACGTTTAAAGGTGCATGCGACAAATCCGCCTAAATCGGTTACCACTCCGCCTCCAATATTGATGAGTAAGCTTTTTCGGTCGGCGCCCATTTCAGATAGGCTATCCCAAAGCGAAACGCAGCTTTGAATGTGTTTGTTTTCTTCACCTGCTTGCATTTCAAGTGTCTTGAAATCGAACTGAATATTTGAACGCGCGTGTGGCAAACAATGCAAGCTGGTGTTGTTGTCTGTCAATACAAAAACAGCAGAGTAGGCATTGGCCTTAACACAACTGTTGAGTGCATCCCAACAATCCGCTCCAAAAAGGACTTCACTATATTTTGTTTTAACAACCATATCGGTTGGCGAAAATACTGCCTTTTTGGTTTATTTTCCTAATTTTGAGAAGTACTTCATATTTTAAACAACCCTTATTTGGACCATACATTGCCGCAATATCCGCATAAATCAACACGAGAATTAAGGGCTTCGCTCTTTTTGTTCCGTTTGCTTTCGAGAGGCTTTGTTGTGCGTGCTTCTCTATACGTGTGGCGGTTTTTACAAAGCATTCGTTTCCCTGTGAAATACCTTATTAGCTTCACAGGTTATGAGCAGTTTTGTGCAGGGCAAGACGTTTCTTCATGTGCATCCATGACAGAAAAACTTGCGAAACACCAGATCTTCAGCGTATTGGATTACGCAAATGAACACGCAACATCAGCAATCGATTACGACCACAATGCTGCAGTGGTTTTGGAAACCATAGAAGCGGCTAAAAACAATAGGGCATATCCGTTTGCCGTAGTCAAGCCCAGTGCCATAGGTTCCTTCGAATTGTACCAAAAAATGGGGGCAGGGCATAAACTTACGGCAAGCGAACAACTTATTTGGACTGCTATGCAGCAGCGTTTTGATCAATTGGCAAATGCAGCTGCACAAGCAGCTGTTGTATTGATGATTGATGCGGAAGAAAGCTGGATTCGAGATGGTGTGGACTTATTGGTATTGCCTTTGCTTGTGAAATACAATTGCGATAAAGTCGTTTTGGCGCTAACCATTCAATTGTATTTAAAGGATAGAAACATCGTTTATAAAAGCCTTTTGAAGGATGCTGATGATAAAGGGTATGTATTGGGTGTAAAACTCGTTAGAGGTGCTTATATGGAAAAAGAACGCAGCAGGGCAACAGCCCTAAACATGAGTGCTCCCGTCTGCGCAACCAAAGCTGCAACAGACATGCAATACCGGGACGCCCTTCAAAACGCCATGCAAGCCGTAGACAAACACTTCTGCATCGTGGCTACACACAACCAATCGGATATCAATTGGGTGGTTGATTACTGTGCTGAAAACAATATTTCCTTGGGGAATGCCAATCTTTGGTTTAGTCAGCTGTATGGCATGCGCGATTATATTTCCTTTTCTCTTGCAAAACAAGGTGCCAATGTTTTTAAATATGTGCCCTTTGGCCCTTTGGCCCAGGCCGTACCCTATTTGATTAGACGTGCATTAGAGAACAGCGCCGTGAAGTCGCAGACACTGCAAGAATGTTTGATGTTAAAAAAAGAACTGCGGCGTAGAAAACTCAACGGCTGAAGTAAGCCGTATCTGTACATTTTTTGACTGAAAAGAGTTTGTCATCAATTTCCATGACGTACACATTGCAAGAATCTGTGCCAATGTTACTCTCGCTAAAGTCCACGGATGTTCTGGCAAACCATTGCACGGTATCTTGGATGGGGTAGAAGTCCTTTTCAAACACCCATTCCTTCTTCTTAATATCGTTTTTAACCCGTGCCGATGGACTGTAGTTACACTGCGTTCTTTTTCCGTTGAAGAAGAAAAACAAAAAAATAAGCCCAACTGAAAAGCCGCCTAAATAATAACCCAATCTCTTTATAAAACTCATATGAATGAAATGTTTCTAGCGCTGTCGTTTATATGTTTCAATGTTATGGTGTGGTGCGGTTGTGTTATTAGCGCCATGGCTATTTCTGGCCATTCGATAAAGCAGTAATCTCCGCTGTGCAAGTATTCTTCAAACCCAAATTCTTGCAATTCCGTTTCATTTTCAATGCGATATAAATCCAAATGAAAGGCCGAAGCATTTGCCACGCTGATCTCGTTCACTATTCCAAAAGTAGGGCTTGAAACTTCCTCATTGCTACCCAACTGTTTGACTATTGCCTTCACGAGCGTTGTTTTACCTGCGCCCAAATCTCCTTTGAGTAACACAATTTTATGCTCAAATACCGCAACCAGCGATTTGGCGATTGCGTCAAGTTGACTTAAATCATAATCTTGTACCATAAAGCAAAAGTAAACTACTTGGGAGAAAACACCGCAAAAGGAATGCACATCTCTTCCAATGAAATGCCACCGTGTTGGTAGGTGTTGCGAAAATGGTTTACAAAGTGATGGTAGCGTGTAGGGTAAATCAGGTAGTAGTGTTCTTTGGCAAAGGCAAAAGAACTGCTCATGTTGATGGAAGGCAGTCCAAAACTTTTGGGGTCTGAAACCATCATTACGTGCTTGTCATCTGTTTTAAGTCGTCGCCCTGTTTTGTAGCGAATATTCGTACTGGACTCACGATCGCCAATTATTTTAGCAGGTTGCTCCACATTTATGGTGCCGTGATCTGTGGTAATAATAAGCTGATAGCCTTTTTGTTGTGCGGATTTAATAATGTCTAGCAAAAGGCTGTTTTGAAACCAGCTCTTAGTAAGCGAACGGTATGCCTTATCGGAATTTGCCAGTTCTTTAATTACATCCATCTCCGTTTTGGCGTGTGAAATCATGTCCACAAAATTATAGACAAGGACTTGAAGGCCATCTGCGGGATCTGCCTTAAGCGTATCTAAAAACTTACGGGCTTCATGAGGCTTGTTTACTTTAGTATAGGCGTGTTTTATTTTTAACCCTAAGCGATCCAATTGAGCACCCAAAAATTCGTGCTCATGCATGTTTTTACCCCCTTCATCGATGTCATTTTTCCACCATTGTGGATGTTTTGCCTCCATTTCAGCAGGTAGTAGTCCAGCAAAAAAGGCATTGCGTGCATACTGAGTGGCCGTTGGAAGTATACTAAAATATGCGGTTTCCATATCTGTTTTGTAGTAAGGCGCAATAATGGGAGATATGGAAATAAACTGATCGTATCGCAGGTTGTCAATCATCAGCAACAGTGTCGGCTTCTGGTTTATTTTGGGTGCAACCAGCTTTTTAAACACTTGATTTGAAAAAAGTTTTTCCGCTTCTTCATCAAAGAGTAAATCGGCATAATGCTTTTCAATAAATCGTGAGAAAGCAATATTGGCTTCCGTTTTCTGATAGGTAAATATTTCTTTGAGCTCTGGCGAATCAACACTGTCGATTTCCATTTCCCAGTACAAGATTTTTTGATATACATCACTCCAGCCACTCAGCGATTCCGCTTCCATCGAGGCTGTGCTTAATTGCCGAAACGACTGCTGATAGGTCGCAATTGTTTTTTCGGTCACGAGTTTACTGGCATCCAAATTCTTTTTGAGGGCGAGTAAAATTTGATTTGGATTTACAGGCTTAATGAGATAGTCGGCTATTTTGGCGCCAATGGCTTCCTCCATGATGTTTTCTTCCTCACTTTTGGTAATCATGATGACTGGTAGTCCTGGGTGGACTTGTTTAATTTCACTCAACACTTCTATGCCTGACATACCGGGCATGTTTTCGTCCAATAAAACGATATTAAAACTGCTGTCTTTTAGTAGCGATAAGGCGTCTTGACCACTGTGTGCTTTTGTGACTTGATAGCCCTTTTGGTTCAGGAAAATAATGTGGGCTTCTAACAAATCTATCTCATCGTCAATCCACAAAAGTTCAATCGGCTGCATATATGTATCTTTGTACGTAATTTTTTCTATTGTGAAACTCACTCAATACAACGACCCAATTTACGGTTTTATTACAATCCCAACTCCGTTTATTGGCAAACTTATCAATCATCCCTACGTGCAGCGCTTGCGTAGGATAAAACAGATGGGCTTATCTTTTTTGGTATTCACCGCAACAGAGCACACCCGCTTTCAACACGCTTTGGGTGCCATGCATTTGGCTACCAAAGCAGTAGCAAGCCTTCGCAAACAAGGAATTCAGATAAATGACAGCGAAGCTGAAGCGCTCTACGCAGCATTACTCTTACACGACATTGGACACGGCCCTTTTTCACATGCACTTGAACATGCGTTACTGCCTGATACGGCACACGAAACAATATCTTTGGCACTCATGCGTGATATGAATCGTGAACTTGAAGGTCAACTTGATTTAACGATTCAAATGTTTACCAACAAATACGCACGCGGATTTTTTAACCAACTTATTTCCTCGCATATCGATTTGGACAGGTTGGACTATTTAAAGCGAGACAGTTTTTACTCTGGGGTTACAGAGGGCAACATCAACTCTGAACGCTTGATTACCATGATGACAGTGAGGGAGGATACCTTAGTCTTTTTTACCAAGGCCATTCATTCTATTGAAAAGTTTTTACTCGCCCGCCGTATGATGTATTGGTCGGTTTACCTGCATAAAACAAGCTTTGTTGCTGAGGAATTGTTGATACGCTTTTTTAAGCGTTTTGAACAGTTGGATGATGCAACCAAGACTTCTTTAGGTACCGTTGCCTTAGCAGGCATTGCAAACAATAAAAATGCGGAATTAGAGGATAAAATTTCATATTTCATAGCATTAGACGATAACGATATTTGGGTTACCCTTAAGGCAGCAAGCCATAGCGATGACTCCATTTTGGCTGCACTGGCAAACATGATTTTAAATCGTGATTTACTCAAAATTCATATTGCCAACCAACCCATTAGTAAAACTGAGCTGACAGCCAAACGACAGTTTTTTATGGATAAGCTTGGTTTCTCGGCAACGGAAATTGATTATTTCGTTTTTGCTGGAAGCCTAAGCACACAGGGCTATAATTTAGAGGAGCAACCCATTAAATTATGTTCTCTCGATGGCGCGCTGACGTTATTCGATGCTTCTTCTGAAAAAGCACATTTCCCCATACTCGCGAGAAAGGATTACAAGTACTTCTTGGCATTCCCGAAACAAGACGGATATTTTTCGTAATTTTGCACCTATGAAATTTAATGCCACCCAAATAGCGGAACTGGTTTCTGGCACTGTTGATGGTGACCCTAAAGCAGAGGTTTCTAAATTGTCTAAAATTGAAGAAGGAACAAAAGGAAGTTTGTCTTTTCTAGCCAATCCCAAATACACCCCTTTTTTATACAGTACAGCTGCAACCATAACTTTGGTCAGTGATGACTTTGTGGCTGAAAAAGATTACAAAACAACCCTTGTTCGTGTGGCCGACCCTTATGAGGCCTTTTCAAAGTTGTTAAATCACTATAACAAAATCAAGCATGTGCCTACGCCCAGCGTGTCTGAAAAGGCATTTGTTTCAGAGGATGCGTCCTGCTCAGACGGTGTATCAATCGGAGATAATGCACACATTGGTGCCCATACGACCATCGGAAAAAACTGTGTGATCCAACCACAAGTATTTATTGGTGAAAACGTCACCATAGGTGATAACACCATTATCCATGTTGGTGCACGCATTATTGACGACACCGTTATCGGAAGCGATTGTGTAATTCAAAATAACGCCGTTATTGGTGCCGATGGTTTCGGGTGGGCGCCCAATGAAAGCGGTTCATACGATAAGGTTCCACAAACTGGCAATGTAGTTCTTGGCAACCACGTTGACATTGGCGCAAACACCACGATTGACCGCGCAACACTTGGATCAACGCGTATTGGAGACGGAGTTAAGCTTGACAACCTTATCCAAATAGGACATAATGTTGAAATCGGCGCACATACTGTTATTGCGGCACAAACAGGTATTGCAGGATCAACCAAGATAGGGACGCACTGCCAAATTGGTGGACAGGTTGGTATTAGCGGTCATTTGACCATTGGAAACCGTGTTGGTATTCAAGCCAAGTCCGGTATTTTGAAAAACATTAAAGACGATTCAAAAATCATGGGTTATCCGGCCTTTGATTATACAGCATTTAACAAGTCGTATGTGCATTTTAGAAATTTACATACGCATATTACTGATTTGCAATCCCTAAAAAAGAAACTTAACCATGACTAAACAAACCACTATCTCCAAGGCTGTTTCGTTAAGCGGTGTTGGAATTCACACAGGAAAAAAAGTTAAACTTACATTCAAGCCAGCCCCAGTTAATCACGGCTATGCCTTTTCACGTGTTGATTTAGAAGGAACTCCCGTCATAAAGGCAGACGCCAATTTGGTGGTAAACACAACCCGAGGAACAAACCTGGAAAAGAATGGTGTAAGCATACAAACATCAGAGCATGTTTTGGCCGCACTTGTTGGACTGGAAATAGACAATGTTTTAATAGAGTTAAACGCATCTGAACCACCCATCATGGACGGTTCTTCTATCCATTTTGTTGAAGCCTTATTAGAAGCCGGTATCGAAGAGCAAGATGCAGAAAGGTATGAATATGTGGTTCGCGAAAACATCACATTCGCCGATGAAGAAACGGGTAGTGAAATAACCGTTATTCCAGCGGATAATTATCAGGTCACTACCATGGTCGATTTTGGCACCAAAATTCTTGGGACGCAAAACGCAAACCTAAAAAACCTCGCTGATTTTAAGGATCAATTTGCCAACGCACGCACCTTCAGCTTTTTGCATGAAATAGAATCACTGCTTGAACACGGACTCATCAAAGGCGGCGATCTCAATAACGCCATTGTATATGTAGACAAGGAACTTTCTAAAGAGACCATGAGCAAACTCTGCAAGGCTTTCAACAGAGATAGTATTTCAGTGAAGCCGAATGGTATTCTAGATAACCTGACGTTAAAATACCCCAACGAGGCTGCACGCCATAAATTGCTAGATGTAATTGGTGATTTGGCACTAGTGGGTTGCCGTATTAAGGGTAAGGTCATTGCAAACAAACCCGGTCACGGCACCAATACAAACTTTGCCAAAAAGCTCGCTAAAATCATCAAAAAAGAAAGGCGCAATCGCGTACCTGAATTTGATTTAAATGCGGAGCCATTAATGGACGTAAATGCCATTATGAACGTATTACCACACCGTCCACCCTTCTTGTTGGTAGACAAGATTTTGGAATTGAGCGACACGCATATCGTAGGAATGAAGAGCATCACGATGAATGAGCCTTACTTTGCAGGACATTTCCCTGGACAACCTGTTATGCCCGGCGTACTGCAGATAGAGGCCATGGCGCAAGCAGGGGGTGTATTGGTATTGAATACCGTTCCAGACCCAGAAAACTACCTTACATTTTTTATGAAAATTGAAAATGCCAAATTCAAGAAACCCGTTGTTCCTGGAGATACGCTTATTTTCAAAATGGAATTATTATCGCCCATACGTAGGGGTATTTGTCATATGCAAGCCGTAGCGTATTCGAGAGGCAGGGTTACAACAGAGGCTGAAATGATGGCTCAAATTGTAAGAAAAGATCAAGTCAAAGTATGAATCAACCATTAGCATACGTACATTCAGATGCGAAAATTGCGAAGAATGTCGTAATAGAGCCTTTTACCACAATTGACAAAAACGTGGTGATAGGAGAGGGGACCTGGATAGGTCCGAACGTGACCATTATGGAAGGTGCGCGAATAGGGAAAAACTGTAGCATTTTTCCAGGTGCTGTCATCAGTGCTGTTCCACAAGACCTTAAGTTTAATGGTGAAAAAACAACCGCCGAGATAGGGGATAACACAACCATTAGAGAATGTGTTACCATAAACCGGGGTACTACTTCAAGAGCGAAGACCAAAATTGGGAAGCACTGCCTGATTATGGCGTATTCTCACATTGCGCACGATTGTATAGTTGGTGACCATTGTATTTTCTCAAACAACAGTACGCTTGCCGGGCATATTACGGTAGGCAGTCACGTTATCTTGGCTGGAATGACGGCCGTACACCAGTTTTGTTCCATTGGCGATCACGCGTTTGTTGCAGGTGGTTCATTGGTACGTAAGGATATCCCACCATTTGTAAAAGCAGCTCGTGAGCCGCTTTCCTACGCGGGTGTAAACTCTGTTGGTTTAAGACGTAGGGGCTTTGACTCAGATAAAATCAAAGAAATTCAGAGCATTTACCGCATCCTCTATCAAAAAAACTTTAACAATACGCAAGCAACACAGATTATTGAGGCAGAAATGGAAGCATCGACAGAAAGAGATGACATCCTTCAGTTTATCAGGCTATCACAACGCGGTATTATGAAAGGATATATTCAAAACTAACTATGGCATCAACTTCAGATATTCGAAAAGGTCTTTGCATTCATTACAACAATGACATTTATAAAATAATAGAGTTCTTACACGTCAAACCGGGGAAAGGACCAGCTTTTGTACGTACCAAGCTCAAGAGTGTAACTTCAGGAAAGGTAATTGACAATACTTTTTCTGCTGGACATAAAATTGATGACGTACGTGTGGAAACCCGTAAATATCAGTTTTTATACGCAGTTGGCGATGTGTACCACTTTATGAACACAGAAGATTACAATCAAATTGAATTGCAAGAAAACATCCTTGATCAGCCAAAATTGATGAAAGAAGGGGAGATCGTTACGGTGATGACAAATACCGAGAATGACAGCCCGCTTTGTGTTGATATGCCTGCCAGTGTAATTTTAGAAATTACCCATACCGAACCAGGTGTGAAGGGCAATACGGCTACAAACGCCACAAAACCCGCAACTGCCGAAACCGGTGCAAAAATCAATGTTCCTTTATTTATTAACGAAGGAGATAAAATAAAAGTAGATACCGAAAAAGGCACCTACATCGAACGCGTAAAAGAATAACATGAGCGTATTAGTAACCAAAGATTCAAACATAATCGTACAAGGCTTTACGGGGAGTGAAGGCACTTTTCATGCAAGCCAAATGATTGCTTATGGCACCAATGTCGTTGGAGGTGTAACCCCCGGAAAAGGCGGACAAACACATTTAGAAAAACCCGTTTTTAATACCGTTGCGGAAGCTGTTAACGAAGTAAACGCAGATACGTCCATCATTTTTGTACCACCAGCCTTTGCTGCTGATGCGATAATGGAAGCCGCTGAAGCTGGAATAAAGGTCATCATTACCATTACAGAAGGTATTCCCGTGAACGATATGGCAAAAGCCATGGAGTATGTTAGTGGTAAAGACTGCCGTGTGGTTGGCCCAAACTGCCCTGGCGTTATTTCTCCCGGTGAAGCCAAAGTGGGGATTATGCCGGGCTTTGTCTTTAAAAAAGGAAACGTAGGAATCGTGTCCAAATCAGGAACGCTAACCTATGAAGCTGCTGATCAAGTAGTGAAAGAAGGATATGGCATCACAACTGCTATTGGCATTGGTGGTGATCCCATTATAGGAACTACAACCAAAGATGCCGTGCAATTGCTTATGGAAGACGATGAAACCGAGTGTATTGTCATGATAGGCGAGATAGGCGGACAACTGGAAGCAGACGCAGCTAACTGGATAAAATCTCAAGGTAACCCAAAGCCCGTAGTTGGGTTTATTGCTGGTGAAACAGCGCCCAAAGGCCGTACCATGGGACATGCAGGTGCAATAGTAGGTGGTGCAGAAGACACCGCTGAAGCAAAAAAAGCAATCATGAAATCGTGTGGCATACACGTTGTGGATTCGCCAGCAGCCATTGGAAAAACCGTAGCACAAGTTTTAGCATAATATCATGGATTTAGTAAAAGGAAAAAACATCATCATTACAGGCGCCAGTAGGGGCATAGGACGTGGCATAGCCATGGCATTTGCCAAGCAAGGTGCCAATGTAGCCTTCACATACAGCTCTTCCGAAGGCCCAGCCAAGGAGTTGGAAGCAGAACTTAGCGCATTTGGCATAACCGCAAAGGCTTTTAAATCAAACGCTGCTGACTTTGATGCTGCACAACAACTTGTTGCCGATGTATTGGAAATATTCGATTCTATAGATGTACTCATTAACAACGCTGGCATTACCAAAGACAACCTGTTGATGCGCATTACGGAAGAAGATTTTGACAAGGTCATTGAAGTCAATTTAAAATCTGTTTTCAACATGACCAAAGCGGTACAACGCACCATGCTCAAGCAACGATACGGAAGCCTAATTCACATGAGCTCTGTTGTTGGCGTTAAAGGAAATGCGGGCCAGTCAAATTATGCCGCATCCAAAGCAGGTATTATTGGTTTTTCAAAATCAATAGCACTCGAATTGGGCTCAAGAAACATAAGATCAAATGTGATCGCACCCGGATTTATCGAAACAGAGATGACTGATAAACTCCCCGAAGATGTCGTAGCCCAATGGCGGGCAGGCATTCCACTAAAACGCGGCGGCTCTTCAGAAGATGTAGCCAACGCTTGCCTTTTTTTAGCCGCTGATTTATCTGCATACATAACAGGACAAGTATTGCACGTAGATGGCGGTATGTTAACCTAAAATTTATATCATGGAAAAATTACCAAAACTTGGATTACCCTTAATAATACTCATAATCGTAGGAGTTATTTTTATTTCAAAATCATATGTCAACATCCCTTACGGAGAAGCGGGTGTCGTATGGAAACGCTTTGGTGGGGGAACCGTAATTGACGAACCACCCCTAGGAGAAGGGTTTCGTTTTATTGCACCTTGGAATCGTGTCTATACTTACAACATCAAACAACAAGAAGAGTTTGAGAGTGGCATGCGCGTGCTTTCGTCAAACGGACTTGAAATCTCCTTAGATGTTTCTGTATTGTACCAACCAAAGATTGACGAACTGGGCATGTTACACAAAACCAAAGGAGAGAATTACCTGAACATCGTTATTGTTCCAGAAATTCGTGCAGTTGCCCGATCTGTAATTGGACGCTACACGCCTGAACAATTATACTCCTCAAAGCGTGACGCCATTCAGAATGAGATTTACGAAGAAACCATGCGTAAGGTAGAAAACCAGCATGTACAGCTCAATGCAGTATTGGTACGTGATGTGACTCTTCCAACGTCTATCAAAGAGGCCATTCAACGTAAACTTACCCAAGAGCAAGAAGCCTTGGAATATGAGTTTAGGTTAGAAAAAGCACGTCAGGAAGCAGAAAAAGTGCGTATTGAAGCAGAAGGGAAAGCAGTAGCCAACAGGCTATTAGCAGCATCGCTAACACCAAACATCCTTAAAGATAAAGGGATCGAGGCGACTCTTTTGTTGGCAGAATCGCCTAACACTAAAATTATTGTTGTTGGAGGTGGCGAAGATGGACTGCCACTTATTTTAGGAAATCAGTAAGGTTTTCAAAAAATTTTCGATATTTGCATCGTAATGAATAAAGCACATTTTTTCCACCACAACAATATTGCGTTTCAAACGTGCTAGGTGGAGTATGTCAATAACCGTCTAACCCGTTTGTATTGCTCAAACGGGTTTTTTGTTATAATAAAGTCATGAAAGAAAAGATACGTATCGCGATTCAGAAGTCAGGAAGGCTTAACGAAGAATCATTAAAACTGCTCAAGAGCTGTGGTATCGCCATCAATAATGGCAAAGACCAGCTTAAGACATCGTCTTCTAATTTCCCTATGGAGGTATATTATCTGCGCAATGGAGATATTCCGCAATACCTTAGAGATGGCGTAGTGGATTTGGCCATCATTGGTGAAAATCTAATCGTTGAAAAAGGGGAGGACATTCCCACACTTGAGCCGCTGGGCTTTTCAAAATGTCGTGTGTCCATTGCTGTTCCAAAAGGAAATGCATACAGCGGCGTTGCCGATTTAGCAGGTAAGCGCATCGCTACATCCTATCCAAAAACAGTTCAGAAATACCTTTCAGAATGGAATATTAAAGCGGATTTACACATCATTAATGGTTCGGTGGAGATAGCACCCAATATTGGCCTGTCAGATGCCATTTGCGACATCGTTTCCAGTGGATCTACGCTATTTAAGAACAACCTCAAAGAAGTTGAAGTGTTGTTTAAGTCACAAGCCGTTTTGGTTGGAGGTATGGGATTGTCAGCTACCAAACAAGAAATTCTTGACACGCTTTTGTTCCGTATCCGTGCCGTAAACGCTGGAAAAAATTCCAGATACATCATCATGAATGTGCCCAACGACGCCATCGAGACCATATCAAAAATGCTACCGGTATTAAAGAGCCCTACGGTAATGCCCTTGGTTGAAGAGGGCTGGAGTTCGTTACACTCTGCCATAGACAAAAACACCTTTTGGGAAATGGTAGATGCGCTAAAAGCGGCCGGTGCCCGAGATATATTGGTATGTCCTATTGAACGAATCATTCAATAATGAAGTTTATATCCAATCCTGAACGAAGTACATGGCAGGCGCTTACCCAGCGCCCGACTGCCGATTTCTCTTCTATTGAGCCGATCGTGGATGAAGTCTTTGCCGCCGTGCGGAGCAATGGCGATGCAGCCGTTCGGAAATACAGTCAAAAGTTTGATGCATATACGCCAGATCAACTGATGGTAGCTGCGCAAGCGTTAGCAAACGCGAAGGGGGAACTGTCTGCAGAACTGGTCGCTGCTATTGACGTGGCGTATGAAAACATTTACCGCTTTCACGAAGCGCAAAAAACAGCACCTGTTCGTCTGGATACCCAAGAAGGGGTTAGCTGCTGGCAAGAGAAAAAACCCATTGAGAAAGTGGGGATTTACATTCCAGGCGGAACCGCACCGTTGTTTTCAACTGTGCTAATGCTGGCCATTCCTGCACAACTGGCTGGTTGTAGGCAAATAGTGTTATGCACGCCACCAAATAAGTCAGGCGTACCCGCTGCCATACGCTATGCAGCACAAAAATGTGGCGTAACGCTCGTAGCACAAATTGGCGGCATACAGGCCATTGCTGCCTTAACCTATGGAACTGAGCGCATTCCTAAAGTCTACAAGATATTTGGTCCTGGCAATCAGTTTGTAACCGTTGCCAAGCAAATGGCAACTCAATACCAAACGGCCATCGATATGCCTGCAGGCCCTTCCGAACTTTTGGTGGTTGCCGACAGCACGGCAAAGCCCGCATATGTGGCTGCAGACCTGTTGTCCCAAGCCGAGCACGGCAAAGACAGTCAGGTGATATTGGTTAGTACATCGGAACAAATAATCCCCCAAGTACAAGCTGAACTCGACAAACAATTGCTTGTGTTGCCCAGAAAAGAAATTGCTGCCACAGCATTGGAAAACTCATTGGCCGTTTATTTTGACGATGAGCAGGCTGCACTTGATTTTATCAACGAATACGGTCCTGAGCACTACATTACTTGTGTGGAGAACGAAAACGTATTTGTAGACGGCATTATCAATGCAGGATCTGTGTTTATTGGCAACTATACCCCTGAAAGCGCTGGGGACTATGCCTCTGGTACCAATCACACCCTGCCCACCAACGGCTACACCAAGCAATACAGTGGGGTTAATTTAGATGCCTTTTTAAAGGCGATTACCTATCAGCGCATCAGTGCGCAAGGCATAAGGTCTTTAGGCCCGCACATCGAGGCTATGGCCGCAGCAGAGGGGCTTGATGCCCACAAAAATGCAGTAAGCTTGCGATTAAAAGATTTGAACAATGGCTAAGGCATTTGATTTAACGCAATGGGCTAGACCCGAAATGTTGGCGCTTGCGCCCTACACATCGGCGAGGGACACCTTTACCGCAACAACTGGGAAGTATACCTTTTTGGATGCCAACGAGAACCCCAATGCGTCTGCAGTCAACAGGTATCCAGATCCAAATCAATTGGCACTGAAGAAAAAAATTGGGGCACTTCGTGCTTGTTCTGTCAATCAACTTTTGATTGGAAATGGCAGCGATGAAATCTTGGATTTACTATTCCGAGCGTTTTGCACACCCAATAAAGACAACGTAATCCTTATGCCACCTACCTATGGCATGTATGCCGTGTTGGCCAACATCAATGGTGTGGGCATTAAAGAAGTGCCGCTTACAGCTGATTTTCAATTAAAAACGGACGAAATCCTAGCAGCTGTTGATTCCAACACCAAGGCTATTTTCTTTTGTAGCCCCAATAACCCAAGCGGAAATGTGTTTAAAACCTCAGACATAACCGCATTGCTCAACGGCTTTGACGGCTTGGTGGTTATAGACGAGGCGTATATCGATTTTACAGATAGATTAGGTTGGTTATCTCAATTAGACAACTATCCAAACCTCGTGGTGACGCAGACCCTTTCCAAGGCCTTTGGACTGGCGGGATTGCGCTTAGGTATTGCTATCGCACACCCCAGCATTATCAAGCTGCTGCACACCATCAAACCGCCATACAACATCAACACCCTTAGTCAGCAACAAGCGATTGAAGTTTTGTCCGATATCGAAAAAGTAAACCGACAAATTGCAGCATTGCTAGCCGAACGCAATAGGGTAGCGGCTTATTTAAACGAACTGGACTGGGTAGAAACTGTATTTCCATCGGATGCCAATTTTTTATTGATACGCGTTGATGATGCAAACAAACGCTATGACGCATTGCTTGCGCAAAAAGTGGTGGTACGCAACCGATCTAAGCAAACAAATTGTGAAAACACCCTTCGTATCAGCATTGGTACCCCAGTAGAAAACAACGAACTTATGGCAGCTTGTAATACCATATCATTATGAAAAAAGTATTGTTTATTGACCGAGACGGCACCCTAGCACTGGAGCCTGAAAATTACCAACTCGATGCATTGGATAAACTCGTTTTTTATCCCGCTGTGTTTCAGTATTTAGGACGAATCGCCAAGGAGCTAGACTATGTATTGGTTATGGTTACTAATCAAGACGGACTGGGAACGGACAGCTTTCCAGAAGATACCTTTTGGCCCACACACGACTTTATGATGACTGCCTTAAAAAATGAAGGGATAAACTTTAGCGAGGTGCTTATCGATAAAAGCCTACCTGCCGACAATGCACCCACACGCAAACCCAAAACGGGCATGCTATCCGCTTACCTAAACAATGCCGACTACGACCTCGAAAACTCATTTGTCATTGGCGATCGAGTAACGGATATGGAACTGGCAGCTAACCTCGGCGCAAAGGGCATCTTGTTGCAAAACGATGCGCGGATGGCAACAGCAATTCCAAATGCATTGACCGAAACTATCGCACTGAAAACAACCGCTTGGAGCGAGGTATACACGTTGTTAAAGGCTGGTGGGAGACGCGTCAGTCACGAACGCAAAACAAAAGAAACAGCCATTGAAATTGACCTAAATCTCGATGGTACAGGCGAGAGCAGTATTGATACGGGCATTGCCTTTTTTGATCACATGCTAGACCAATTGGCGCGTCATGGCGGGGTAGACCTAAAGCTGACCACCAAAGGCGATTTGGAAATAGACGAACACCACACCATTGAAGATACGGCCATTGCCTTGGGCGAAGCCTTTGGAAAAGCATTGGACGATAAGCTGGGCATTGAACGCTATGGCTTTTGCTTGCCTATGGACGATTGTTTGGCGCAAGTTTCCCTTGATTTTGGGGGTCGTGCCTGGTTGATGTGGAATGCTAAATTCAAAAGAGAACTCATTGGTAAAATGCCAACAGAAATGTTCTTCCACTTCTTTAAATCTTTTGCCGAT
This sequence comes from Flavobacteriaceae bacterium, assembly GCA_002862705.1. GTDB lineage: Bacteria > Bacteroidota > Bacteroidia > Flavobacteriales > Flavobacteriaceae > UBA7446. Next base: position 27,309 of record PKDU01000011.1, read on the forward strand.
GGTGCCAAGGCAAACTTGAACATTAAGGCAGAAGGACATAACGAACACCACAAGATTGAAGCCATTTTTAAGGCGTTTGCTAAGGCCATTCGTGCAGCCATCAAAAGGGATGCAGAGAAACTGGTATTACCCTCTACCAAAGGACAGTTATGAATGTAGTCATCATTGATTATGGGGCAGGCAATATTCAGAGCATTCGCTTTGCATTGGCGCGTTTGGGCATCACAGCCACATTGAGCGATGATGCGATTGCCATCAAAAATGCCTCGCATGTGATATTTCCGGGCGTTGGCGAGGCAAGTTCTACTATGGAAAAACTCCGTGCAACGGGACTTGGCAATCTTCTTCCTAGGCTAACACAACCCGTGTTGGGCATCTGTTTGGGGATGCAACTGATGTGTAACCATACCGAAGAAGGCGACACAGCAGGGCTTGGCATTTTCGATACTGAGGTTGTGCGCTTTGAAACCCATTTAAACGTTCCCCATATGGGTTGGAACACAGTTGAAGGCAAAGGTCTGCTTTTTAACGATATCGATGCAAACAGCCACTTTTATTTGGTGCACAGCTTTTATGCGGTACCCAACAAAGACATGGTTGGTGCTTGTACGTACGACGTTCGCTTTGCTGCTGCCTTGGCAAAAGACAATTTTTACGGTACGCAATTTCACCCAGAAAAAAGCGGAGCCGTGGGCGCACGCTTATTACAAAACTTTCTAACCTTATGATTTTAGTTCCTGCCATAGATATCATCAACGGACAATGCGTACGCCTCAGCAAAGGAGATTACGACACCAAAAAAGTATATAGCGATTCGCCTATCGAAGTAGCCAAGGCTTTTGAGGGTGCTGGATTGACACACTTGCACGTAGTTGATTTGGACGGGGCACGTGCAAAACATATCGTCAATACCAAAGTACTGGAGGCCATTGCCACCAAAACGACGCTTACCGTAGATTTTGGGGGTGGTATTAAGTCGGCTATTGATTTGCAAACTGCCTTTGATTGTGGCGCTGCACAGGTTACGCTGGGTAGTGTTGCCGTAGATGCACCTGAATTGGTTTTGGAGTGGCTGCAACAATTTGGGGCAGACAAACTCATATTGGGCGCGGACGCCAAAGACAGACGAATTGCCACGCACGGATGGGAGAAAGACTCGGGCATAGACGTGTTGGATTTTGTCAAAGACTACGCCGCTAAAGGCTTTAGGCAAGTACTCTGTACGGATGTTGCCAAAGACGGCATGCTGGCAGGCCCATCGTTGGAGCTTTACTATGAGTTGCTTGATAAAGTAGCAAAGATTTCGCTGATTGCTTCGGGTGGAGTAAGCAGTATGGACGACGTATATCAACTGGAAGAACTGGGTTGTACGGCAGCCATCATTGGAAAGGCGATATATGAAGGGAAAATAGCCTTAAAAGAATTGGAAAACTATCAATTAGAACAATCATAAGATGCTAACCAAAAGAATTATTCCTTGTTTGGATGTCAAAGACGGACGTACCGTAAAGGGCGTCAACTTTGTTTCTTTGCGTGATGCGGGCGACCCCGTAGAACTGGCACAGCGCTATGCGCAGGAAGGCGCAGACGAATTGGTCTTTTTGGATATTTCCGCATCAGAAGAAAAACGCAAGACCTTGGCACAACTGGTGCGTCATGTCGCACAGGCCATTGATATTCCCTTTACGGTAGGTGGTGGCATAAGTTCGGTTGAAGACGTAGGTGTCTTACTCGATAACGGCGCAGATAAGGTTTCCATCAATTCGGCAGCGGTACGCCGTCCAGAACTCATAAGCGAGCTGGCACAGCGTTTTGGCACCCAATGTATCGTCGTTGCCATCGATGCCAAACAAATTGAAGACGAATGGGTGGTGCACTTGGTAGGCGGTAAAGTGCCCACGGAAAGACGGCTGTTTGAATGGGCGACTGAAGCCGTAGCACGTGGCGCAGGCGAGTTGCTCTTTACTTCTATGGATCACGATGGTACCAAGCAAGGCTATGCCAACGCAGCATTAAAAAAATTAAGTGAAACGGTTAGCGTTCCTGTCATTGCTTCCGGTGGAGCAGGGGAGATGACCCATTTTGTTGATACCTTTGTACAAGGAAATGCAGATGCCGCCTTGGCAGCAAGTGTGTTTCACTTTAAAGAAATCGGCATACCCGAACTCAAAACATATTTAAATCAACATCAAATACCCGTACGATGAACATAGATTTTAGCAAATACCCAGATGGACTGGTACCCGCCATAGTACAAGATGCACTGACAAAAACCGTGCTGATGCTGGGTTATATGAATGCTGATGCCGTTGCCAAAACGCAAGCTAGCCAACAGGTTACTTTTTACAGCAGAAGTAAAAACCGCCTGTGGACCAAAGGCGAGGAAAGCGGAAATGTATTGGAGTTGGTTTCCATGGCCGTGGATTGCGATATGGACGCACTGCTTGTTAAAGCTGCGCCCAAAGGACCCACCTGCCACACGGGAAGCGACACCTGCTGGAACGAAAAAAACAGCCCTTCTTATGGATTTCTATCAGCTTTGGAAGCCACCATTGCTGACCGCAAAAGCAACCCAACCGACAAAAGTTATGTAGCGAGTTTATTTGCCAAAGGCATTAATAAAATTGCACAAAAAGTAGGTGAGGAAGCGGTGGAAACCGTTATCGAAGCCAAGGACAATGACAAAGGCTTGTTCCTAAACGAAAGTGCCGACTTAGTCTTTCACCTGATGATTTTACTGCAAGCCAAAGGATATGTACTGCAAGATGTGGTGGATGTGTTGGCGCGTAGGGAGAAGTGATTAGGTAATGGTTATGGGTGTTTGGTTTTTTAACAATACACTATCGTCCTTTTTTTATATTTTTATGATTTAACAATTTTGTGCGTAAATCGTTAAAACGTATCAACTTGTTTACTCAAATTTAATTTACTTACAAATTATGAAACGATTATTCACGACCCGAACCAACCTTTTCTTATTGCTTTTCATTGTCATCCTACAGGGATGTGCCAGTCTTGGGCTGACCTCCAAAAAAAGCAACATCATTGAAACGCATATTGACTTGAATGCAGTTGAGAACGACCAGCTTTTGGTTAGCCTTGACCCAGGACCCTTCCCAGCAGGTGAAGTGACTTTTTACATGCCAAGCGTCATCCCCGGAACCTACGAATACACAGACTTTGGCCGTTTTGTAACAAACCTCCAAGCATTTGACAAAAACAACCAACCTCTCGAAGTGGTAAAAGACGAAAAAAACACTTGGAAAATCGCCGAGGGGAAAAAACTAGACCGCATCACCTATAGGGTTGATGACACCTTTGACAGTCCTGAAGGGAAAAAGATTTACCCCATGGGCGGTACCAAAATAGAAAAAGACGAGGTCTATTTACTGAACCTACATGGCTTTGTAGGGTATTTTAAAGGGGGTAAGGAATGGTCCTATCGCGTGACCATAGATTCTCCAGCAGATTTGGTTCCGTTTTCTTCTATGGAATCGGTAAGTCACACCGCCACCCAAGACGTATTTCTAGCAGGTCGTTACTTTAACATTATCGACGATCCCATTCTCTATACCAGCGAAGACAGCATTTCTTTTTCCCTAGAGGACATTGAAGTTAACCTCGCCGTGCATTCGCCAACAGGCGCACACAAAGCAGCAGATTTTAAAGAGACCCTTGTGGACATGATGGAAGCACAAAAACGCTTTTTGGGCGATGCCAATAACACCAAAAGCTATGACATTCTCTTGTTGCTGATGAGCATGGAAGAACTCCGGCACTTTGGTGGGGTACAGGGCGCATTGGAACACCACACCTCAACCACCGTGGTTTTTTATGAAGGCATTGATACAGCGGCGCTCAAAGAATATTTGACGGATGTGGTTTCACATGAGTTTTTCCACACACTCACACCCTTGAATGTACACTCCGAGCAAATTCACTATTTCAACTATAACGAAGGCGTGATGTCGCAACACTTGTGGATGTATGAGGGGACAACAGAGTATTTTGCCAACCTGTTTCAAGTGCAACAAGGCCTCATCACTGAGGAAGATTTTTATTCTCGTATTACAGAAAAAATTGACCTAGCCAAACGTTATGACGATACCATGCCCTTTACGGAAATGAGCACCAAAATTGTTGACGAGCCCTACCAATCCAATTACCAAAATGTGTACTATAAAGGTGCCTTGATCAATATGTGTTTGGACATCATCATAAGAGAGCAGAGTGGGGGCACACGTGGTATTTTATCCGTCATGCAAGCCTTGGCAAAAAAATACGGGGTAGATAAACCTTTCACAGACAACCAACTTTTTGATGAAATCGTTGCCATCACCTATCCTGAGGTGGGTGACTTTATCAAAACCCATATACAAGGCGAAACGCCCATTCCGTATATACGCTTTTTGGAAAAGGCAGGTGTTACCATTGTTGATACAGAACAAAAGCTTCCGAGCATTATCATGGTCACACCACAACAACCCTTTATTGCGCCGCAACCCAACGAAGCTGGAACCATGGATTTAGTGGTAACGGGATTAAACAATCGCCTTAGTGAAATTGGTTTTCAAGCAGGGGATGTGTTGCGTGTGTTTAACGGTGCGGAAATCCCTGCGCTTACTCAAGAAAATATGGGTGCTTTAAATATGTTGTTTGGAGTTTCGTTTGATTGGAAACCCGATCAAGAAGTAACGTTTGAAGTAGAACGTGCGGGTGTGTCTAAAACACTTCAGGGAACCGTTGGCGTAGCTGTAGCACCAGCAAAAGGAATACAAGCAAATGCCAATGCCACAGCCGCACAAATTGCATTGCGGAATGCGTGGTTGTATGAGTAGTTATTAGTGAATAGGCAATAGTTATTAGGGAATAGGCAATAGTGAATGGGGAATAGTTGTTAGTGAATAGGCAATAGTGAATAGTTATTAGTTAATAGGAATTGTCTAATCTTTGACTTAATTCAATAATTATACCCAAACAGAGGATACTAAATACGATTAGTGTGAGTAGTGCGCTGAGAATTAGGTACCTGTAAAAGGTTTTTGGAAAAACCTTATTGATTTGATGAAGAAAGACAAAAAAAAGGATAATAAACAGCCATTCCATAATCGCAATATTTGAGGTATTATAAATATATAAAAAAGTTGAAGTGAATGTGTATCTTTAAATAATGCAATTAAATCCAGCGATATTTCGGTTTTTTAGGCAGCTCGCAAAGCACAACAACCGTGAGTGGTTTGAGCAGCACAAACCCGAGTTTAAGGCCTTGGAAACAGATGTAAAGCTATTTGGCGAGGCCCTGAAAGACCAACTCAACCAACACGACAGCATAGACCGTTTTAAGCTGTTTCGCATATACCGTGACGTGCGTTTTTCCAAAGACAAAACCCCCTACAAAACTCATTTCGGACTGACCTGGCACCGCACCAAGCCTGAGCTTCGTGGTGGCTATTATCTGCACCTCAAACCCGACGATGTCTTTTTGGCCTGTGGTTTTTGGGACCCAAACCCTGCAGACCTAAAACGTATCCGCCAAGAAATTGACCTCGACGGAGACGAATACCGAAACCTTATCCATGCACCAGCCTTTAAAAACATCTGGGGCGAACTGCAAGGCAATGCCGTTAAAACCGCACCCAAGGGCTATGCCAAAGACCACCCAGATATCGATTTACTGCGTTTTAAGCAGCACATCTTTATGATTCGCTATACGGAGAAGGAAGTTCCCGCTGCGGACTTTATAGACCGCCTAGACGCTGCCCTGCAAGCCGTGCGCCCCTTTGTGGACTATATGAGCGTCGTGCTGACCACCAATGCGGATGGAGAGTCTTTGGTTTAAGAGTTCTTCTTTAAGCGCTTGCTATTTGATATGAGCGGGACGCTTCAGAATTTTGCAGGAGGGGTCATGCTGCTGATTTTTAAACCGTTTAAAGTAGGCGATTTGATTGAAAGTCAAGGCTATACCGGAACGGTTAAAGAAATACAAATCTTTGTTACCATACTGCTAACTCCCGAAAACAAAACCGTATTCCTACCCAATGGGGCAGTAGCCAATGGCGAAATTACCAACTACGCCACCGAAGGCACCATACGGGTAGATCTCGACTTTGGTATTGGCTATGGCGAATCCATAGAAACGGCCAAAAAGGTGCTTTATGAAATCTTAAACAAACACGACAAGGTGTTGCACAAGCCACCGCCGTTTGTAGGCGTAAACAGCTTGGGGGATTCTGCAGTAAACCTGCCGTGCGTCCTTATGTCAGCCCAGAAGATTATTGGGAGGTCTATTTTGATATTTATGAAAAAGGTAAAAACGCACTCGATAAGGCCGGGATCGAAATTCCGTTCCCACAACGAGTCGTGCATCAGCAATAAAGCCTATTTGCGGTGGAAAAATTCCACCGCAAATCGTGTAGTGTCTTTCAGCGAATTAAAACCTAATACATCTCCACCAAATACTTTATCAAATCGGTGGTGGTAACAATTCCTTGTAGTTCGTTTTTGTCATCCACGACGGGGAGTGCATGGAAATCGACATCCAAAAAGATCTCGGCGACTTCCTTAATGGTGGCCTTATCGGGGATGCACGCGGGTTTTCGAACCATAATTTGCTCGAGGGTAAACAACGAATAGACCGAGGTGTCTATGGTAAAATCGTGTGGATCATAGCTGTCCACAAAACTGATGCGTGCCAGGTCGGTCATGCTGAGAATACCCACAATTTTGGCACCAGAAACGACGGGCAAATGCCTAACGCGGTTTTTTTTAAAGAGTTTCTCGGCTTCGCCCAAGCCATCGTTAAGGTGTAGTACAATTGGCTCTGTAGCCATTATATGCCGAACGGATTCACGTTTTTTCATGTTGTAAGATTTAGGTAAGTCTAAATGTACAAAAAATGCAGAAATGCCTATCTTTATAAAACCAAAAATCTTATGAACCTACTCAAAACAATCGCCATTTTTGCGGTGCTATATGTTGGCGCGACAATCTTGCTTCGTGTTGTTTTCGACAAGCTATATCGCAACATTCAAAAGCGTTATTTAACAAAAGAAAAAAGGCGCTTGGAAGAAGGTACCGCGCCAAAAGACAAAACGAAAATTTAAACGGCTTTAGACAAACGGTCTGCTACCAACAACTGCAGTTGGTCTTGCAGGCGTACAATGACCAAATTCATCATACGCTTGTTTAACTTGGACGAGTTTTGAATGTAAAAAGCGTATTCGGCTACGGTAAATTGGCCAATCAACATGCCTTTAACAGCATTGCGAAACTTCTGATCCTTGCAAATGGCTGTTTCAATATACTGCATGCGTTTTTCTAGCGAAAGCTCGTAAAACACGCCCTTGTGCTTGTTGGCATAATTCACAAACGCAGCAATGAGCAGTGGGTTTTGCAATTTTAAAACAGGGCGTAAGGTGGCGTTTTGAAAACGTTCTTCGTGCGACATCGTATCAAATGTTTGGTGTTTTTTGATCTCTGGGCGTATGCGCAGCAAATCGTTGTGCCTGTCGTTCATGTTAAAATTTTCAATAAAGTTAAATTCAATTGGCTTGCATTTGCTGGCAAAGGTTTGTGTTCTTATCCATAGGTTGTTAACAATAGGCACACACGGATTTAACCAATTATAGTTCACCAGAAATAATGAATAATAATTAATCTTATGTTAAATTGTTTTTTTGATTCCTGTTTTATAATTTAGTGAGAACAAATTTACACCCCTATGATAGTAGGCATACCACAAGAATGTAAAAATAACGAATACCGCGTAAGCCTTATGCCCCAACACATAGCGGCCATAGCGCAAACGCATAAGGTAATTGTACAGCAAGATGCTGGATTAGGCGCTGGATTCTCAAATGAAGACTATATACGTTCGGGCGGGATTATGGTATCAAGTCTGGAAGACGTTTATGCGCAGGCAAACTTGATTATTAAAGTCAAAGAGCCCTTGCCACAGGAATATGCCCTAATCAAACCACATCATACCCTATTTACTTTTTTTCACTTTGCTGCCTCGTCAGTCCTTACAGAAGCCATGCTAAAATCTGGCGCCACGTGTATTGCCTATGAAACCATCGAAGATAGCAAAGGCGGGTTGCCGCTTTTAGCCCCCATGTCAGAAGTTGCAGGACGTCTGGCTGGACAACAGGCTGCCAAATACCTTGAAAAACCACAAGGCGGCAGTGGTATATTGGTAGGTGGTGTTACGGGCGTAGCCCCCGGCAAAGCCTTGGTTTTGGGCGGTGGCGTTGTAGGCACCAATGCTGCAGCTGTACTTGTGGGTATGGGCGCAGCTGTTACCATTTGCGATATCAATGAAAATCGGTTAACAGCCTTGGAGCGTATATTTGATGGTAACATCCATACCCTGCTGGCCACAGAAGAAAATATCCTGGCTACACTACCCCTTATGGACGCCGTTATTGGTGCCGTGTTGGTCAAAGGCGCCAAAGCGCCAAAACTCATTACCAGAGAAATGCTGTCGCTCCTTAGGCCGTATTCCGTTCTAGTAGATGTAGCGGTGGATCAAGGCGGTTGTTTTGAAACCACAAAACCCACCACCCATGAGCATCCCACCTATTACGTGGATGATATCTTGCACTACGCCGTAGCCAATATGCCCGGTGCTGTACCAAGAACGTCCACCCAAGCCTTGTCGTCTAAAACGTTTCCTTATATCATGAAACTACTGAACAAATCACTAGACCAACTACCAGCAGCAATACTTAAAGGCGTTAATACGCATCGGGGTAAACTAACAAATCGTGAAGTTGCAGCTGCGTTTAAACTTCCCTACTCCAACGTGTCAACTATTCTAGGCTAATGCTTATTTTCGTAGCATGAATACGATTCCATCACTAAACCTGCAAGACTTTGTGTCGGGTAATTCAGCCCAACAGCACCAATTTATTGTAGCCTTAGGACGTGCCTTTGAAGAAATTGGTTTTGTTGCCATTTCAGGACATTATTTAAGCGAAGCGCTCATCGATGAGCTGTATGCCCAAATAAAAGCGTTCTTTGATTTGCCCGAAGACATCAAAAAGAAATATGAAATTGAAGGCTTGGGCGGACAGCGCGGCTACACCTCCTTTGGCAAGGAACACGCCAAAGGCAAAAAGGAAGCCGACCTAAAAGAGTTTTGGCATTTTGGGCAATATGCCGAAGTTCCAGCAATATTAAAACCGCACTACCCGCCAAATGTACAGGTTGAAGAATTGTCCGCTTTTAATGAAGTAGGCGAAAAAGTTTTTAAAGCCTTGGAAAAAACAGCCATGGCGCTATTGCGTGCCATATCGCTGCATTTGGGTCTGGAGCAACATTATTTTGATGGATTTGTCGCTACTGGGAATAGCATCCTACGTCCCATCCACTACCCCCCTATTCAACAAGCACCAAAAAATGCGGAGCGTGCTGCCGCACATGGCGACATAAACCTGATTACGCTGCTGATGGGTGCACACGGGAGAGGCTTACAAGTACGCAACCGCAAAGGCGATTGGATAGACGCCATAGCTGGCCCTAATGAACTTATGGTGAATGTGGGCGACATGCTTTCGCGACACACCAACAACGTATTGAAGTCTACCATACACCGTGTGGTAAACCCGCCAAAAGAAATGTGGGGTACGTCGCGCTATTCCATTCCGTTTTTTATGCACCCCATTGCCACCATGCCACTTGACGTATTGCCGCATTGCATCAACGATCAGCAACCCAAACAATACGATGACATCTCCGCTGGAGATTTTCTCAGAGAACGACTAATTGACCTTGGTTTATTAAAAGCATAATGGCCAAACTCAGCGATTTATCGGACTTAAAAAAACTGTTCCCGGAAGCCGAGGGTGCCTATACCCCACCCGTTGAAAAGCAATCAGGCATAGCAAAGCAGTATCTAGAAGCACACTTTAGCAATAAGGGTCGTGGGGGTAAAACCGTTACCCTAATCAAAGGCTTTGAAGGATCTCCAGATGCACTAAAAGCATTGGCGAAAACGCTTAAGCAGCACTGTGGCGTGGGGGGAAGTGTTAAAGATTACGACATCATTATTCAAGGCAACATGCGTGATAAAATCATGGCATTCCTCAAAAAAGAAGGGCATCAAGTGAAGCGTGTTGGTGGATAAAAACGTTTTATTCCAATGCCTTTTTGGTACGAATATTGATGTACCTTGGAAACGTAAAACCCCAAATTATGAGAGTAATTGCCTTTGCATCCATGCTTATGCTATTTTTATCCTGCGAACAAAACGATGTGAGCATCACAGTTCCCGATAACCCCCCAGTAGCTAAATCCGTCGAATACAGCGTTACATTTTCTTTTGATTGGAATAAAAATGATTTTCCAACCGATTACCCCGCTAATCCACACTTCTCCCCACTAGTAGGCTGGGTGCACCAAAAAGGTAATGGCTTTTTTAACACAGGAAAAACTGCTACCGATGGAATTAAAAGCATGGCTGAGTTTGGAAGTACCACTACCCTAGTGCGTGAACTTCAAGCGCTTATTTACCAAAGTAAAAGTCTTAAAACCTATGTTGGCAGTGGTCTTAGCGGGGGTGTTGGCACCATTTCACTGGACGTTACGGTTAGTAGTGAATTTTCTGCCGTATCCTTGGTAACCATGCTTGCCCCAAGCCCTGATTGGTATATAGGCTGTGCAAACGTTGTCTTAACTGATGCCAATGGCGAATTTGTTGCAACCAAAACAATAAGGGGTAATGTTTATGATGCAGGTACAGATAATGGCGCGACATTTGCCGCTGCCAATAGTGTTAGTTCTCCAAGAGAAAATATCAAAATCATTACCCAACCACCGCTTGGAAACGGTACAGAAGTTCCAGCGTCTATTTGCAGCATTACATTCACCAAAAAGTAATTACCAATCTATACTAGGTTTGCCTTGTGCTTTTAAATACGCATTCGCTTGGCTGAAGTGTTTGTTACCAAACCACAGTCCCCTGTTGGCACTTAACGGAGATGGATGTCCGGCCTCAAGGACTAAGTGTTTGTCCCTGTTGATATGCTTGCCTTTTTGCTTGGCATAATTGCCCCAAAGCATAAAAACCAAACCCGTTTTGTTTGAAGACAGCTTTTCGATTACGGCATCTGTAAATTTTTCCCAACCTTGCTTTTGATGGCTTCCCGCCTGCCCTGCCCGAACGGTTAAGGTGGCATTGAGTAGCAATACCCCTTGTGATGCCCACGGCAATAAACTACCAGACCTAGGATATGGCTTTCCCACATCTTGCTGAAGCTCTTTTAGTATGTTTATTAACGAAGGAGGATGCGCAATACCCTCAGGAACAGAAAAACACAAGCCGTGCGCCTGCCCGGGACCGTGATAGGGATCTTGCCCTAATAGCACCACATTAACCGCTTCAAATGGACATAAATCGAAGGCGTTGAAAAGGTCTTTTCCAGGTGGATAACAGCTATATTGCTTATATTCTTGACGTACAAATTGGGTCAGTCTATCAAAGTAAGGCGCAGCGATTGTATCCGCTAACTGCGTTTGCCACGATTTTATCAGTCGAACCTTCATTAAAAAAGCTATTTTTGCGATGCCTCAAGGTAGCAAAAATTGAAATGAAAAAAATTGCGCAAAAAGCACTCGATGATTTAGAATTTGGGGTTGTCCTTGAACAAGCCGCCCTGCGCTGTGCAACAGCACTTGGAAAAGCGCAGATGATGGCATCCATACCTTCGAGTGATATAGGTGAGGTTAAAAAGGCCCTGCTAAGAACAAACGAGTACGCCAGTTCGTTTTCGGAAGAAAAACCCATACCCAACCACGGCTTTGAAGACGTCAGTGAAGAAGTATCGCTGCTAGACGTAGAAAACAGCAAGATTGAGGTTGAGGGCTTCCGCAAGCTGTTGCTGCTCGTCGATACTGCCAACACGCTCATGGTATTTTTAAAGAAAAACAAAGATCTTTATCCTACGCTGTTTGAAGCCACTTATGAGCAAGTACCCATCAAAGAAATCCCAAAAGAAATAAACCGTGTCGTTGATAAATTTGGTGAAGTAAAAGATCGCGCATCCGACAATTTACATATCATCCGCAAACAAATGAATGCGGTTCGTTCCAAAATAAGTCAAAGTTTTGGCGCTGCATTGAGCACCTATCAAGGTTCGGGTTTCTTAGACGATATTAGAGAAACGGTTATGGGCAGCAGACGTGTGTTGGCCGTTAAGGCCATGTATCGCCGCAAAGTCAAAGGCGTCATCCACGGCAGCAGTAAAACGGGAAGTATTGTGTATATAGAACCGCAAACTACCCTAGCCTATACCCAAGAGCTTCAAAACCTCATTTACGACGAAAAAGAAGAAATTGATTTAATCCTGCGTGCCCTTACCAACTATATGCGCCCTTTTGTAGATGATGTGAACCAATTTGCCAGTCTGCTGATTTTAATTGATATGCATGCCGCTAAAGCCTATTACGCCAAGGAAATGGACGGCGTAATGCCCATGCTGCGTGATACGCAAGAAATTGACCTAAAAAAAGCATACCACCCCCTACTCTATTTGAGTAACAAGAGAAAGAAGAACACTACCTATCCACAAGACGTGCATTTGCATGCTGAAAACAGGATTGTGGTTATCTCGGGACCTAATGCAGGTGGAAAAAGCATCACGCTCAAAACAGTTGGCCTACTGCAATTGATGCTGCAAAGTGGCTTCTTGCTTCCCGTGGATGAAAGCAGCAATATGAGTGTATTTGAACGCATACTCACGGATATTGGGGACAACCAATCCATAGAAAACGAATTGAGCACCTACAGTTACCGCCTAAAGAACATGCAACGCTTTTTGAAAAAATGTGATGAAAAAACATTGTTCCTTATCGATGAATTTGGAACGGGTTCTGATCCAGAACTGGGTGGTGCACTGGCTGAAATATTCCTTGAAGTATTTTATGAGCGCAATGCTTTTGGTGCCATCACCACTCACTATTCAAACCTTAAACTGCTGGCCAACGAGCTGCCACACATGACCAATGCCAATATGCAATTTGACGGCAGGAGCCTTCAGCCCACTTTTCATTTGGTAACAGGAGAAGCAGGCAGCTCATTTACGTTTGAGGTAGCCGAGAAAAATGGCATACCTTATAGTCTTATCAATAAGGCAAAAAAGAAAATTGAACGCGGTAAAGTCCGTTTTGATGCCAGCATAGCAAAGCTACAAAAGGAGCGTGCGAGCATGAGCAAAACCTCTAAAGCAATGCAAGAAGCTTCGGTTAAAAGTAAAAGGGAAAATGAAAAGCTGGAAACCCTCAATGCAAAAGTCAAGCTCAAGCTAGCGCGCTATCAAGAACTCTTTGACCAAGAAAAACGCATGATTGTGCTTGGCAATAGTGTAAACGATGCGGCAGAACGGTTTTTTATCACAAATAAAAAGCGTTCCCTTATTTCTGAGCTATTGCAAATCGTAGAGACCGAAAATGCAAAACGAAAGCGAAAGTCAAATGCCGTACACAAAAAAGAACAACAAGAAAAGCGTGCAATTAAGAAGGAGGTAGTTGCGAAGGTCGCAGTGGTTCGCAAAGAAAAAAAGAAGCAAAAAGAGACCAAGCCAAAAGAAAACTTTCGCCCAAAAGTTACCTTCCAAATTGGGGACAAAGTGCGCATGTTTGATGGAAAAGCCGTGGGCACCATAGACACCCTAGAAAAGAAAAAAGCCATCGTAAACTATGGTATTTTCACCACACAGGTAAACGTGGAAGCCCTTGAATTGGTAGAACGAAAGCAGAAGTGAAACGCGCCGTTGTCTTTTACGATAGCGACTGCTTGCTGTGCAGCAAGAGTGTGCAGTTTGTACTGAAACACGACACGCACAAGCACTTTTCATTTAGTGCCCTGAACAATACTTTTGCAAAACCCTACAAGCTATCTGCTGAAACAGTAGCGGTATTAACACCCAATCAAGCGTTGCTGTCACACCACAAAGCAGTAAAATACATCATAAAACAGCTGCCTAAACTGAAGTGGATGGTGCTTCTATTTTATATAACCCCAGCCTTTTTACAGCGGTTTGTATATGGTGTAATCGCTAAAAATAGAAAGCGCTGGTTTGGTACAACGCGCTGCCTGCTTTCAAATCAACATCCAGAACGCTTTATTGACTAGTTCTTGTAGTGGTCATCCCAGTTTTTGACCTTTGGCCTGCCGAGTTTGCCTAACCATTTGGCGACCAACATAGAAACGGAGGCATCTCCAGTTACGTTTACACTGGTACGGCACATGTCCAAAGGGCGGTCTACAGCAAAAATAAGCGCTAGACCTGCTTCAGGAATACCAGCCTGTGCCAGCACAATGACAAGCATAACCATACCAGCACCTGGAACAGCAGCAGAGCCAATGGAGGCTAGTGTTGCCGTGGCAATAATACCCAATTGTGCACCTAGACTTAAATCCATCCCAAAGGCTTGTGCAATAAACACAGCGGCAACGGCTTGATACAGACTAGTACCATCCATATTGATGGTTGCCCCTATGGGCAGCACAAAACTGCTTACATCTTCTTCAACGCCCAAGTGTTCGTGCACACGCTCCATGGTAACGGGGAGTGTGGCAGCTGACGAGGAAGTAGAAAACGCCAACAATTGTGCTGGTGAAATTCCTTTGAGGAAAAAACCAATTTTCTTCCCTGTTACAAGGCGTACTAAGATGATGTAAAAGAACAGCATACAAAGCAAGCCCAACAATACCGTTATGGTGTATAAGCCTAAGGCTTTAAACAAATCGGCTGATGGTGCTTCAGCGACCAAGGCTGCAAGTAGTGCAAATACGCCATAAGGGGCAGCAATCATAATCAAATCAATAAGCTTGAGAATTACCTCATTAAGTGCATCAAAAAAGTCTTTTACGGATTGAGATTTCTTTTGTGGAATAAGCACAATACCTATTCCAAAAAATATGGCAAAGAAAATCACCTGTAGCATATTGCCGTTGTCTTGCATGGCAGCAAAAATATTGGAGGGTACCATGTCTACGAGCGCTTGTAGTGGACCTGCTTCCTTTTGCGCGGCAGCAACTGTTTGTTTGGCAGCAGCATCAGAGGCATAAGCGGAAAGCAGTTCTTTTCGCGTTTCGTCGGAGATGGTATTTCCAGGCTTGATTAGATTCACAATACTCAAACCAATGGTAACAGCAGTAAGCGTTGTCAATAAGTATAAACATATGGTACGACTACCCATGGAGGAGAGTTGTGTAATGTCTTTGAGATCAGAAACCCCTTTGATTAGCGAGGCCAATATCAAGGGAACGGCAATGAGTTTAAGGACATTAATAAATATAGTTCCGAACGGTTTGATCCAATCTACTACCAAATCCCTACCCCATTCAAATTGACTAAACAGTAATCCAAAGAGGACACCAAAAAGCATTCCGAGTAGAATTTTCCAATGTAGGGGCAATTTTTTCATGTTTTAAATTTTAGCGTTTTTGTTGCGAAGACTAAAATCAGCCAATACCAAAGCAGCCATGGCTTCAACTATAGGCACGGCGCGTGGCACCACACAAGGGTCGTGTCTCCCCTTGCCTTCCATTACAACCTTGTCTCCTTTTTTGTCGATGGTTTCTTGATGCTGCATGATGGTCGCAACAGGTTTAAAGGCAACGTTGAAATAAATGTCCATACCGTTGCTAATACCGCCCTGCACACCACCTGAGTAGTTAGTTTTAGTCGTACCGTCTTCGTTGTATAAGTCGTTATGAGCGCTTCCTTTTCTTTTTGCGCCAGCAAAGCCACTTCCGTATTCAAAACCTTTGACGGCATTGATGGAAAGCATGGCCTGTCCAAGGGTAGCGTGTAGCTTGTCAAAAACCGGTTCTCCCAAACCGATGGGAACATTTTTAATAACGCAAGTTACTACGCCACCAACGGTATCCCCTTCTTTGCGGACTTGCTTTATATAGCTTTCCATTTGGGCAGCCATTGCTGGGTCTGGACAACGCACAGGGTTACTTTCTATGGTAGAAAAATCGCTTGTATTTTGTGGGTTTTCAAGAGTCAACTCCCCTACTGCCGAAACAAAAGCACGAATGCTAACAGGTGCAATAAATTGCTTGGCTATGCTGCCTGCTACCACACGGGCTGCGGTTTCACGTGCCGAACTTCTCCCACCGCCACGGTAATCACGAATGCCGTATTTCTGGTCGTAAACATAATCGGCGTGTGAAGGACGGTAGCTGTCTTTTATGTGGCTGTAATCTTTTGATTTTTGATTGGTATTCACAATGGTAAATCCAATGGGTGTTCCCGTTGACTTGCCTTCAAATACTCCTGAGTGAATGGCAACCGTATCGGGTTCTTTCCGTTGCGTTACGATGGCCGATTGTCCGGGTCTACGTCTGTTGAGGTCTTCTTGGATGGCCGCAACATCAATTGCTACACCTGCTGGACAGCCGTCAATAACACCACCAAGGGCTACACCATGCGACTCGCCATAGGTTGTAAGGCTAAATATTTTTCCAAAAGAATTTCCTGCCATTTAAATATTTTTTTCAAAAGTACGAATATATACAGTCAACGTAAAACGGCTATTGAGAATTGTATTTGAATGCGCATACAGGGTTAAAGTAAATCATCAATTCAAAATCCTTTTTCATAAATTTGCTGAAATATATTTTCCAATGCGAAATCTTTTCTTCCTTACCCTAGTTATTCTTTTTGTTTCATGCCAATCATCTTCTGGAGATTACACCATCAGCATTTCTGCTGACGTTGAAGATGACCACCAAATATTTCTCGTCAACTTTGATGATGATAACCAACCCAATGTGATAGATACGCTCTACGTAAAGGAAGGCTTAGCTTCTTACAGTGGTTTTGCTGAAGTACCAGATTATCAATCGTTATGGGTAAATGGTGTAAGGGGATCTGTACCGCTGTTTGTTGAACCCGGAGAAATTACGGTTGAAATATACAAAGACAGTATTCAAGCTTCGAAAGTTAGGGGAACAAAAACCAACGTAGCTTTTAAACGCTATATCGATGAAGTCAATCCATTGTTTAAGTCTTTTTATGAAATTCAAAACGATATGCGAAACGCAGTGATCACACGTGATAGCTTGGGATATAAAGATTTAGAGGAGCAACTAAAAGACATGGAGGCCAAGTTTAATAACTTCCAGATTGAATATACCAAATCCAATCCTGACTCCTATGTATCTGCAATGGTTTTGATGCAGTTGGTCATGAACAAAGCCATTGAAAACGAAGAGGCTTATGAAATCTATAAGGGCTTTAGTAAAACCATCAAGAAAACAAAATCTGCTGTTAAGATCAATGCACTCTTAGCGCCAAAAGAAGCTGAAGAAACGGAAGCGGTTCCTGAAGACGGCGAAGTTAATGTTGGTGATAAAGCACCTGATTTCTCAGCGCCTACGCCAAACGAATCTTTTGTTACACTAAATGCCTCCCTTGGAAAATTGACTATTTTAGATTTTTGGGCATCTTGGTGTGGCCCATGTCGTGTTGACAGCCCTAATCTAGTCAAGGTTCACAACACCTATAAAGCCAATGGCTTGTCCATAGTAGGCATTTCGCTAGACAACAATAAGAAGTCTTGGGAAAAAGCCATTGATAACGACAAGCTCGATTGGACGCACGTATCGCACCTTAAGCGTTGGGACGACCCCATTGCTGCCGCATATGGTGTAAACTCAATTCCCCAATTATTTCTATTGGACGAAAACGGCACCGTGATTGCCAAAGAGCGTCATGCAGAAGATTTTATGCCTATTCTTAAGCAAATACTGCTCTAAGTAGACCCCTTTATTATGGCGCAATGAAGCGAATCATTTTTATCGTTACAGTACCTTTTTTGTTGCTTATTTCATGGTTGCCCTTTTGGATGTTATATGCGTATGCTAACATCTTATACGTCTTGCTTTATCATGTAGTAGGTTATCGGAAAAAGGTGGTGCGCAAGAACATCAAACGCTCTGGTTTAGCCAAAACAGAAAAAGAGGCATTGGCCATTGAACGCAAATTCTACCGCTATTTTTGTGATTTGTTTTTAGAAATGATTAAAGTAAGAGGCATGTCAAAAAAGACCATGATGCGCCGCTTTAGGGTAACCAATCCAACTTTTTTAGAAAATTTCGCCAAAGCAGGCAAATCTATCTTTGTGATGACAGGGCACTATGGGAATTTTGAATGGCTTTTATCATTAGGACATCACACCCCACACATCCCGCACGGCATTTACGCCCCACTGCAAAACCCCTATTTTGACAAATACCTAAAAAAGGTGCGCTCTATACACGGGTCATTCCTCATTTCGCGAAAAAAGTTTGCAGAGCAATTTACAGTTATGCAGCACAAAAAAGAATTATCGGTTATTGGGTTCGCAGCAGATCAATCGCCTCAACGCAATAAGAAAAATTACTTCCGTAGCTTTTTTGGTCATGAAGTTCCTGTGTTTACGGGAGCTGAACGTTTGGGCAAAAGGTTTGATGTTCCTGTGGTAATGGCAAAAATTAGAAGAGTTAAAAGAGGGTATTATGAAACAACGTTTAACCTATTGGCTGAACATCCCAATACACTACCCAACTACGCCATTACAGATATGTTCTATGAACAGTTGGAAGCTTTAATAAAAGAAGATCCGTCCCTTTACTTTTGGACACACAACCGCTTTAAGTTGATGCGACAAAAGCAGCAATAGCCGCTTCAATTGTATTGATTTTATCAGCCATTTTTTCTTGTGTTTTAGCTTCGCCATACAAACGAATAATGGGTTCGGTATTGGATTTGCGCAAGTGAATCCACGAATCGACAAAGTCGATTTTAACGCCGTCAATGGTGGTTACGCGCGCATCGGCAAAAGTTTTGGCAACAGCAGCCAACAAGGCATCTGCATCCCAAGAAGGTGAAAGTTCAATTTTCTTTTTGTCCATCACGTATGATGCATAGCGCGCTTTTAGGGCAGATACACTGATTTTTTCCTTTGCCAAATGCGATAAGAAAAGGGCAATGCCAACAAGCGCATCACGCCCGTAGTGCAATGCAGGAAGAATGACACCGCCATTCCCTTCACCGCCAATAACAGCATTGACTTCTTTCATTTTTGCAACAACGTGTACCTCGCCTACTGCACTGGCGTGGTAGTCTACACCGCAATCGTTGGCCAAATCAGCAAGCGCTCTTGAAGAAGATAAATTAGAAACAAGCGCACCCTTTTCAGATTGCAACACATAATCGGCACAAGCAACAAGGGTGTACTCTTCACCAAACAATAGGCCGTTTTCATCCATAAAAACCAAACGGTCAACGTCTGGGTCTACGGCTATGCCCAAATCTGCGTGCTGGGCAGTTACGACAGCTGACAAATCAACAAGATGTTCTTTTAGCGGCTCTGGATTATGTGGAAATTCGCCATTTGGCGTACAGTGAATTTTATGCACTTTTACGCCCAACTGTTCCAGCAATTTAGGAACCGCAACACCCCCAGATGAATTCACACCATCAACAACCGCACTAAATCCTGCTGCTTTAATCGCAGCAACATTTACCTGTGGAAGGCCAAGAATCGCATCTATGTGCGCCGTAAGTGCATCTGTTACTACATTGATTTTACCTAGGTCATCTACTCCAACAAAATCATAGGACTGATCGCTTACATATTGCATTAGTTCAGCACCGGCTTCAGCGCTGATAAATTCGCCTTTGTTGTTTAATAATTTTAGCGCATTCCATTGCTTAGGATTGTGACTGGCTGTAATGATAATACCGCCTTGTGCTTGTTTGCGAACAACTTCCATTTCAACGGTAGGTGTTGTGGAAAGCCCTACATCAATCACATCAATACCTAGACTCACGAGGGTCTGCTGCACTAGGGTTTGAACCATTGGACCTGATATGCGCGCATCACGACCTACTACTACAGTAGCCGACGAATGCTTGGTTTTAATCCAACTGCCGTAAGCTGCTGCAAAAGCAACAACATCTACAGGGGTGAGATTCTGATTGATTTCGCCACCAATAGTGCCACGAATTCCCGAAACAGACGCAATTAAAGTCATACTTTTGTTTTGTCAAATATAAGCATACAATCACACATGAATTACTTAGCACACTTGGCCTTATCTTATCCTTCAGCTGGCTTGGTTGGGGGTAATTTTATAGGAGACCATGTGCGCAATAAAGACTTGGTTCATTTTACAAAAGAAGTGCGATTGGGTATTGATATGCATCGCCGCATCGATAGCTTCACCGATAAACATAAAACCTCAACAGCTATTAGAGAAAAACTTTTTGCGGATTACCGACACACAAGCAGAATATTGGTTGACATCTATTACGACCACTTCTTAGCAGTCTATTTTGAACAATTTCACCATCAATCTTTGGGAACATTTAACGACAAAATAACGGCTTTACTTCAACAATACATGAACATCATGCCGCCATCCGCACAAGGCTATCTACGGGGTATGCAAGCCCAAAACTGGCTGCTGGAATACAGCAGTGTTGCAGGTATTGGCGTAATTCTAAATAAAATGGCAAATCGGTCAGGTCTACATCTCTTGCAATCGGGTGCCCGCTCACTTGAACACCACTATGATTTTTTTAAGATGCAATTTTTGAAATTCTACCCTGAACTCATGTGTTATTGCGATTCGTTTAAAAAAGAAGCACTTCACTAAAAAACTTGACTAAAATCAATTATATTCGAAGCTTGGCTTGGCTATGAAAGATGCAATAATTGTTAAAGGAACGCGGGTGCACAACTTGCAAGATATTGACGTGGAAATTCCACGCAATGAGCTTGTTGTCATTACTGGGCTGTCGGGCAGCGGCAAATCCTCGCTTGCCTTTGACACCGTTTATGCCGAGGGTCAACGACGCTATATTGAAACCTTCTCTGCCTATGCACGTCAGTTTTTGGGCGCACTAGAACGCCCCGATGTTGATAAAATTGACGGGCTTTCTCCAGTCATTGCTATCGAACAAAAAACAACGGGGAAAAGTCCGAGGTCTACGGTAGGTACCATTACCGAAGTATATGATTTCTTACGTTTACTGTATGCGCGTGCCGCTGATGCCTACAGCTTTCAGACCAACGAAAAAATGGTGCAATACACCGACACCGAAATTCAAGCAGCTATTGCTGCGTCCTACAAAGACAAAAAAATTGCCATACTCGCCCCTGTCGTACAATCGAGAAAAGGACACTACCGCGAACTCTTTGCCTCTATTTTTAAGCAAGGTTTTACTAGAGTGCGCGCAGATGGAGCTTTTGTGGAATTGGTCCCTAATTTCAAACTTGACAGGTACAAAAACCACGACATTGAAATTGTTATAGATAGGCTTCAAGTCAAAACGTCAAAAACAGACAGCAAGCGCCTTGCTGAAAGCATAGAAACCGCCATGTATCACGGTAACGATATGCTGATGATATACGATTACGAAACAGAAAATACACGCTTCTACAGCCGTAAATTAATGTGCCCTAGCACTGGTATATCCTATGCGGCACCAGAACCCAATACCTTTTCATTCAACTCTCCAAAAGGCATGTGTCCTTCTTGCAACGGTTTGGGTGTGGTGCACAAGGCCAACAATAAAAAAATCATCCCCGACCCCAACATCTCTATTAAGGCAGGTGGTATTGCCCCAATAGGAGAAGAAAAAAACAACTGGACGTTTAAGCAAATGAACAGCATCGCACAACGCTATAATTTTTCACTTACGGCTGCGATAAAAGACATTCCCAAGGACGGTATGGAGGTGATACTGAACGGCGGAAACGAACGCTTTTCTGTGGCTTCTAAGTCGTTGGGTATCACTAGGGATTACAGCATTGATTACGATGGTGTTATTCCGTTTTTGGAACATCAATACAAAGAAGCACATACAGCGGCACTGAAGCGCTGGGCAAAAGGCTTTATGGACGAAATAAAATGTCCTAGCTGCGCAGGTTCAAGGCTTCGAAAGGAAGCTTGCTTCTTTAAGGTTGGCGACAAAGGCATTGCCGATTTGGCCGAAATGGACATTGCCCAATTGCACACTTGGGTACAAGGTGTTCGTTCGTCAATGTCCGAAAAGCAACTCATCATTGCACATGAAGTACTGATCGAAATAGAAAAGCGATTGCAGTTTTTATTGGATGTTGGACTCGAATACCTGTCGCTAAACCGAAGTGCCAAAACACTTTCCGGTGGCGAAGCACAACGCATTCGTTTGGCTACACAAATTGGCGCACAATTGGTTGGGGTACTCTATATTTTGGACGAGCCCAGTATAGGTCTGCACCAACGCGATAACGAAAGACTCATCGAATCGTTAATGCAATTGCGTGATATTGGCAATTCGGTCATTGTGGTGGAACACGACAAAGACATCATGCTCAAATCAGATTATCTGATAGACATGGGACCTGGCGCTGGACGTCACGGTGGAAAGGTTGTGGCAGCCGATCATCCAAAGCATATCCAGCAGATGGATACAGATACGGCAGCCTACTTGACAGGCAAAAAACAAATTGAAGTACCACAAAAAAGACGTCGCGGAAACGGAAAAAAACTGCGATTAAAAGGCTGCACAGGCAACAACCTAAAGAACGTAGACCTCAGCATACCACTTGGCAGCATGATAGGAGTTACGGGCGTATCGGGCAGCGGAAAATCCACGCTGATAAACGAAACCCTCTACCCCATACTAAACCAGCATTTCTTTAAAGCCGTGAAGAAACCTCTCCCTTACGAATCAATCAAAGGTTTGGAGCATGTTGATAAAGTAATTGACATCAACCAATCGCCAATTGGCCGTACACCACGATCAAATCCAGTAACCTACACTGGGGTGTTTGGAGAAATCCGTCAGTTATTCACCAAAACACCAGAAGCCATGATACGCGGCTATAAACCCGGCAGGTTTAGTTTTAATGTAAAAGGCGGACGCTGTGAGACCTGTCAAGGTGCGGGAGTAAAAACCATTGAGATGAACTTTTTGCCCGATGTATACGTGCATTGTGACGCATGCTATGGCAAACGATTCAATAGAGAAACCCTTGAAATCAAGTATCGAAATAAAAATATTAGCGACGTTTTAGAGATGACAATCAACGATGCATGTCGCTTTTTTGAACCTTATCCCAAAATTTATCGTAAATTAAAAACCATTCAAGACGTTGGATTGGGGTACATTACACTTGGACAACAATCTACAACGCTCTCAGGTGGCGAAGCCCAACGCATTAAGTTGGCGACTGAATTATCCAAAAAAGATACGGGGCAAACCCTATATATTTTGGATGAGCCCACCACGGGGTTGCACTTTGAAGACATTCGGGTACTGATGAACGTACTCAACCGATTGGTCGACAAAGGGAACACCATGATTATCATCGAACACAACATGGATGTAATCAAGCAGATGGATCATATTATTGACATAGGTCCTGAAGGCGGCGCAAAAGGCGGTAACATCTGTTGCGCGGGAACACCTGAAGAAATCGTTAAAAACAAATCTAATCATACTGCTCGTTTTTTACAGCAGGAGTTAAAAACATAAAAATCATGGCAAATACATGGACAGACATGAAATCGAGTAACTCATGGTTAACCTTTAAAATCATGGGGGAATTCGTATCGGGTTTTGAGCAAATGGGGATGATAAAGCCCTGTGTATCCATATTTGGGTCGGCGCGTACAAAACCAACCGATAGATACTACAAAGAAACCGTCGAAATAGCAGAAAAATTAGTCAAACAAGGCTTTGGTGTCATCACAGGTGGCGGTCCTGGGCTTATGGAAGCTGCCAACAAAGGCGCACAACAAGGCGACGGCACTTCTGTCGGACTTGTTATTGAACTGCCGTTTGAACAAGACATAAACCCGTATATTGACAAAGACAAGCTCATTAATTTTGATTACTTTTTTGTGCGTAAAGTAATGTTTATCAAATATGCACAAGCTTTTGTGGTCATGCCCGGGGGCTTCGGCACCTTAGACGAACTCTTTGAGGCACTAACGCTTATTCAAACAGAGAAAATTAAAAAATTCCCTATCGTATTGTTTGGCTCAGATTTCTGGTCTGGCCTCATCGATTGGATTAAAAACACATTGCTCGAGGAATATCACAACATAAGTCCCGAGGATTTGGATTTAATCAAAGTAGTTGACGACGTGGACGAAGCAGTAAAATACGTATCCCAATTCCACACCAAGCGGAAATTCACTCCTAACTTTTAAGCATTGCGCCTCCTATACGGTTTCTTATTGTTGCTACACGCCTTTGGATATGCCCAAAATGCCTATGACATTCGCGTCAAATGGAATGAGCCTACTGCACCCCTATCCATTACCCAAAACATACGTTGGACAAACGATAGCGATGTAGCTGTAAACACCGTTTACCTCTTGGACTGGAACCACGCCTATTCCGATGCACGCAGTCAGCTAGGTTACTTTTTGGCAAACGAGTTTGATTATAAACTGATACGTGCCAGTAAGAAAAACCAAGGATATACCGATATTCAAGAAATTCACAGCAATGGGCAACAGCATAAATGGGAAAGACAGCCGGCAAAGCGAGAGGCCATCAAAATAAACTTCGACGAAGCCATCGCACCAAACAGCTCTGTTGACTTTACGGTGGTGTATACGGTCAAGCTCCCCGATGCGGATAAATTTAGATACGGCATATCCAAGGATCGGTTGTTTACTTACCATTGGCATTTGGTTTTGGCTACAATCAATAGCGATGGCAGTTGGTTAGCAAACACCAATTTCGGTTTTGGCAAACCCAACAGCCCTGCTGCAACAGTGCGCTATCAATTTGAAACAAATCAAGCGTTCGAATTGCTACTGCCAGCGCAAAATGCAACCGAAGTTTCTCCGCTACTAATAAGCAAACCTGATGCGTTTCAAAAAATTCCTTTCGGTCATGCAACGCTAATAACAGATATGATTTCTATGGATGAAACCATTGGTTTGGCGTCAAGTTTAGAAAACATTGAAGCATTTTTAAGTCGCCACTTTGACAATGTAGATGCACAAACAATCTGGACTTTTGAAGAAGACTACAAGGGCTATTCGCTATTGGCGATGGAATCACTTCCCTTCTTTTTAAAGGCTTTTGACAAAGCACAAATGATAGAGTTAAAATTACTGAAAAGCCTACTGCACTGGTATGTATCCCAAAAATACGGGCAGACAGAAGACCAATCGGACTGGCTTATGGACGGGTTGCCAAATTTTTTGTGGAATCAATATGTGCAAGAGCAATATCCAAACCTCCCCATGACGGGTTCTTTAAAAGCGTTACCGTTTGTTAAAAACTATCACTTTGTTCAAGCGCCTTACCATAGAAGTTGGGAACTATCGGCCAATGTGTCTGCCAACAAAAACAGGGGGCAAGCACTAACCACTCCTAAAAACAGACTGACCCGTTACAACCGAAGGATTGCAAATCCCAGTCGTGCCGCTTTAGCGCTCATGTATTTAGACCATTATATAGGGGGTGACATCCTCACCCGTACAGTCAAATCCATTCCCAAGGGTTCACTGTCAAATGCTGTTTTAAAAAAGGAATTGTCTCGAAAAACCGACAAACCGCTAGATTGGTTTTTTGACCATTACATTCATTTGGATAATAACGTCGACTTAAAACTTCAAGGAAAAAAAATAAACGCCGAAATTTCACGGATTCATATCAACAGCACCAATTCAAAAGTTGCGATTCCAATCAAAAAAATCTTGACCAACGGCACCCAGCAAACAGCATGGATTTTAAGCAATGATTTGCCCTATGAGCAAGACTATAAAAACGCTGAGATATCGTCGCTGACCATAAATAAAAACCACTACATCCCAGAGCGCCAATTGAACAACAACACCTACCAGCTTGGCAATGGCCTGTTTCGCAACAATTTAAAATTGCGATTCTTGCAAGATATCGCAGAGAGCGGCACCGCACTATTGCTCTACAGACCTGAGTTTGCCTATAATTATTACGACGGATTGTTAGGCGGTATTTCCATAGCAAACAGTAGCATATTAGCCAATACGTTTCGCTTTAAATTTAGCCCACAGTATGGCGTCAAACGAAAACAAATAAGCGGACTTGGCTTTTTGATAGCAGATTTTTATAAGGAAAACAGCAGCCATTATTTGACCCGAATTAACCTGGTCGGCTCATCATATCACTATGCACCTCAATTGCGTTATACGGTCTTTACTCCTTCGCTAATTTTCTATTACCGCCCAAAGGGAATTCAAAACAAACAACGTTCATCCTTACAAATACGACACGTATCGGTACGCTTAGATGATTTACCCGAATCGGACGAACGACGGGGTTATGGCGTAAGTTTGGCTAGTTTTCAATCCCGAAAAGGCACGGCTTTGGACAACTTCTCGTATAAAGCCGAAGCACAAGTGGCCAGTAATTTTAAAAAGTTGAGTCTTAATGCTGAATACATTACCTATTACGCACCCAACCGAAGGTGGACCATGCGGGTATTTGCCGGAACTTTCTTGTCCAACAACGCAAACGACAACTATTACAATTTTAATGTATCGCGAGTCAATGATTATTTATTTCAATATGACCTCTATGGGCGTTCGGAAGCCGAGGGTTTTTTCAGTCAGCAATACATCAAAGCGGAAGGGGCAATGCGCACTACAGGCAACCTCACAAGCGCCAACCAGTGGCTGATGACGGCACAGTCGGCAACGACCATTTGGCGATGGGTTGAAGGCTATGCAGAAATCGGCTGGGTTAAAAGCATGCATCAGAATGCTGAAACACATTGGGGCACGGGGATCACGTTTAATCTGGTTCCAGACTTTTTCGAAGTGCATTTTCCCATCTACAATTCAAACGGTACTGTGTTCACAAACAACGCCTATCCCAAAAACATACGTTTTCAGCTGTCCTTACGCCCTGCCTCACTAGCCAAGCTATTTTCAAGAAGTTGGTTTTAGCAGATTAACCCTACTCCTATTTTTCGTAAATTTGCCAAACTTTATGAAAACAGTCAATCTCGCTTCATCCAAAGGTACCTTCAGCGATTTTAAGTCGGACGTACTCAACGACTACTACATTGCGGCACTCAGCCGACAGGTAAGCATCTTGGGCAGAAAAGAAGTGCTTTCTGGTAAAGGGAAGTTTGGGATTTTTGGCGACGGTAAAGAACTCGCACAGATAGCCATGGCAAAGGTCTTTAAAAACGGAGACCACAGATCGGGATATTACCGCGATCAAACCTTTATGATGTCTATCGGGGGATTAAAACCCAAACACATATTTGCAAGTGTTTATGGGCACACCGACCATATAGCAGAACCCATGTCCTCTGGAAGACAAATGGTGGGGCACTTTAATACCGATACCCTCGACACCGAAGGCAATCTGCTGCCGTTGGTGGAGAGAAAAAACGCTTTTTCAGATGTTTCGTGCACAGCAGCACAAATGCCACGACTGTTGGGCTTAGCACATGCTTCAAAGCTGTTTCGGAAAGTAGCATCCATGAAAGACGAAAAGCTTTCTGACAAAGGGAATGAAATCGCTTGGGGTACAATTGGAAATGCCAGTACAAGCGAAGGTTTGTTTTTTGAAACCCTTAATGCAGCCGGTGTATTGCAAGTACCCATGGTCATTAGTGTCTGGGACGACGGCTATGGCATTTCGGTTGACAACGCATTTCAAACCGTTAAGGAGAGTATTTCAGAAGCCATGCGCGGCATGCAACGCACAAACGACAAGGCTGGTATTGAAATTATTGAGGTTGAAGGGTGGAACTACCCTGCCCTAATTGAAGCCTATACCCGTGCGAGTGAATTGGCGCGAAGTGCGCACGTTCCCGTGTTGATACACGTACAAGAACTCACCCAACCCCTCGGACACTCTACGTCTGGTTCGCACGAGCGCTACAAATCGGAAACGCGCTTGCAATGGGAAAAAGAACACGACTGTAACCTAACATTCAAAAACTGGATATTAGAAAAGAAAATTGCACCCGAGGATGAACTTGCTGCCATCGAAGAAAAGGCCACAACAGCCGCCAAAGAAGCCAAAACAGCTGCTTGGAAGGCCTATTTAGCCCCTATTGATGAAGAACGGCAAGAAGCCCAACAGTTGGCAGAAGCACTTATTGCAAACGCACCAGAATCTTATACACTAGCATCATTAGCTGTTGTACTCTCTAAAAAAAATCTGCCTTACCGCAAACTCATATATGCAGCTGTTCGTGAGCTCCTGTGGCAAACACGTAGCAATCCTACACCCAGCCGAAAGGCATTGCAAGCATGGTGGCAAGAAAAACAGCAAAACACACAAACCCTGTACAGTGATAAGCTTTACAATGAATACGACAACTCCGCTTTGAATGTCCCAAGCATTCCTGCCAAGTACAGCGCGGACGCAAGCCTTGTTGATGGTCGTGTGGTATTGCGAGACAATTTTAAAGCCCTACTAGAACAACACCCTAAACTCTTGGTTTTTGGTGAAGACAGTGGGAAAATTGGTGATGTTAACCAAGGTTTGGAGGGACTTCAGGCAATCTATGGAGAAGATCGTGTTGCGGACCGTGGCATTCGTGAAGCTACCATCATTGGGGAGGGCATTGGCATGGCATTCCGTGGACTACGACCCATTGCTGAAATACAATATTTAGACTATGTGCTCTATGCACTGCAACTTATGAGCGATGACTTAGCAACGCTCCACTACCGCACACGTGGCAAACAACGTGCACCGCTGATTATCCGTACTAGAGGACACCGCTTAGAAGGTATCTGGCATTCGGGCTCCCCCATGGGCGGGTTGGTTAGTTTACTCCGTGGTATGTTTGTTTTGGTACCCCGAAACCTTACACAAGCAAGTGGTATGTATAACACTCTGCTACAAGGACAAGATCCAGCACTAGTGATTGAACCGCTAAACGGCTACCGCCTAAAAGAAAAACAACCTGAAAACCTGGGCGATTTTACTGTTCCCCTTGGCATTGCAGAACAGCTTCGCACGGGTAACGATATAACGCTGGTTTCCTATGGGTCTACCCTTAGGCTTGTTGAAGAAGCTGCCGAGGCCTTGGTACTAATGGGCATTACTGCAGATGTGATAGATGTGCAATCCCTAATCCCGTTTGATTCCACCAATATCATTGGCGCAAGTGTAGAAAAAACAAGCCGACTGCTGATTGTAGATGAAGATGTTCCAGGTGGTGGAACGGCTTATATCCTAAGTCAGTTATTGGAAAAGCAAGATATTTATCCGCATTTGGACAGCCAACCGAGCCTACTTACTGCCAAAGAGCACCGCCCGGCTTATGGTACCGACGGAGATTACTTCTCAAAACCATCAAAAGAAGATATCGTAGAAGCCGCCTATGCCATCATGCACGAGGCAAAACCAAATCAGTTTCCTCCGATTTAGAAGCGTTGTTTGTTATTGGGTAACAGGGAGTAGTTAATAGTTAACAGCTGTTGGTAATAGCCCATCTGTTCGAGCCTACCGCAGGCAGGTGATTTTCGATAGAAAATTGTATCGAGAACTAAGCAATATGACTTAACAACTCTTGCAGCACTTCTCCCTCCGAAGTAGGAACCGCATCAACGCCCTTAACGGCCAAATCAGCTTTTTTGATACTTCCCAAAATGGGTACTATTGATTTTAAGGGATAAAGCCTGGCAGCCTGCTCAATTTCACGTACAAAAAACGGATGAATGCCCAATGCTTTAGCAACCGCATCAGGGTTTTTGGAAGGCAAGCCGTGGTAGGTGAGCAATTGCATAAAATAGTTGTGCAAACTCCTGATGGTGCCCAATAACGGATGTTGCCGTGGATGACGCCCAAAATAATGTGCAATGGTATAAGCTTTGGCCGTATGACCATTCCCAAGTGCTTTACGCAATTCAAAGTTGTTGTATTCTTTGCTGATACCCACATGCTGCTCCACATGGTCTGCACTGATGGACTCCCCTGCTGGAACAACCAAGCAAAGTTTGTTGATCTGGTTGTAGAGCGCACCCAAATCAGCACCCACACTCTCTGCTAAAACCGCAGCGGCCTTAAAGTCAATCTTACGCTGTTGATCGCGCACGCGCTGCGTTATCCAAGCGGGAAGTTTGTCGTCATAGAGTTTTTTGGTTTCTACAACGGTTCCGTTCTTGGCAATGGCCTTATGGAGCTTTTTGCGCTTGTCTAATTTTTTGTTTTTATAACAAATCACCAAAACCGTGGTGGTTTGCGGCTGTGCAGCATAGACCTCCAGTTTTTCAATACTACGACTGAGTTCGTGCGCCTCACGTACTACAACCAATTGGTGGTCGGCCATCATGGGAAAACGCTTGCAAACCGATACAATTTCTTCGATGCTGGTGTCTTTTCCGTATAGTATGGTTTGGTTAAAATCGCGCTGTTCTTCGGGCAATACGGTATCGATAAGCAACTGACTCAATTGATCAATAAAAAAGGGCTCGTCACCCATCAAAAAGTAGATAGGTGTAAAATTTCGATCTAAAATAGCACGCTTCGTGCTTGCGTATGCATCCAATTGAAAAATAATTTAGCACTTTTGTGGTCATGCAAGCCTTGGCATTTCCGACTTTTAGCTTCACTACCAAAAGTAGCGAAAACAAACGCTTTATATTGGATCCGATCCGAAAAAAGTTTGTATTGCTTACCCCAGAGGAATGGGTACGTCAACACGTCATTCAAGATTTGATGGACAAAGGCATCAGCAAAACCCGCTTGAGCATTGAAAAACAATTTGAGGTCATGGGCCAACAAAAACGCTTTGATGTGGTTGTGGCAGGCACCAATGCTTCCATTGCGCTCTTGGTGGAATGTAAAGCACCCGAGATACCCATCACCCAAGCAACCTTTGACCAAATTGCCCGCTACCAATTGGCACTAAACGCCAACTACCTAATGGTCACCAACGGACTGCAACATATTTATTGCCAGATTGACTATGACAAACAGGCTTATCACTTTATGCCCGACTTTCCCCTAAAAGGACTTGCTTTATGACAACAGCCATTGCCATATTGAATTACAACGGAGCAGCATTGCTACAGCAATTTTTGCCTTCCGTATTGGAGCACAGTGAAAACGCCAAGGTCTATGTAATTGACAACGCCTCAACCGATGATTCGTTGGCAGTGCTTGCGGAAGCTTTTCCTACTGTCACAGCCATAGCGCTGGCTGAAAACACAGGCTATGCCGGTGGCTACAACAAGGGATTGCAACAAATAGATGCCGATGTGGTTTGTTTGTTGAATTCAGACATTAAGACAACTTCTGATTGGCTATTGCCCATTAGTGCTTTTTTGGAAACCCATCCTGAAGTGGCCATGGTACAACCCAAAATCAAGGATTTGGCAAAGCCAGACCATTTTGAGTATGCCGGTGCCGCAGGCGGTTATTTAGACATCATGGGGCTCCCCTACTGCCGAGGTCGTGTGGGCAGGAAATGCGAAAAAGACAGCGGACAATACGACACCAATGCGCAAGTGACCTGGGCAAGCGGCGCTTGCTTGGTGGTGCGCAAATCGGTCTTTGATGCCTTGGGCGGTTTTGATGCTTCCTTTTTTATGCACTTTGAAGAAATAGATTTATGCCTTCGTGCACAAGCTAAGGGTCATCAGGTTTGGGCTATTGGCAACAGCGAAGTGTATCATAAGGGTGCTTCTAGTCTGGCGCAAGACAACCCAAGAAAGCTCTACTACAACATACGCAACTCCTTGCTTACCTATACCAAAACATTGCCGTTAGCGTCCTTGCTGTGGGTCTATGCAGTGCGTGCCGCTTTTGATACCACGCTAACGCTGTTTTATATGGTACAACTAAAGTTTGACCACGTACATGCCATCATGCGTGCCTATGATGCTTTTTTTGCACATTGCCGCACGGCCTTCAGCCAACGCAGCTTCCTTCGAAACCCGCTTAAACGCTTTTCGGTATTGTTGGGGTTCTAGTGCTACCACGCACATACTGTTAGCGTTATATTTTTTGTGTTTAGTTAAACTGAAAAAACGGCACGGACAGACCTACGCCCTGTTTTTTGCTGCTTTTGTAGGCACTCTTCCCTGGTTGCCCATGCCGTCCATGTCAAGAACATCTACCTCGAGTGGGGTTTGCTTTTTGACAGCCTTGTTTTGCTTGGAAATGATTCCAATTAAAAAGAACGTGTACACCAAAACAATACCCAATCCGACAAAAAACATGATGCTATTTGTCATCTTTGCGTCTTTGTCTGATGGCAATGGCAAATCCCAAAATGGTAATGGGCCAAAGTCCTACATAGATGCCCTCTAGCTCGTTTCCTGTAAACCAAAGGTATACGGAATAGACAAAGCTTAAAAAAGCCAAAATAATAGGGTAATAGGTGTTTAGAAATTTCATAGCAATGAAGAATTGCATTACAAGTTACTTAATTTTTAATAAATTGGTGTTGAACCGTGTAGTACACATAAAAAACACCTCGCGTTGTACATATAAAACGGGAGGTGTTTTTAGTAAGGTAACTTGGATTACTCCGCGTCTGGAGCAACCGCCATCATAATACCCATGGCATCGCCATAATCACCACCGTTGATGATAAGTCCGTTTTCATCAAAAGTCATATAGTGATAGAACTTCGCAGCAAAGCTTTTGCCTGAGGCAACACTTGTTGCGCGCCAAGTACCGTAGGTACGTACACTTCCGTTGGGAAGGTTGGTTTCTGGATCAACACCAGGTAAAAAGTTTTCTGGTGTATAGCTAATATCGTCCATGGCTGCGTGCCATCCGCCGATGTAAGCGAGCACTTCGTCTTTGGTGGTCATCAGCTCCGTGCCGTAGAATGCACCTTGATGTTCAACTTCATCAGCGTACATCGCAGATAATGCTTCCATATCCTCTGCTTCAAACGTACTAAACCATGTTTTGGCCAGTTCGACATTTGCATCAAAAGTTGGGTTTGGATTTTGTGTGCAAGAACCTAGAAAAAGGGCTGCTGTAAAAATTAATAGTATGTGTTTCATTTTGCATTGTTTAATTGGTTCAAATTTACAAAAAAATAAACGCAATGTATCGGAACAAGGCAAGCTTAACAATCAGCTAACACAAATACCCATTTGGGGATTATTTGCAAGCCCCATCTGTCCAGGTCAGTACCCCTGCCGCACCAGCAACACAAGCGTTGCTGTAGGTCACTTCGTCACACCCGCAAACAGGCGTATAATCCATCGTGCAAACGGTATCGGGAGTTGGATCGGTAAGGCAGTCTGTATTGATTACGTTAACGTCGTCATTTGTACATGTAAAAGACAGCATCAATAAGGCAAAACAAAGCACTAGGGGTATTTTTTTCATGAGGTTAGGGTTAATACCAAGGTAGAAAATACTATTGGGCTTGTGTGGTGGGTTTTCGATACGGTTGAAAAGGTTGGGATAGCAAACTTCCAACCCTGCTGTTTTCATCCTCATTAGGAAAAACATCTACGCCGTAAATGATACGTGCTGCATCTAAATTCTTGTAGGTGCCGAACAAGCGATCCCAAATCGCAAAAATATTACCGAAGTTGCTATCCGTATAGGGCAACACATGATGGTGGTGCACCTTGTGCATATGCGGCGTGACCAGCACATAGCTGAGCCATTGGTCTAGTCGGGTAGGCAAATTGATATTGGCGTGATTGAACTGGCTTAAAACCACCGATAATGATTGATACAACATAACCACACCAATGGGGGTACCTAATATAAAAACAGCCACTAGTGTAAATGAAAAACGAACCAAACTTTCAAGGGGGTGGTGGCGGTTTGCCGTCGTGGTATCTACATGATGATCGGAATGATGCACCAAATGCACCATCCACAGCGGCTTTATTTTGTGCTCGACCAAATGTGCCAAATAGGCCCCAATAAAATCTAAGAGCAGCACTCCCAAAACCACATAGAGCCAGAGGGGCAATGCGAAAATATGCAACAAACCAAATCCGTTAGCCTGCGTCCAATCGGCTGTATTCAACAGTAAAAAAGCCAAAAAGAAATTCACCAAAACCGAAGTTGCCGTAAAAAAGAAATTAGGCAACGCATGACGCCATTTTTTGTAGGCTAATTTTCTCGTGGGCACGAGCCCTTCAATCAACCAAAAAAGGGTTATACCTCCAACCAATATGATGCTGCGGTGCAGCGAGGGAATATTTTCAAAGTATTGGATTAGGTTTTCCATGATCCAAATATATTGATTTTATGCTACTGACCGTTTAACATACGCTGTACAGTTTCAAGGGTCGTCATCAATTTAATCTTATGTACCGCATCTTTAAACTGTCTCTTTTCAAGACGTGTTTGAAGTGTTTCTACGAGTTCGGCTATGGTTTGTTGTTCATTCATCTTTTGTAGTGATTTCAATAACACCGTGTTTTCCTTTTTGCCCGTATTTGGCAATTGCTTTTTCATCTTTGATTACACTAATACTTGCTATCGAAGCAGGAGATATGGTGTCTATGGTGCTTACCACAACGCCATCCAGCACATACAGGGGAGCAGGTTTGTCGTAGTGTTTTGCCTTAACACAAGCTAAGAACAGAGCAATAATTAAAAAATAAAATGCTTTTTTCATAACTTTAAATGTAAAACAATATCTAATAGCAGTTGATTTTAAAGCAAGTTTGTACTTTTACAGGGATTTATACTACATGAGACCATTTAAATCTGCCATAAAAACAAGCAAAGCGAGTTACAAGCAAAACTACGCCGAGATGGAAAAGCTTGTAGGGGAATTGCACCAACAGCTAAAAAACAGCCAAACACAAGGCACGGAAGCTTCCATTGCACGTGCGCGGAAGCGAGGAAAGTTTTTGGCGCGTGAGCGCATTGCCTTACTGTTAGACAAAGACAGTCCGTTTTTGGAGTTGATGCCGTTGGCAGGTCTTACACACGAAGGAGGTTTTGGTCCGGGCGGTACGACCGTTGCTGGAATTGGCTATGTAAACAAACGCCTGTGTTTAATCAATGCAAACTTGGGTACTCGCAAAGGCGGTACCGTAGACCATGCAACCAGTCTAAAGGTGTTGCGCTTGGGTGAAATCGCATTAGAAAACAAATTACCCACGATCAATTTGGTAGAAAGTGGTGGTGCCAACCTGCCCGATCAAGACCGTGTCTTCAACAACTACGGTGCTTCGTTTAGAGAAATGTCCAGACGTTCCAAATTGGGAATTCCAACCATATCGGTTGTTTTTGGTAATGCCACAGCTGGCGGTGCCTATGTCCCCGGTATGTCGGACTATACCATCATGCAAAAAGATGCTGCAAAAGTATTTTTAGCAGGACCTCCCCTAGTGAAAATGGCTACCAACGAGATTGCCAAGGATGAAGAACTTGGTGGCGCCAATATGCATAGCCGTATTTCGGGAGTTGCAGATTTTTTAGCCGAGGATGAGCAAGATGCCATCAGCATTGCAAGAGACGTGGTCAAAACCTTGAAACCCGCAAAACCCTACGCAGCACCACACAAGCCCGTTGTGCCACCGCGATACAGTGCAGATGAACTGTTGGGTATCGTACCTGCCAACCTCAAAAAAGCCATAGACATCAGAGAAGTATTGATCCGCATTGTGGATAATTCTGAGTTTACCGAGTTTAAAACCAACTACGGCATTACCATGGTGTGCTGTTGGGCCAACATCAATGGCTACCCCGTAGGCATCATTGCCAACAACGGTGTTATTTTTGCCGAGTCGGCACAAAAAGCCACGCAGTTTATACAGCTGGCAAACAAATCCAACACCCCGCTATTGTTTGTTCACAATACCACCGGTTTTATGGTGGGCAAACAATATGAGCAAAAAGGCATGATTAACAGTGGTGCGCAACTGATACATGCCGTTTCTGGCAGCACCGTACCACACATCAGCTTGCTGATTGGCAATTCCTATGGCGCTGGAAACTACGCCATGTGCGGTCGCTCGTTTCAACCCCGTTTTTTGTTTTCCTACCCCAACGTGCAATCTGGTGTAATGGGAGCAGAACAATTAGCAGGTGTAATGGAAATTGTGAGACGTCAGTCTGCAGCATCGCTTAACAAAAAAGTGGATGAAAAAGCATTGAAGCATGCCAAAGATGCCATGTATCAAGATGCCAAGCAAAAGGCAAGTGTATGGCATGCTACTTCAGAACTTTGGGACGACGGCGTAATTGATCCACGAGATACACGCAAGCACCTAAGCCTGTGTTTGGCTACCGTCTACAACCACAACATTGAAGGCAGTGATGCCTTTGGCGTGTTTCGCATGTAATTTACGCTAACGCTTTTTGGTACATTTCTTCGTATGCTGGAACAATTTGGTAGACGTCAAAACGACATGCATACGCATAAGCTTGGTGCTTAAACAAGGTTAGTTTTTCCTTATCAGACAAGAGTGCTAAAGCGTGTTTTGCCATGGCATCCACATCGCCAACAGCAGTTAGATAACCTGTTTCTCCGTGAATATTTACTTCCGGCAGTCCACCGGTGTTAGTGGAAATAACAGGCGTGGCAGCGGCCATGGCCTCCAAAGCAGCCAATCCAAAACTTTCGGTTTGCGAGGGCAATAACAACAGGTCAGAGAAACATAAAATCTTACTTACCTCGTTTGTCTTTCCATAAAAAATAACATCCTCCCAAACATCCAACTCACGGCAGCGGTTTTCAGCAGCCAAGCGGTCTGGACCATCGCCCACCATCAATAGTTTGGCAGGCATATGTTCCCGTACCTTTGCAAACGTTTCAATGACGTCTAACACACGTTTTACAGGTCTAAAATTACTTACATGCGTAAGTATGACCTCATCTGCAGTCGCAACGGTTCCGCGCTCGCAATTCACGCGAATATTGTCATAACGCGAGATGTTGATAAAATTAGGCACTACATGAATTTCTTTGTGCACATCAAACAAGTTAAAGGTATCGCTGCGCAAATCTTTGGAAACAGCCGTTACCACATCTGAATTATTGATGCTAAAGGTAACAGCAGGCTTGTAGAACGGATGGCTCCCTACCAAGGTAATATCCGACCCGTGAAGGGTGGTTACCAATGGAATGTCAATACCGTTTTCTTTAAGCATTTGCTTGGCCATATAGGCTGCATAGGCGTGTGGAATGGCATAGTGCACATGTAATAATTCTATCTCATGCAACTTCACCATTTCTACGAGCATACTAGAGAGTGCCAATTCATAGGGTTGAAAATGAAACAGCGGATAGCGTGGTACATGAACCTCATGAAAGTGGATATTCCCTGCAAGAGACTGTAAACGCACGGGCTGTTTATAGCTTACAAAATGTACCTCATGGCCTCTGTCGGCCAAAGAGATGCCCAATTCGGTAGCCACTACCCCACTACCACCATAGGTTGGGTAACAAACAATCGCTATTTTCATATTAGAAATGATTTACGGGACAGGGTTTCTTTAACAAGCATTACACAAAAGTATTGGTAATACTTTGAAGCACAAAATATCAGTCAAAAGCTTCTAGGGCAACGGGTAATTCACCCACTGCATCAATTTTTCCAAATAATATTTGGGCTGCAGCCTTGACAAATGCCCGCTCTTGTTGGTGTGCCAATAACACACTTGAACAGCTGCTCAAATCTGATAACCGTCGTATAACGTAGGGTTTTGCAAATACCACTACATGCACATTTTGGTGTTTTAGCAATTTAGTTAACAGCCCAAGTTCATCTGTTGACAGGTACTGTTTTGCCCAAGGTGTAGCCGTATCTGCATAAATGCCTACAACCAAAGTTTCGCTTGAACTTATGTCATCGGCTGCATGGGGAGAAAGTTGACGTACCGCAGCGTATTGGCGCAAAGCGTTTAAAAAGCTATTGTCGTTCTGCTTGCCAAGGGCAACAAATGCCACCTTTGTTTTTGACTCTATGGGGAAAGCCTTACTGTGGTGTGCCAAGACAAGGCTTTGCTTGGCTATTTGTTGGACTAAGTAGCGGTCAACAGATGCAAAGGGTAAGATTTCATAAAAGCCTTTTTTTGCTTGCCTTAAGGCAAGTTGGTGTTTGGCTGCAAGAATTTTCTTGACCGATTTTTCCAATCGTGTTGGTGTAATAGCACCAGACAAGTAATGGGATTTTATATTGGCAATGGAGCTTGATAGGTTTTCGGGAATGAGTAATACATCTGCTCCTGCCATAAAGGCCTGTAGTGCAGGTTGGTCAACGCTATCGGATATGCCCTTCATATTGAGGGCATCTGTGAAAATAAGTCCCTTAAAACCCATTTTATCTTGCAACAAATCGCTTACCACTAAAGAAGAAGTAGAAACGGGAATGCTGTCATTTGCTGTCAATGCAGGAACGGCCAAATGTCCCACCATAATACCCTTGAGCTTGTTGTCAATCAGATGCTGGAATGGCAATACGTCTATGCTGTCTAATGCTTTGCTACTGCGATTGATGAGCGGAAGTGCGGTATGTGAATCTTGAACTGCTGCCCCATGACCGGGAAAGTGTTTGGCAACCGCCCAAATACCTGCTGCCTGTACCCCTTCCATAAACGCAGCACCCTGTTCCGCCACTTTACTGGGGTCATCGCCAAAAGATCGCACGCCAATAATGGGATTTTTGGATTCGCTATTGACATCTACAACGGGGGCGAAAGTAATATGCACCCCCATGCTACGCTTGCGTGTACCCAATCTTTTGCCCAAGGCATAAATCAAATCGCTGTGTGGCAATGCACCTAGCGTCATGGCGTATGGATAAGCGGGTAAATCTGTTAGGCGCATGGCCATGCCCCACTCTGCATCGGCGCCAATAAGTAAGGGAACCGAAGCTTGATTTTGATAGGTACGCGTGTCGCGCAATTGTTGTTTGCTAGTGCCTTTAGAAAATAAGACCCCGCCAATGTGTTGTGTTTGAATCTGTTTGCCGGTAGCGATTCTTTTGGAAGCATTCCCATCGGGATAAGCCATGACCATAAAAAGCTGCCCGATTTTTTGATCGAGGGTCATTTGGGAATAAAGGCTATCTACCCATGCTTGTTGGGATTGTGCGTGCACTAGTGTTGCCGCAAAAAAAATCGTGCATATGAGGCGAAACATACCTTAAAGGTAAGTTAAAAGTAGCGTGCATGCCAACTTTGGTGGGCAGGGACTTCCCATTGCGTCAAAAATTCTTCTTTGTTTACCACCAAATTATTGAAGACGATGGTGTTTTCCGTAACCGCTTTAGTTTTGACCATTTTCTTAAAATCCATTAATGGCTTGTAGGTAATATACGCTCCTTGCTTAAAGCTGACATTCATCTTGTCCAAAAGAGTAACTCCGTAAGTCGCTTCAATTTCTTGTATGATTTTTACCGACGCATCTATTGAACAACCCGTAGCTTCTTGTTGGCTTTCGTCGAGTGCAATAACAATAAAACGATTATAGGGTATGCTAACCCCAGCGTTTAGGGATGCGCCATGTGCCGTCCATTGGGTTAGAAAGGCATGTATTGTTGTAGTAATTTTGTCACACTCTTCAGCAGTAAAAGGACGACTGGCTGGATAAATCCATACACGCGCTTCATCGGATAATGCCTCAAAGGGTACTAGCATATTATAAGTCTTCGGCTTGTTGGATAAGTTCAGCGATGTCCATTACCGCAATGGAACCTTCCTTTTCTTTGTTCTTAACCCCATCGGTCATCATGGTATTACAAAAAGGGCAACCTGCAGCAATGATGTCTGGTTTGGTCTCCAAGGCCTGCTCTGTGCGTTCAATATTGATTTCTTTGTTACCCGCTTCCGCATCTTTGAACATCTGCGCGCCACCAGCACCACAGCAAAGCCCTTTGGCCTTGCAACTTTTCATTTCAATCAACTCGCCTTCTAACTTGGTCAAA
Organism: Flavobacteriaceae bacterium; assembly: GCA_002862705.1. Lineage (GTDB taxonomy): Bacteria > Bacteroidota > Bacteroidia > Flavobacteriales > Flavobacteriaceae > UBA7446. The sequence goes on from PKDU01000011.1 coordinate 67,147, forward strand.
ACAGCTCTAGGCGCTTCGTATTCGTTATTGGCACGTCCTAGATAACAGGGGTCGTGAAAGGTAATTCGCTTGCCTTTGAATTGGCCGCCTTCAACCCTAAGCTTGCCTTCGTCCAGCAATTGTTTAAGGAATTGGGTGTGGTGCACCACTTCGTAGTGCCCGCCCAAACCTGGATACTCATTCTTCAAGGTGTTAAAGCAGTGCGGACAAGTCGTAACTATTTTTTTTACTTCATAGCCATTGAGCACCTCAATATTGGTCATGGCTTGCATTTGAAACAAAAACTCGTTGCCGGCACGCTTGGCAGGATCGCCCGTACAACTTTCTTCTGGTCCAAGTACGGCAAAAGAAATTTCGGCTTTTAGCAGTAACTTGACAAAAGCCTTGGTTATTTTCTTTGCACGGTCGTCGAAACTTCCAGCACAACCCACCCAAAAAAGCACTTCAGGCTGTTTGCCTTGGGCTGCTAATTCGGCCATGGTTGGTATGTTAGTCGTGTTGTCCATCATCAAAAACCTCAATGGTCACTTCTTTTTCTACTAAATCGGTGAATTTACCGTTATAACGTGTTGCCTTAACCAAGTGGTTGTCTACCCAGTGATAGTTTCCACCACGTGGCTTGCCCATAAGCAAGGAGTGATATTTAAATCCGTGCTTGTTTAACCAGTCTTCGGTTACTTTGCGGTGGTTTTCAGTTCTTGAGGTGAAAAAACAAATCATGTGACCTTCGTCATACCACTTATTCAGCGTTTCCAGTGCATCGGGATACAATTCGGCTGTAGCCATACGCTCAGGCTCCTCATTGGGAATGTCATCACAGATGGTACCATCAATATCAATCAGGTAGTTTTTTACCCCTTCAGGGAGTACCGGACTAATATGTTCCCCGTCTTCTAGTTTTTCTTGTAACAATTGCTCTACTTCTTCTTTGTTCATGTTCATATATTTATTTCCTCACGCCATGCGATACGGTCTTGTTGATTAAATGGCCACGGAGCTCCGTTATTTTCTACGTTGGACATCATATTGTTTAATTCTGTTGGTGCTGCCGATTGTTCCATAACAAGATAGCGCCGCATGTCGGTGATAATGGAAAGTGGATCAATGGCGATTGGGCAGGCTTCTACACAAGCATTACAAGATGTACAGGCCCACAGTTCTTCTCTAGAAATATAATTATCCAACAAGGTATTAGCATTGGGCTGTTCGCCCTTGTTCAATGCGGCGCCTACTTCAGTAAGTCGGTCACGCGTATCCATCATTATTTTTCTGGGCGAAAGCTTTTTCCCCGTTTGGCTGGCCGGACATTCAGCCGTACATCGTCCACATTCAGTACACGAATAGGCGTTCATCAATTGCACCCAATTTAAATCGGCTACATCTGCAGCGCCAAACGTGCTGGGAGCAACATCGGAAGCAGGTGCGGCATAGGGATCGGCATTGGGGTCTAACATCAATTTAACCTCATCAGTAACCGCCTGCATATTCGTAAACTGCCCTTGTGGAGCGAGTTTGGCAAACCAAGTATTGGGAAATGCCAAGATGATGTGCAGGTGTTTTGAGTAGTATAAATAGTTTAAGAAAAGTAAAATACCTGTGATATGCAGCCACCAAGCCGTGCGTTCAACCGCAACAACCTGAGCCACAGTTAATCCGTCAAAAAGGGGAAGTATCCATTGGCTCACGGGGAAATTACCCGCCGTGAGGTAATGCGGGTCTTGCGCATTGATCTGCAACCAATAATCAGATGCATTCATGGTGAGGAACAAGCCCATAAGCACCACTTCGGCATAGAGGATGATATCCGCATCCCATTTGGGCCAGCCTTTCATCTCGGCACGCCAAAAACGCTTAATGCGCATCACATTGCGACGGGTCCAAAACAAGATAACACTTACCAATACCAGAGCAGCAAACACTTCAAACGTAGCGATTAGAACGTTATAGAAACCCCCTAAAAATGGCGCAAAAACTCGGTGCGTACCCAAAAAACCATCCATGATAATTTCAAGTAATTCGATATTGATTACAACAAATCCTACATAGACAATGACATGCAGCAGACCAGACAGCGGCTTGCGCACCATTTTGGATTGGCCAAGCGCAATGCGTGCCATGTGCAACCAACGTTTTTTGGATTGGTCATTTCTGTTAGCAGCCGTACCTAATTTTATATTACGAATAATGCGGCGAATGTTGCGTGCAAACAAGCCCACTAGGGAAAAGAAAAGTACTCCAAACAAAATATTTGACACGTAAGCGCCCATGTTTTACTCTGATTTATCAGGTTTTTCATACGCCTTATTCTTTTTGCCAAAGAGCGAAAAGTGGACGTATCTTTTTGGGTTAAGGCGCATGTCTTGCAACAGCAGCTGTACTTGTGTGTTGGTTTCGTTAAGTGCATTTACTAAGGAGTCGCTTTGGACGAGTTTCCCCAAGGTTCCTTCGCCTGCACTTACCTTGCTAGTAATGTCTGACAGGTTTGTGGCACAATGCTCAAGCATACGCAAGGTGGCAGCTAGTGGTGCTTGTTGCAAGGAATCGGTTATGGCAGCAGCGTTTTGCGAAGCACGGGCAAGTGCATCAAAGGTATTGTTAAGCGCACCATCGGAATCGTTGATTGAACTGCTAAGTGCATTTGTCAAGGTGGTTAGTGCGGCAGTGGTTTCACTAAACTGGTCGATGGATTGGCGCAGCGCCTCTTGACGTTCTGCGTCCATGACGTTCTTGAATGAAATTAATACCGAATCGGCATGAACAATCATGCTCTCGATTTTTTCCTGTAGCGGTGATAACTTCTCGTTCACCAAGTCTGTAAGTCCAGGGGCTACAGCGGTCTGTAGGGTGTCACCTGACTGTGCCTTGGCTTCATCATCAAAAGCGGGAATTATGGCCAAGGCCTTCCCCCCTATCAAGCCAGACTCATAAATTTGCGCAATACTGCTTTTAGAAAAAGGGAAATCGTTTTCTACTCGAAAGGTGACCAAAATTTTCCCATCAGGATACATCAACTTGCTGTTCTCAACGGCGCCTACTTCATAACCGTTTATCGTAACAGGTGTTCCGTTTAGCAATCCCTCAGTATTGTCATAAACCCCGTAGAACAACCGGTCGGAAACAAAAACATCGTTGGATTTGAGATAGCTAAATCCTATAAAAAATAAGCTAATCCCAAAAATGAAGAGCAAGGCTGTTTTTATTTCATTAGAAAATTTCAAAATCAAAGTATTTTTTCAAAAATACATAATATTTGTGCAGCGCAACAGGCTTATTTAGATTTCATTTCATGAGTTATTGACACTTCTTTGTTCCCCCTAAATGCTTTGATATAGGCGCCTTTATAGCCTTTTTTAGTGAGCTTTGATACCGCTTTTTTAGCCGACTTGTACGAAGAAAATGAACCGTAGTAATACCTGTAAAGACTACCTGACTTGACGCGAGATATATCTGATAATCCCTTAAAATTATACGGTTTTAGGGCCATCTTTTTGGTGCTAGCAGCAATCTGAATTCGGAAGGTAGTAGCAGCTGCACGGCTGCTTGTTGTTGGCGTACGGGTGGTTTCAACAGGAACCGTATCCATAACAAGACCTGTGAATAAGGTGCCGTCTAAAGAAGATTTATACTGCATGATGGCTTTGGCTATGGCCTTGCTAATTTCGGTTTGTCCGCGCTTTGAATTTAGATACGCACCTTCCTTTGAGTTGGTCAGAAAACCTGTCTCGACCAACACACTAGGCATATAGGTGTTGCGAAGTACCAAAAAACCAGCTTGTTTTACGGTTCGGTTTTTGCGCTTTAAATTTTTAACAAAACTCTGTTGAATATAGTTTGCCGCTTCGATACTTTGGTTGAGATAATCCTCTTGCATCAATACCAAGCTAATGACCGACTCGGGATTATTGGGATCAAAACCGTCGTATTCTTGCTCATAATTATCTTCCAAAAATATTACAGCATTTTCTTTCTGGGCAATTCTAAAATTATCCTTGTTTCGATGTAGGCCCAGTACAAATGTGCCTGCACCATAAGCATTGGAAGTATGTGCATCACAGTGAATGGAAACAAACAAATCGGCCTTTGCCTTGTTGGCGACGTTAGCCCTACCGTTTAGCGTAACGTATTTATCTGATTTCCTCGTGTAAACAACCTTAACGCCTTTTTCTTTTTCGAGTATGGCACCCGTTTTTAGTGCAATATTGAGCACTATTTTTTTTTCGTAATAGTTGTTACCCCTATTTCCTGGGTCTTTACCGCCATGACCTGCGTCAATTACTACTGTAAAAGGCTTATCATTTTGGGCATACAAATTGCTGTTAAAGCTAAAAACACTAACAACAAAAAATAAAGCAATTTTAATGAAACGCATTCTGGATAAAATATGTGTATTTTTGGAGCATTCAATCTGATGTCTTTGTCAAAAGTAATACATTATTCTGGCACCTCACATAAATGGCATATTTGCTGTCTTATGTTTTTGTTTGGCGCCCTTGCTATTGCGCAAGAAACAGCTGTTGACGAAGCAGTTAAAGACAGCATAGTGCAAGATAGTGTAGCGGTAAAGGAACCCGTATTGCTCGATAAAATAAAAAGACATGCTGATGGGTATATGATTGTCAACCGCAAGGAAAATAAGTTGTATATGTATGATGGGGCTGAATTATACTATCAAGATATTGAGTTAAAATCGGGAATAATCGTGTTGGATTACACTACTAATGAAGTTTCTGCTGGACGCATTAAAGATACGTTGGGTAATTTGGTGCAGCCTCCCGCTTTCAAGCAAGGTGGCGACGAAGTGTTTCCGGATTCAATACGTTTTAACTTTGACACCAAAAAGGCCATCATCTGGAATTCTAGAAGTGAGCAGCAAGGGATGAATGTCAAAGCGACTACAACCAAAAAGCAAAACGATTCGGTCTATTACCTTAGGAATGCCAAGATAACAACCTCGAAAGATGTAGATGATCCAGAATATTACATTCGTGTTAGAACTGCAAAGTTTGTTCCCAAACGCAAAATGATATCAGGTTTGAGTAACCTGTATATTGCTGATGTCCCTACTCCTTTGTTTTTGCCTTTTGCATATTTCCCCATGACACAAAATCGTGCTACAGGATTTTTGTTCCCAACCATAGGCGAAAATTTTAACAGGGGATATTTCCTCCAAAATGGTGGATATTATTTTGTGGTCAACGACAACCTTGATGTAGCAACACTCGGGGACTATTACACCAATGGCAGCTATGGTTTTCGAGTAGAAAGCAATTACAACAAACGTTATCGCTACAGAGGAAATTTTAGCTTTAGGTATGAAAGTTTAATCAATGGGGAGCGCGGACTTCCAAACTACGGCAAGTCTACCATATTCAACCTAAGGTGGTCTCACAGCAAGGACAGTAAATCCAACCCAAACAGCAGATTTTCTGCATCGGTAAATTTGGGAACCAGCAACTACTTTAGGGAGTCGCTGAATCAAATCAACACCACTAATTTTTTAAACAATACGCTAAACTCCTCGGTTTCATATACCAGGACGTTTCCCAAATACCCTTCTGTAAACCTATCGATATCGGCTACACATAGCCAGAACACACGCTCGAAGACCGTGAACATGACGTTGCCTTCATTGACAGCCAATATGGAACGTATTTACCCATTTGCCAAGCGCAACGGCATCAAGAAAGGGATTGTTCAAAACATCAACTTCCAATACAGCATGAGGGGTGATAACCGCATCAACACAACAGATGAACTCGTTTCTGAAAAGGGCTTATTTTATGGTGCTAAGTCAGGGATGCAGCACGACGTTCCCATCAACACAAATTTCAAAATAGCCAAATATTTTAATTTTACTTTGGGTGGTAGTTATAAGGAGGTTTGGACCAATCAAACCATCAAAAAAAAGGATTACGATCTTGTGCTAGATGCACTACCCGAACAGGACACCATCTCGGGCTTTGATAGATTTGCGCAGTATAATTTTAGCATGGGGGCCAACACCACATTGTACGGGGTGTTTAATTTTAAAGAGGATAAGAAAATTCAAAGCATACGCCACGTTGTCAACGCAAATGTAAACTATAGCAACAGCCCAAGCTTCGAACAATATTATGACGAATACATCATTGATGCAGATGGAAATACTAGAGACTACACCCGTTTTGAAGGAGGTCTTTACGGCAGACCCGGCAAAACCAAATCAAGTTCAATAGGCATTACTGTCCGCAATAATGTAGAAGCCAAAGTAAAGGACAGGGATTCAACCAAAACAGAATTGAAAAAGATTAAAATTCTGAACAATCTTAATTTTAGTACTAACTATAATATAACAGCCGATTCTCTTCGTTGGAGCCCCATACGTATGAGTACCGTTATACCCCTACTGGATAATAAGCTCAATATTAACATGGGTGCTACATTTGACCCCTATGCATTGGATGAGAATAAGAATCGTTACAACACCTTTAGCGCAGCCAATGGAGGCCCACTATTGCGCATGACAAGCGCCAACATCAACTGGGGGTATAACTTTAAAAGTAAAGGCAATAAAAAGGACAGTAGCAATGACAACAACGGAAGCATTCCAGGCCTAAATAATAACAGAGGTTTAGATGAACAACGGAACTATGGCACTGCTGCTGACGAAGAAGACGAGGAGCCTGAGGAAGATAAAAATAACGCTCTCTACAAAACCAATATCCCTTGGAGTATAAATTTGAGGCACAGTTTTACATACGCAAACAATAGGGAGCAACGTCAAATCAGCAATAACTCCCTTATGGCATCGGCAAATGTATCGCTTACGCCCAAGTGGAAAGTCAATATATCTTCGGGTTATGACTTTAAAAACAAAGGGGTAACGTTTACGAATCTCGGCATAGACCGCGATCTTGACAGTTGGAATATGAATATTTCTTGGACACCATTTGGAAATCGTGAATCGTGGTTTTTCTTTATTGGAGTTAAATCGGGAATACTACGCGATTTGAAATACGAAAAACGGCGTGAACCAGAAAAAAGACTATAATTTAGGAATATGAAAACGATCATCAAAACAGACAAGGCACCCATGCCGATAGGACCCTATAACCAAGCCATATTGGTAAACAATACGTTATATGCTAGTGGTCAAATTGCTATAAACCCAGCTACAAAACAATTGATTTCGGGAGGCATTGAGGCAGAAACCAAGCAAGTAATGGAAAATTTGGCGGCGGTGTTGGATGCCGCAAGCATGCATTTTTCAGATGTTGTTAAGTGCAGTATCTTTATTTCAGACATGAATGACTTTGCTGCCATAAACGAAGTTTACGGTACTTATTTTGACGATGAAAATGCACCAGCAAGGGAAACCGTTCAGGTTGCCGTATTGCCAAAAAGTGTAAACGTTGAGATATCGTTGATAGCCGTAGCCTAGGACGTTTTTAAGTGGTACTCCACCAAGCCCTCAATAGGTTTTTTGTGCACATTCCCAATTGTCAGACCCAAGCCACTTAAGACCTCTGCTAGCTCTTCTTTGAGGTAAAAGGCTATGGAACCTATAAAGTGAATAGGTACGTTTTTAGCATTATCAAATTGTAGTATCTGATGACGTGCAAACAAATCAAACCCTTTCTTTATTAGGGCTTGGCTGTACGGGTTTTCTTTGTTTTCAATCAAGAAACGCGCAAAGGTTGCCAAATAGGTGTTGGGATTTGATTTTTTGTACAGATTTGATTTGATAGACTCTGACGACAAATCAAAAGACTCTTCAAAAACCGCAGCCATTTTTTCTGGTATCTTATTGAAATAATAATCACGCAACAACTGGCGTCCAAAATAATTTCCGCTGCCATCATCCATCAAGATATATCCCAATGAATCAACGCGTTGTTCAATCTCTTGTCCATCAAAATAGCTACAGTTCGAGCCTGTTCCAAGAATACAAACAATGCTTTTTTCTCCAGGCTCAGTTGCCGCATATACAGCCGCGTAAGTGTCTTCTTTTACCTCTATTTTTGCACTCGGAAAAATACCTTGTAGCACTTTCTTTAGCAATACTCTAGGTGGTTTAGTGCCACAGCCTGCACCGTAAAAATGAATGTAGTTTACAGATTTACGCTTGCGGTATAAGTCATAATTATTGATAATACGTTCTTCCAAAATAGCATCCGATAACACTTGCGGGTTTAGTCCTTGTGTTTGCGTTTCGAAAAGTACATCGTTTTGTGCATCAAGAGCAATCCAATCCGTTTTGGTTGAGCCGCTATCAATAATAAGTTTCATGCGATTATAATTGGTTTACGTGTGCTGCTAAGTCAAGAAGTTTGTTTGAGTATCCTGCTTCATTATCATACCAAGTAACAACTTTAAAGAAAGAACCATTTAATTCAATTCCTGCATTTGCGTCAACTATAGATGTTCTAGCATCACCAATAAAGTCTTGAGACACAACCAATTCTTCTGTGTAACCCAATATACCTTTAAGAGCTCCTTCAGAAGCGGCTTTAACCGCTTTCATTACGCCGTCATAGCTTGTTTCAGTAGCAAGTTTAACGGTAAGATCAACAACAGAAACATCTGCAGTTGGCACACGGAACGCCATACCCGTAATTTTTCCTTGCAACGAAGGAATAACCTTGGTTACTGCTTTCGCAGCTCCAGTTGATGCGGGAATAATGTTCAATAAAGAAGATCGACCTCCTCTGTAATCTTTTCTAGAGGGACCATCAACGGTCATTTGCGTGGCCGTAACGGCGTGTACTGTTGTCATAAGCGCTTCTTCGATACCAAAGGTGTCGTTTAGGACTTTGGCAAGAGGTGCCAAACAGTTGGTTGTACATGAAGCATTTGATAAGATACTATCTGATGCTTTCACATCTTCGTGGTTAACGCCCATCACAAACATGGGAGCGTCTTTTGAGGGAGCCGAAATAACGACCTTTTTTGCGCCGCCATCAATGTGAGATTGCGCCATGTCCAAGGTGGTAAAAATCCCCGTACACTCGGCAACAATTTCGGCGCCAATCGCATCCCACTGTAAGTTTTTAGGATCACGTTCCGCAGTAATACGAACCGTTTTTCCGTCAACAACAAGGTGACCATCAGCTATTTCAACGCTAGCATCCACTGTTCCGTGAACAGAATCGTATTTTAACAGATATGCTAGGTGTTCCACATCTAAAAGATCGTTTATTGCAACGATATCAATATCATCTCTTTTAAGTGATGCACGGAAGACCATTCTACCGATTCTCCCAAATCCATTAATTCCAATTTTTAGGTTTGCCATAGTGATTTAATTATTAATTTATAGTCTCATTATTTCAGATACACGAACAAGTTCGTTATCAATTTTCGATTCACCCTTTATTGCTTTATCCAAAGGGGTTAATATCATTTTTCCGTCACCGATTCCGATCATATAACCAGAAGTCCCTTTGCGAAGTTCTTCAACAGCACGCAAGCCCATTCGGCTGGCCAGTACACGGTCAAAACAAGTGGGTGCGCCACCACGTTGCATATGTCCAAGCACAGAAACACGCACCTCATAGTCAGGAAGGTTATCCTCAATATACTCGGCTAATTCAAATACGTTTTTACCAATTTTATCACCCTCTGCAACCATAACAATACTGGAGAGCTTACCTGATTTTTTGGAACGCTTGAGCGACTGTAACAAACGGTCAAGACCCATATTTGCTTCAGGAATTAGGATTTCTTCAGCGCCAGCGCCAATTCCTGTATTCAATGCAATATGACCAGCATCGCGCCCCATTACTTCTACAAAGAATAAACGGTTATGTGAAATGGCTGTGTCTCTAATTTTATCTACTGCTTCAACTACGGTGTTCATGGCAGTGTCATAGCCCAAAGTATGGGAGGTACCATAAATATCATTGTCAATGGTTCCAGGGATACCAATAACGGGGATGCCAAATTCTTGCTGAAAAATTAAACCACCCGTAAAACTACCATCACCACCAATAACTACAATTGCGTCAATGTTGCTTTTCTGTAAGTTAGCAAATGCTTTTTTTCGGCCTTCTTTGGTTCTAAATTCATCAGAACGCGCGGACTTCAGAATGGTACCACCTTTATTAATGATGTTGTTTACACTTCTTGGCCCCAAAGGCTTAATACTTCCTTCAATCATGCCTTGATAGCCTCGAAAAACACCAAAGCACTTCATTTTGTAAAAAGCTGCTGAACGAACTACTGACCTAATGGCGGCATTCATGCCAGGTGCATCGCCTCCTGAAGTGAGGACGGCAATGTTAGTAATTGTGGCGTCAACTGAATCTGTGGTTTTCATGATAAAATTGCAATGCAAATTAACGAATAATCTCTCGTTTTAACCTAATAATTTATGGGTTAATGTTCTCCTTTTTGTTAAAAATTTTATTGACAAGTTCTCTGAAGGAATCGAATCTAACTTGATAACCAACTCCTATACCTTGTGTATATCCCAATTCGTCACCAAAATATTGGAACTCATTTTCCTTATTAAAGACACGTGCACGGAGGTCTCCCTTTTTATTAAGCAAGAATTCAAGCTTTACATTCCCTATGATCATGGTCTCCTCTTCATTTCCAACGGGAACACCCACTTTGCCATCAATAAGTATGCGCTCGTTGATGTTGGTTGATAAACTTACCCCTAACCTGTCGCGATTTTTTATTGAAACGGCAGCATTGCGATCCCCTTGAAGGTAGTCAATACCCAAATTCAATTTGTCGTTTTCATTTGTGAATATGTTGTCAAAAATGCCTGATGCTTTTTCAAAAAGATTGGTTGTTAACGTTTGACTGGAAATGGCAGCTAAAGAAACTTCATTAATAAAGCTTCCTTGTGAGAGCAACGAAATGGCCTGTAACTGCCTTCTTTCTTGGTCATTTAGCATGTAATTCAATTCGTTTTTAACGATACCCGAGGCGTTGGGGAAGTTAATTTCAAAAGTTGGTGTTTCAGGATTGAGTAGATTTCCAAAAAGCGTGATGGAAACATCCGTTGGTATCTTTTGGCTGATGTTATCGCCCTCCAAAAGCACTGCTGGGTTTGCACCACCTGGAACCTCATAAACGGCTTGCATGTTTATTTGCGCACCATACGGATCGCCCTCCCAAAAAATAACACCGCCAGGTTCCAAGCGAAACGTTTTGTCTATAAGCCCAAGGTTCTTGAAGTTGTATATTCCTTCAAAGGCAATAAAGTCACCCCACATGGCAAACGAACCCGCTGTATCAATTTCAAGAAGTAAACTCCCTGCACCACGACCGCGCAAAAAACTTTTTGTTTCTGGATCAACCACAATTTCAACCTCTGCTTCTGGCGTAACATCCAATTCAAAGTTTAATTGCAGGCCTTTTACCGTGTTGAATTGCGCTGTTTCAGGATCTTCTTCCGTTTGTTTATCTACAAAATTGATGAATGACACATCGCCAATTTTGGTGTCGTATTGAATCGGAATAAAGATATTAGTGCCCGTTGCGGTTTCGCCTACAACATCTATTTGCATATTTGAAAATGCACCGTAAAGGTGCGCATCACCATTAAAAAAAGCATTGCCATAATACAATGATTCTTCCGCAAAGGAGGTATTGAGCACCTCCAGCTGCGTAGCATTTATGTTCATATCTAATCCCCAGTTCGAAAAAGATTGATGGGTTAAAACCCCTGATAGCTGAGCTGTTTGTTCGCTCCCTGAACTAAAATCAGATGGATTGATACTAATAAGATCCTCACTAAATCGAAATGGAACAGCATCGGAGAAGTGGTATAGTGTGTTCAAATACGGAACACCCAATTTCAAGTCATCAACAACAAAGGAACCTTCTGGAATTATGTTGTCCGTTTTGGAGGATACGTGTACGTTTCCGTTAGCTTTTCCACTAAAAGGTGAAAAAACATCGCTTGTAAGCCCTGCGATTAGAGACAGATTATAATCTGAAAAAGCCACATCAACCTCCCAAGTGGGAACAGCATTTTCTATTCCTATAGTGCCCGTAGCAAGAAGAACATCTTTCCCGTCATCAGCGATTTGCAATGCCAGTTGGTAATCCTGATTGTCTTTGTTTGATTGGAGCTTAAGCGCTGCTTCTCCAAGCGGCACGTCGTTTAATGCCAAATCGGACAAATGCAAGTTAGAGTTCCCCCCAAAACCTGCTGGTGATTGACGGATATTGAGAAATCCATTAACGATTCCCTCCCAACGGTTTTTTTGAAAAGACAACAGATCGTTCATATAAACATTGGAAAATTTTACATCAATAGTAAAAGCATCACTCCCCTTTTGGCTGGCATCGGCAGTAATGGCAGAAGTTTCTGTCATAAAATTTAGATTGCTAAAAGCAAAGTCGCTGGTGCTTGTAGCAACCAATATGGGATTGTCATTATTATTATCAATGGTCCAGCGCTTGTTATTAAAAAACAGTTCAGCATCTTGGATTTCTAAAATGGCTTGGGCAGAATCATTAACGGTAAATGCCGTATTGATGATATTGAGCGCTTCCGTTTCCTTCGCAGAAGCAAATTCGATGCGACCGTATAACTTTTCTGATACTTGGGCGTTAATCCACTCGACATCAAATAAATTGGCCTTAGGGTTAGCAATTTCGTCAATACTAATATTTGAATGGTAGATAGGCTGCTTGGTGTCAATTTTCAAAGACAAACCGGTCAATTGGGTTTTGTTTATACCAATGCTGGGTGCACGAATTTCAAGTTTAAAACGGGCATCATCTGGCTTAATACTACCTTTTATAAACGTATTATCATCCAATGAAACGACACCGCCAAAAAGAGCAGATGCAATTTTTCCACGTAAATTGAAGTTAAAATCGACATGTTGGTTGGGAGAAATTGGAATGGGTTTATAGCTTTTAAATTGACTGCCCAACGCATTTTTGGCGAGCACTCCCAGCTCGGAGGGTTTGAAGTTTCCAATCAATATGCCTGTTGCCACGTCTTCAGAATTTATATTTACCACTCGAAGTCCATTCGTAAGCCTAGATTGTGCCGACAACGATGAAAACGTATAGGTTTCGTTTGGCGTTTTAAGAGCCCCCTGATCGATGTATAAATCCCCTATCATTTCGTCAATATTATTGCCCTGTAAAGCCAAATCAACAGAGCCAGAAAAGACACCGTCAACAGCATTAGACATCCAACCTAAAGCGGCAAAATTAGCATGCTCGATATCGGCATTAAACGAAAAGTTCCGGGTGTCCGAAGCAAAATCTACTTGGCCGTTTAAATCAATTACGATGGATTTATCCACAATATTCATATTACCTAAAAATAATTTAGGGTTTATTGTTCCTTCTATTGCCAAGGAATCGTAGCTGTATTCGCGGTAGTTAAAATTTGTAAATTCCCCACTGATTGCCGCATTTAGATCGGACATATCAAAACCATTCCCAGAAACGACAACACCAAGTCCTGTGCGCCCAATTGTTGGTACGGCAGCAAGCTGCCCAATATCAAAATCATTGGACGAGAGTGAAATTGAATAGTCACGAATTTTTTCATCAAAAGCAAAGGTGGTACTGCTTTGCATGCGGCCAAGCGCAGTTACTAGGCTAGCTTTGATGTTCCACAACTTATTTTTTAAGATCACTTTGGAATCAGTAGAAAGGCCGCCTAAACGCGACAAAAAACCAGCTAGTTCGGGAGACAAACTAAAAGGAATGGAAGTGGAATTATCGGCCGCGTCTAATTTCAAATCAACTTCAATAGACCTGTTGTCTACATCTAAAATGTTTTTAATTTTCCCATCAACAACAAGCTCCGTATTCTGATGATTGATCTGAAACTCTTGCGTAGTAAAGTCTTTAACAAGTCCATCGACATTTCCTTTCACATTAACGGATTTTCCCTTCCAATTTGGGATGATTTTTTTTAAGTCAGATGCTCCAATTGAAGCGGATTTAAACCCAATATTGAGGCTTACTTTCTCAACAAAATCTTTTAATCCGCCCTTGGGATAAGCAAGACGAATATCCACATCAAGCACGCTTTCTTTAGTTTGAATAACTGCATTTTCCAATACCATACGGGTTGGAGAAAATTGATACTTTCCAGCAAGTGAGGTTAGTGCGGTATCGCGCCAATTTGTGTTGGCATTAAGCTGTTTTATGTCAGCGCTAATTATACTTCCATCAACACGAAAATTCTGAATATCAGCATTAAGTGCCGAAAACCGCTGAGCACTTCCGTTGCTTTTATTTTGATTCTGGACACGTATGGAAGCATCGACCAGGCTTATAGATGCAGCAACAAGTTCTGTTTTGGCTTTGGGGCTTTCATCAGCGTTAAAACGATCAAAAAACTGACTGACATTGGAGTTGCTTTCGTTTTCGTAAATGGTGCTGTTAAACATCACATCTTTTAAAAATACATTACCTAGATCGGTATCTCCATTCAAAATTGCTCTTAAGCGCAAGGTATTTAAACGGGCATGGCCTACATAAAGAAGCGTGTCTTGCTTATGGTCATAAGCCAATATGTCGTGCAGTTCAACATATCCAAAGGGTGATACCTGTAAACTGCTGATGTCGATATTGGCACCGAAACGTTCATTTATATTTTGAGTAAAGCGTTGCCCCAAATACGTTTGGGTTACGGGTAGCATTAAAACAAACACTACCAACACTATAAAAAGTAAAAAAGTAGCAATGATGCGTCTTATTTTCTTTTTTATGGGATGCTTCTTTTCCAAAGTGCTAATTTTGTGCTTATATATTTATTTTGGCAACTATCATTTTAGGCATTGAAACTTCTTGCGACGACACGGCAGCTGCGGTACTTGTCGATGGCAAACTACGTGCCAACGTCGTTTCGCAACAGCTTGAACATGAAAATTACGGCGGCGTCATTCCAGAACTAGCATCTAGAGCTCACGTAGAACGCATTGCTGCTGTCGTGGAAACTTCACTGTCTAGAGCAAATATCGACAAAAAAGACCTAACTGCAGTAGCCTATACCCAAGGGCCTGGCCTTCTTGGATCTTTGCTTGTTGGAAATGCTTTTGCGAAATCGCTTTCTCTCGCACTCAACATACCTCTTGTTGCTGTGCATCATATGCAGGCACATTTGTTAGTACACTTCATTGATGACTCCTTCCCCACACCCCGTTTTCCATTTTTAGGATTAACCGTTTCTGGGGGACACACACAACTTGTACATGTTGACCATGCATCCTCTTTTGAAGTTTTGGGTGAAACACTAGACGATGCCGCAGGAGAAGCATTTGATAAAACAGGAAAAATGCTAGGGCTGCCCTACCCCGCAGGACCCAACATGGACAAATATGCCGCACTTGGCACGTCAAAGTTTACTTTTGGGAAGCCAACTGTTGCTGGTTTAAACTTTAGCTTTAGTGGGCTTAAAACAAGTGTATTGTATTTTTTAAGATCAGCACAGGACAAAGACCCAGATTTTATTAAAAACAACCTTTATGATTTGTGTGCTTCTATTCAAGCTGCAATCGTAGCCATACTGCTTGAAAAAGTAAAAACGGCGGTTAAGCAAACGGGGCTTAAACAAGTTGTCTTGGGCGGTGGCGTTTCTGCCAACAGCGGTTTGCGAAAAGCGCTTGAGGCCCTTGACGTAGAACTGTTCCTGCCGCCACTACCCTACACCACAGACAATGCGGCCATGATTACCATGGCTGGCCATTTAAAATATAACGAAGGTGCGCTAGACAACCTATCCAGTGAACCAAAAGCAAGAATGTCCATCTAATGCAACAATTCTTCACACCCGATATAGATTTAACATCAGAAAACTACAGCTTTAACGAAGTTGAGAGCAAACACATAGCCAAAGTATTGCGCAAAAATATTGGCGACTTATTGCATATAACTGATGGAAAAGGGCAACTTATAACAGCTAAACTTAGTGTTGTTAGTCCAAAAAGTTGTAGTGTTAAACTTTTGGAAATCAAAGAAATTCCAGCTCCCAAAACGGCTATTCACATGCTTGTAGCTCCCACCAAAAACATCAATAGGTTCGAATGGTTTTTGGAAAAAGCCACTGAGCTTGGCGTATATAAAATTACACCCCTATTATGCGACAGAAGTGAACGAAAGCACATCAAACATGAGCGCTGCGAAAAGATAATTCATGCAGCCTTAAAGCAATCCCTACGTGCTTATGCACCCATTTTAGCGCCCTTTACACCATTAAAGCAAATAGCGGTCAACGGACTAACCCTTATGGCACACTGCGCAGACAGTCCTAAAAAAAGTTTAAAAGATGTGGTTAATGCACAAGCTGAATGCAGCATACTCATTGGTCCAGAAGGCGATTTTTCCAAAGCCGAAATTGCATGGGCAGATGCGCAAAACATAACAGCTGTGCACCTTGGCAATAATAGGCTACGGACAGAAACAGCTGCATTAGCAGCATTGCATACGGCATTACTTATGAATCAATAATAATTTTTACCTTAGAGCAGTGAATGCAAATAATCTTACCCGCGGAATTATTCAAGCCTTTCTTATCATTGTTGGGCTTACAGCACTGTTTAACCTTATCATGATGGCACAGTCCTTATTGGGATATGTGTTTTTAGCCATTGTTGTCTCGCTTGTGGGGCAGCCCATAAAGGGTTTTTTCACGAAGAGACTAAAGTTTAAAAATACACTTGCAACAGTTATTACACTGTTGGTGTTATTATTGCTCATACTCGGGCTCGGATCCTTAATTGTACCCGTCATTACAGCACAAGCACAAAACTTATCACTGCTTCAAATCGACCAGTGGGAGGCTGATTTACTCAGACTGGTTTCAGACTTAGATATGTATTTTGAAAAATACGACATAAACCTCACAGAAAACATCAAAGAGCTGCTGTCCAAAGTTGATTTTAGCTTCCTTCCCAACCTATTGAATGGGTTTTTAGGGTTTTTAGGCGGGTTTACCATTGCATTATTTTCTGTGTTGTTCATCAGTTTCTTTTTATTAAAAGACAGTTCGCTGCTTTTGAGAAGTATCTTACTTGTCTTTCCTGACGATAAAAAAGAACGCATAGAGCGCTCCTTTACTAGAGTTGTTACCTTACTATCCCGATACTTTTCTGGGATACTACTACAGATAACTATTTTATTCTTGTTTTACGCTGGCGTATTGCTAATTTTTGGCATTCCAAATGCTTTGACCATTGCGCTTATATGTGCCTTGTTTAACATCATTCCTTATATCGGTCCACTCGCTGGTGCCGTTTTAATGATTATACTAACTATGGTCAGCAACCTTGACGCAGACATAGCCAGTGTGATTGTACCCAAGACCATTTATGTATTAATCGGATTTATAATTGGTCAGCTGATAGACAACTTCTTTTCACAACCCTATATTTTTTCAAAGAGCGTAAAGTCTCATCCTCTTGAGATATTTTTAATTATCATCTTAGCTGGGCTTTTAGCAGGGCCGCTGGGTATGTTGTTAGCTGTACCATTATATACCGTTTTAAAGGTGATTCTGAGTGAGTTCTTTAGCGAGAATAGAATAGTCAAAGAACTAACTAAAAATATGTAATTATGCTATACGTAAATACCGAAACCATAGCCGGTAAAAAAATTATTGAATCCTTAGGAATGGCGCGAGGAAGTACGGTACGTTCTCGCAACATTGGAAGAGACATTTTCGCTTCGATTAAAAACATTGTAGGCGGAGAAATTGAAGAATACACCAAACTACAAGCAGATGCGCGTGAACAGGCATTAAAACGTATGCTTGACGACGCAAATCGTATGGGAGCTGACGCAGTTGTAAATGTTCGGTTTACTACATCTGTTGTTGCGCAAGGAGCTTCTGAAATTCTAGCATTTGGTACTGCAGTTAAAACAAACTAGATGAGTCGTATTATTTGGATTGCCGCTATTGTTGCTGTGATATTTGCTGTCTTTAATCGAATTCGTCAAAAAGAAAAAGAAGATTTTGACCAACGTGATAATTAGTTGGCGGATTGCTTTTGATAACGTATTTTTGCCGGCGCTTTATAATCTAAAGGAGAGGTGCCAGAGTGGTAATGGAGCAGATTGCTAATCTGTCAACGCGTAAGTGTTGCCTGGGTTCGAATCCCAGTCTCTCCGCAGCTTAACTCAAGCTTTTTGAAAATCTATTTGAAATTTCAAAAAGCTTTGATGTTAAATCGCAAAAATTTGTTCGCGTACTTGCCTGACGTCGAGGCAGGGCTCAGCTGGATTAGCGCATTCCGATTTTCAATCGGAACGGTCAGGTTCAGATGAGTAGCGCCAAAGAAGTAAAAGGTCGCGTAGCTCAGCTGGATAGAGCATCTGCCTTCTAAGCAGACGGTCCTAGGTTCGAATCCTAGCGCGATCACTACCACCCACCATATCATGTTCACCGTCTATATTTTATATTCTAAATCTTTAGGCCGTTATTATACTGGACATACCGCTAATATTGAAGACAGATTTTTAAGACATAATTCGGGCAGAAGTAAGGCTAACGCTGTTATTCAGGGTAAGCAACCCTAAGGTGATAACTGCTTATAAGCTTCTCTACAAGCACTTTTTTAATTGTCTCAATTTCACGAAGCGTAATATTAGCTTCTAAAAATTGTTTTTCGTCCATCAAGCGTTGTACAATCTTGCCTACGAAAGCAATGATTTTCTCTGCCGTGGGTTCTTTTAAGCTTTTTGATGCCGCCTCTACCCCATCGGAAATCATGACAATAGCTGTTTCTTTTGAAAAGGGCTTGGGACCTGGGTATTGAAATTCTTCGATATCTACTTCGACATTGTTTTGCTTCGCCTGCTGATAAAAATAGAGCACCGTTGTTGTGCCGTGGTGTGTGCGTATAAAATCAACAACCCTATCTGGCAACTTCGCCTTTCTGGCCAATGTGACCCCATGCAGCACATGTTCAATAATGATTTTAGCACTTACTTCAGAGGAAAGATCATCATGCGGGCTATAAGAAGCTTGGTTTTCACTAAAAAAAACGGGGTTTTTCATTTTACCGATATCGTGATACAAAGCACCAACCCTAGTGAGCAATGTATTGGCGCCAATGGCATTTGCAGCAGCCTCGGCTATGTTGGCAACTTGCAAGGAGTGCTGGAATGTTCCAGGGGCTTTATCGGCTAATTCTCGTAAAAGCTTACTGTTGGTGTCGGAGAGCTCAAGCAAAGAAGCATCGGATACCAAACCAAATACTTTTTCAAAAATATATATTAGGGGTTGAACAAATAAAAGCGCCAAACCATTAACTACAAAAAGTAAGAGTACGTCATATGACAACTGATTCAAGTTACCATCGTGAATAAGGGTAAAAGCAATATAGGAGACAACATATAAGCCAACAATAAGCCCAACCGAAATAAACAGTTTAGCACGTCTATACAAGTCGTTAACGGTAAGTGATGCCAAAATACCAGCCATCATTTGTAAGAACATAAACTCAAAGCTGTTTGGTACTAAGAAAGCAATAAGAAAAAGTGCAATCATTAGCGAAAAAAGCGCAATACGCGTGTCAAAAAAAGTGCGCAAAAGCAAGGGCAGCATACAAATGGGAACGGCATAGGCGTATAACGGATTTACATCTACAACTACTTTAGTCAGCAAGACCATCAGCAGTATATTGACACACAAAAAGGTGGTCCGTTTGTTATTTTCAAAAACCAAGGGTCTCGTTCGCCACAAAAACACAAAAAGAAGCAATACGGGAATAATAACCAGCAACGCATACCCTAAAATAATCCAAGCCGTATTGGACTGTGTCCATGTTTGAGACTCGTATTCGAGCTGAAGGGACTGTAAAATTTTCAGCTTCTCGCCTTCAACAACTTCGCCTTTTGCAATAATCCGCGTTCCTTTAGTAACCAACCCACGGATGGGTACGATACCTGCTACGGCTTCTGTTCGGAATTGTGTGGTGAGGGCTTCGTCATAAGCTACATTGGGTGTTATCAAGGAGAGTAAATACTGCATGCTCGCATCTGACAAAATACCGATCCCTGCTTCAGCCAATTGGTTTTCTAATGTATTCTTAACATCTGTATCAGCATATAAATCTCCAAGTTTTATGGTTTTTTTTCTCGTGCTATTGACGAGTGCTACTTCCTCTTCAAATAACGTCTCTGAAAAGGAGACAACGCCAATATCATACATGGCTTCAACAGTAGTCCTCCAATTAATAAAAAATGCGTTAGACGCTTCGCTGGAGGGAAGTGCTGCAACATATTGATCAAAAGCATCCAAGACGCTTGGAAGTACTTCTTGGTTAACCGAAAAGTAGCGCGGAATATTTACCTTTAAACGGGTTCTTTCTTCTTCTAATTCGACTTGTGTTTTTTGGATAGGAAAATCATAGGGAGCCAAAAGTGTTTCATATTGCCAAGGCTTTCCTGCCTGTATTTCATATTGAAAACTACCCGCTCTTGGGAGTAGATACACAACCACACCTGCTACAAACAAACACAGTAGTATCTTATAAAGTATGGCTTGAAATCTATAAAAGAGCGACATAAAAAAGATTTAAACAAAAATACCACTTTTCAACATACAGCAACAAGGTCTTCATTTTATCTTTACTTTTGAATTATGACGTATGGCATTTGTGGGTTGAGTTTGGTTCCGCTACGTGAAGTTGCTCAATTTGATGCACCGCTGATAAGTGAGGTGTTATATGGTGAATTAATTGAGGTTATTAGCATCAATAGGAAATGGAGTAATGTCAAGCTCGCAGACGGTGCTGTGGGGTGGATTGATAACGAACAATACATCGTTATTGCAGATGTAGAATTCGCCAAGCTATCCAAGCAAGAGCCTAAAACAGCTGTTGATTTGGTCGAGTTTATTTTAAAAGACAATGATATCCTTTTCCCTATTTCAATTGGAAGCACCATACAAAATTGTATTTTTTTAGGACATCGTTTTGAAGGACAGACTTCAGGTGCCTAGGTTCAAAAAAGTAACATCCCCAAAACAGCCTTTAGATTTCTAAATACACCTTACAGAAAGGGAGGTAAGTCTCCCTTTGGTATAGATGCAGCGGGTTTTACGCAAATCGTTTACAAACTTTGTGGGGTAATGCTACCCAGAACAGCCTCAGAACAATCAGCCCTTGGCGAAGTACTTAGTTTTATTGAAGAGTCTGAACCTGGGGATTTGGCTTTTTTCGATGACGAAGAAGGCACTATTATCCATGTTGGCATTGTACTTGAAAATAACTATATCATTCATGCAGCTGGACAAGTACGGGTAGATCGGCTAGATCAAACAGGCATCTTTAATTTTGAAAAAAATACGCACACACACCAATTAAGACTTATCAAATCCATCGTATAAAAAAACCCGCAAATAGCGAGGTTTTATTTTTTTGGTAACTACATCAGAGACTTTCCAACATGTCTCGGTACTTTTTAAAGTTGGCAGTATCTCCAATAGTTCCGAAAATATTTTTAAGTGTGGTTAAGGCATCCGCATTTTTAGGATTGATGGATACCAATGTTTCCAGATAAGGTACGGCTTCAAGGAAAAGACTTTCACGCTTCTGCTTTAAAGCATCATACTTTCTATTTTCAGCAGCTGAATTTCCCAGTGCGTTCATTTCGTCTACAATATCTGCCTCACCATCTAAAATAACAGAAGCCAAGTTAAGATAAGTAGCTTCATAGGTAGGATCCAGTTCAATGGCCTTTTTGTAATACGAAATTGAAGCTTCTCGATTTCCTTTATTGCCATTCACCACACCCAAATTATAATACAAAACCGCATTGTTTGGGTCTTGTGCTATGGCCTCTTCCATAAGCGAAGCAAAACGTGCCTCGTCACCGATTTTGTTATATAAATCTGCTTCTGTCAAAATCAAACCAATGTCTTTGGGAGACATAGCGCGGGCATCTTTTACAGCTTGCATGGCAGCTTCATTATCTCCTTTTTGAACATAGATTAAGGCTATGTTTTTAACAATTTCTGGCAATTTAGAATCGGTGAGTTCTTCACGTAAGTTTGTAAAATCTTTCGATTTTTTATAGATCGAGTAGGTAGCTAAATCAGGCACTTCAGATTCTACTCCAGAAGCTACTTCAGTCGCGTAATACATTGTCTTACGCCCCTCATAATTCATATCCTTAAGTCGTAGATAATAAGACAATGAAGTGTCGTAGTCTCCACCATTTACAGCGCTAGAAGCCGCGTAGTATAAGTAGTCCGTGTTGTTTTGAGGGTCTAATTCATATGCCGTATACAACAGCTTTGAAGCTGCAACATATTCTTCACGACTATTCAAATCAACCGCTTCATTTATTAAGTCATTTGTCAGACTTGAAACGTTATCTTGGATAAGCGAACCGTATTTTTTTAGTTTAGCACTTTTCTCAATGGAAGTAGCTTTATCAAATGCAGCAATAGCCTCGTCAAAGGCTTTGGTTTTCTGTTTTGAAATACCAAGCAAATAATAGTAATGCGAACTGTATTTTGCCTCTGCATTTTCAATCAGGGGTTGCATTTCATTTAAGGCAACTAATGCCTTTTCGTAAAGACTTGCATCAACAAGTTTTTGAGCTGCTTTAAGCTCTTTTTTTTGTGCTACAGCTGTAAAAGAAATTAGGGTAGCTAGAAGCAAAGGGAAGTAAAATTTCATATTAAGTAGTTTATGAATTATCGTTATTATCTTCTATTGTTACATCAATATCATCAACATCTTGAATCTCGTCCTCGTCGTTCATTACCTTGGCTACTGCCGCAATCGAGTCATCGTCTTTTATGTTTATAAGACGAACGCCTTGCGTGGCACGGCCCATTACACGAAGGGTATCTACACCCAGTCGTATGGCAATTCCAGAACGGTTGATAATCATCAAGTCATCGCCGTCAGTAACATTTTTAATCGCAACCAAATTACCTGTTTTTTCAGTTAGCGAAAGGGTTTTTACCCCTTTTCCACCTCTGTTGGTTATGCGATAATCGTCCAAATTGGAACGCTTTCCGTAGCCGTGCTCAGAAACCACCAAAATGTCAGAGTCTAAATCATTTACAGTAACCATGCCAATAACTTCGTCGTCGGCATCTTTCAATGAAATTCCACGAACACCAGATGCATTTCTTCCCATAGGGCGGGTCTTGCTTTCTTCAAAACGAATGGCCTTACCAGACTTTACTGCTAAAACAACCTGCGAAATCCCAGTAGTGAGCTTGGCTTCAATCAATTCGTCTCCTTCACGAACCGTAATCGCGTTTATACCATTGGTTCTTGGTCTTGAATATTGTTCTAAAGAGGTCTTTTTAACTTGACCTTTTTTGGTAGCCATCACAACAAACATACTGTTGATATAGTCCTCATCCTTTAAATCTTGCGTACAAATAAAGGCTTTTACCTTGTCATCCTGCTCAATATTTATAAGGTTTTGAATAGCACGCCCTTTGGCTGTCTTACCTCCCTCCGGAATTTCGTAAACACGCAACCAGAAACATTTTCCTTTTTGGGTAAAGAACAACATATATTGGTGGTTGGTACCCACAAATAGGTGCTCTAAAAAGTCTTCATTACGTGTAGTTGAGGCTTTCTGGCCTACACCACCCCTATGCTGTGTGCGGTATTCTCCAAGGGGCGTTCTTTTAATGTAACCAGCATGTGAAATGGTAATCACCACTTTTTCATCAGGTATCATGTCTTCGACACGGAAAATTCCTCCAGCATATTCTATGGAAGATCTACGTTCATCGCCATACTTATTTTTAACTTCAAAAAGCTCGTTTTTAATGATTTCCATGCGACGATCTTTTTTATCGAGAATGTCTTTTAAATCCGCTATGGTTTTCATCAGCTCATCATACTCAGTACGTAGCTTGTCCTGCTCCAGGCCGGTTAGCTGACGCAAACGCATCTCAACAATGGCTTTTGCCTGAATTTCTGTTAATTCAAAAGTGCTTATCAATTTGTTGCGCGCCTCATCTGTATTAGCAGAGGCTTTGATCAAAGCAATAACTTCATCAATGTTGTCAGAGGCAATAATAAGCCCTTTTAGAATGTGCGCGCGCTCTTCGGCTTTTCGCAATTCGTATTGTGTACGACGTACAACAACCTCGTGGCGATGCTCCACAAAATGGTGAATCATATCCTTGAGATTCAACATCTGCGGGCGGCCCTTAACCAGTGCAATATTGTTTACACTAAAAGAAGATTGTAAGGCCGTGTATTTGTACAACATATTGAGTACGATATTCGGAATTGCGTCGCGCTTTAGCACGTATACGATACGCATGCCGTTACGATCAGACTCGTCACGGATATTTGTAATCCCCTCAATTTTTTTATCATTAACCATTTCGGCTGTCTTGCGAATCATGTCAGCCTTGTTAACTTGGTATGGTATTTCAGTAACGACAATGCATTCGCGACCATCTACTTCTTCGATTTCTGCTTTTCCACGAACAACCACACGACCTCTCCCCGTGTGGAAGGCTTCTTTGACTCCTTCATATCCATAGATAACACCACCGGTTGGGAAATCTGGCGCCTTGATGTGTTCCATCAAACCGTCGATATCAATAGCTGAGTTGTCAATGTATGCGATCGTACCGTCGATAACCTCTGTGAGGTTGTGAGGAGGCATGTTGGTTGCCATACCTACAGCAATACCAGAAGCGCCGTTAATCAACAGGTTAGGTACCCTGGTGGGCATAACGGTAGGTTCTTTTAGGGTATCGTCAAAATTCAACTGATGGTCAACGGTATCTTTATCGATATCGGCCATCATGTCTTCTGATATTTTTTGCAGACGCGCCTCTGTGTAACGCATGGCTGCGGGACTATCGCCATCAACAGACCCAAAGTTCCCCTGGCCATCAACCATCATGTAGCGCAAGCTCCAAGACTGCGCCATACGCACCATGGTGTCATAAACCGATGTGTCACCATGAGGGTGGTATTTACCCAACACTTCCCCAACAATACGTGCAGATTTTTTATAAGATGAATTTGCTTTTACTCCCAATTCATGCATGCCGAAGAGCACACGGCGGTGCACAGGCTTAAGCCCATCACGAACATCTGGCAGTGCACGTGACACAATGACCGACATAGAATAGTCTATATAAGCCGACTTCATTTCGTCTTCAATGTTGATTGGAATCAATTTATCTTCAATAGCCATTCGGTTTCAATTTAATGTTATGACATAATTGCTAAAATACGTATTCAACGAATGAATATACGCTAATTTAAAGCCTATTTTCTTATAATTTATTAACAAATGATATTTGGAACTAATCCAAAAATTTTTGCTCATTTTATTTGTAATTCAACAATTTTTTTTGTCTATTCGTTATGTGTCTGGTTCGATATTTGAACACAATATGTAAAAAAACTATGGACGATAATTTTTCATCGCGCGTAAAAGACGTCATCACCTACAGCAAAGAGGAAGCGCTACGTCTTGGTCATGACTTTATTGGCACAGAGCATCTTATGCTCGGATTATTACGTGACGGTAACGGAAAAGCCATTTCGATACTCTCTGCGCTAGAGATTGATTTAGATTATTTGCGAAGGAAAATTGAGATTTTAAGTCCTGCGAATCCAACCAATTCACCTGAGCCACAACACAAAACAAATTTGCACCTAACACGTCAGGCAGAACGTGCGCTTAAAACTACTTTTCTTGAAGCCAAGCTTTTCCAAAGTACTTCAATTAACACTGCGCACTTGTTGCTATGCATTTTAAGAAACGAAAATGACCCAACAACAAAAGTGCTTCACAAACTACAGGTAGATTACGAAACAGTAAAAGATCAATTTAAATACATGTCTGTCGATTCTGATGACGACGATTTTATCGACATGCCTTCTGCAGATGCTTTTCCAGATGATGCCGCTGATGAACACACTCGTGGTCAAGGGGCTGCCTTTTCTTCATCTACAGAGGATAAAAAATCAAAAAAATCCAGTACGCCAGTACTTGATAACTTTGGCAGAGACCTAACCAAAGTGGCCCAAGACGGTAATATGGACCCTGTTATTGGCAGGGAAAAAGAAATTGAGCGTGTTTCTCAAATTTTGAGCCGCCGTAAGAAAAACAACCCCCTACTCATTGGAGAACCCGGAGTAGGTAAATCTGCTATTGCAGAAGGATTGGCACTTCGTATCATTCAGAAAAAGGTATCAAGAGTGCTCTACAACAAACGTGTGGTTACCTTAGACCTCGCTTCGCTAGTTGCAGGTACCAAATACAGAGGACAGTTCGAAGAACGCCTTAAAGCCGTTATGAATGAGTTGGAAAAAAACACCAACATCATATTATTTATTGATGAAATCCATACCATAGTGGGTGCGGGTGGTGCTACTGGTAGCCTCGATGCTTCCAATATGTTTAAGCCGGCACTTGCCAGAGGTGAGATTCAATGTATTGGCGCAACAACCCTTGACGAATACCGTCAAAATATTGAAAAAGATGGTGCATTAGAGCGTCGATTCCAGAAAGTAGTCGTGGAACCAACAACAGTGGATGAAACCATTGAAATACTGCAAAACATCAAAGACAAGTACGAAGCGCATCACAATGTGAACTACACTGAAGAAGCCATCGAAGCTTGTGTAAAACTTTCAGACAGGTATATAACCGATCGCTTTTTACCAGACAAGGCCATAGACGCCCTAGACGAAGCAGGATCGAGAGTGCACATCACCAATATGGAAGTGCCTGAAAAAGTCGTTGAAATCGAAAACGAGCTCGAGCAAGTACGTGAGCAAAAAAATACCGTTGTAAAACGTCAGAAATACGAAGAGGCAGCCAAGCTTCGCGACGATGAAAAGAAATTAGAAAAGGAATTGTTGTTGGCCCAAGAGGACTGGCAAGAAGAACAACGCCAGAACAGAGAAACCGTTACTGAAAATCACATTGCCGATGTAGTTGCCATGATGACAGGCATTCCAGTACAACGTGTTTCTGACGGTGAAAGTGATCGCCTTGCAAAACTTGAAGAACTCATTCAAGGGAAAGTCATCGGGCAAGAGAATGCCGTGGCAAAAGTAGCCAAGGCCATTCAGCGCAACAGAGCGGGACTAAAAAATCCAAACAAACCCATTGGTTCTTTTATATTTCTAGGTCAAACGGGTGTAGGTAAAACGCAACTTGCCAAAGTGCTCGCATCAGAACTTTTTGAAAGCGAAGCCTCACTTATCCGAATTGACATGAGTGAATACATGGAGAAGTTTTCCATTTCAAGGCTCATAGGCGCACCTCCGGGATACGTAGGTTACGAAGAAGGGGGTCAATTAAGCGAAAAGGTAAGAAGAAAACCTTATTCGGTAATCCTTTTGGATGAAATTGAAAAAGCCCACCCCGATGTCTTTAATATGCTGCTTCAAGTTTTGGATGATGGCTATTTGACTGACTCACTGGGCAGACGTGTAGATTTCAAAAATACCATCATCATCATGACGTCAAATGTTGGTGCCAGACAAGTAAAAGACTTTGGTCTTGGTGTTGGTTTTGGAACTGCTGCGCAAAAATCCCAGGAAGACAAAAACATACAAGGCGTTATTCAAAACGCCCTCAAAAAGAAATTCTCTCCTGAATTTTTAAACCGAATTGATGATGTGGTTATTTTCAACAACCTAGACAAAGACCACCTAGCAAAAATCATTCAGCTTGAACTTGATGCGTTACAAAACAGAGTTAAAGAACTTGGTTACAGCTTATCGCTTAGTAAAAAAGCCGTTACATTCTTGATTGATAAAGGCTACGACAAACAGTATGGCGCTAGACCACTTGCCCGAGCCATTCAGCGTTATGTCGAAGATGCTATGGCTGGGGAGATCATTAACAAATCACTTGTCAATGGCGCCAAAGTAACTTTTGATTGGGACGGAAAAAGCGATAAACTAAAGCTTTCTGTAGACAACAAAAAGACTGCGAAAGAGTCTTAAATACACGTAACCATTTATAGCTGCTAAACAGCACCCAAGCTTAGGTCTACTATAGACGCAGCGTGTGTTATGGCGCCCATAGAAACATAGTCTACGCCTGTTTCGGCGTACGTCGCTACATTTTCTAAATCAATATTTCCAGAGGCTTCAGTTGGGATATTCCCATTGATATGCGAAACCGCCAATGCCAACTCCTTTGGTGACATATTGTCCAAGAGTATACGACTAATCCAAGGGTTCTGCAAGCATACATCAACTTCTTTAAGGTTACGTGTCTCGACGATTACAGGGATTTGCTTGTCCATAGCATCCACATACGCTTTTGTTTTAGTAAGTGCTAATGCCAATCCACCACAAAAATCAATATGGTTGTCTTTTAGCATAATGGCATCATAGAGACCCATTCTGTGATTCACGCCTCCGCCAATGGCTACGGCCCATTTTTCAGCAATTCTAAAGTTGGGCGTGGTTTTTCTTGTGTCTAAAACCTTGCAGTTTGTATGTCCAATCCGTTCTTGCACCTTGGACGTTAGGCTTGCAATGCCGCTCATGCGCTGCACTGCGTTAAGCATAAGTCGTTCTAGGCTGAGTATGGTTTGTGTGTCTCCTTCTAGATAAAACAGCAGCGCGCCTTCTGAAAACGTAGCGCCATCCGCAACCACTGGACTAAGACTTACGCCTTGTCCGTGGCGTTGCAATACAAACTCGCAAAAAGCAACCCCTGCCAAAACGCCCTCGCCTTTTGCAACCAGTTGTGCCTTGGAGGTATGGCCTTTGGGAAAAATAGCCTTTGAGGTATGGTCGCCCATCTTACTCAAATCCTCAATAACTGCATTGTCAACGCAGGCAATCAATTCGTTTTGATATTTTGATATAAAGGAGTTAGACATAATCTTGATTGTAATAAACGCCCTTATTTTCGGGATGTTGTTGGGATTGTTTGATCATAAGATACGCCACACTCACAAGGTTACGCAGTGTTGTAAGTTGTGGGGTTAATTTGTTTTGTTGATAAAGGGCTGCGGTAGCTACATATACATCATGAAGTGCTTTTTCTGCCTGTCGCAGGCTTTCACCTGATTTGATAATACCCACATGGGCACTCATGATGTGTTGCACGTCCGAACGCAACATGCTGATTTGTGCAATCCGCTCGTTTGATACGTCTTCTGTACCCAGCCAATCTGGAATGGTATCAAAGAAAGATGCAGGCAAGGTATTTTTGTGCAGTACTTCGATGGCATGCTCAGCGGCCCGTGCAGCATATACCAAGGCTTCCAATAATGAATTTGAAGCCAAGCGGTTGGCTCCGTGCAATCCGGTGTGGCTGCACTCCCCTATGGCATACAGAGACGATAAGCTGCTCTGGCCATTTTCATTTACGTCTATGCCCCCACAGAAATAATGTGCTGCTGGCAGCACCGGTATAAAGGACTTACTGATATCAATACCCAGCTTCATACACGTAGACTTGATGGTTGGAAACTCCTGCGCTAATATTTCTTGGTCAATATTGGTCGCATCAAGGTAAACGTGTGGTGTATTGTGTTTTTTCATTTCAGCATCAATGGCACGGGACACCACATCTCTAGCTGCCA
Source organism: Flavobacteriaceae bacterium (assembly GCA_002862705.1). Taxonomy (GTDB): domain Bacteria; phylum Bacteroidota; class Bacteroidia; order Flavobacteriales; family Flavobacteriaceae; genus UBA7446. The sequence goes on from PKDU01000011.1 coordinate 96,632, forward strand.
AGTCTAGTTGTGCGTCGTATTGGTGCATAAAAGCTTCCCCTTTTTCATTGCGGAGCATGGCACCTGCGCCTCGAATTGCTTCAGAAATCAAAAAGGTATTGCCGTCTACTTTAGGAAATAAAGCGGTGGGATGAAATTGAACAAAATGTACGTTTTTGACATGCACTTTTGCTCTATAAGCTGCACCTAATCCATCCCCTGTAGCTGCTTTTGGGTTGGTCGTATGTGCATATACCTGCCCAGCACCCCCTGTTGACAATACCGTTATTTGAGACGTAATTTTGACAATCTCCTCGTCCCTGATGGATATCACATAAGCGCCGTAACAACGCCCGTGCTTTTCTCCTTGAAGGTGGTGATCGGTAATCAGATCTACCAATGAATAGTTTTCAAAAAATTGAATATTGTCTTGGGCTCTGGCTTTTGCAATCAGGGCGTTTTGAATGTGCAAGCCCGATTGATCTTTGTGATGCACTATGCGCTTGGCCGAGTGTCCGCCTTCTTTACCTAGATGAAGCGAAGGCCCACTTTTGTCAAAATCAGCGCCCCAATCCATCAATTCCCGTACCCGCATCGGCCCTTCACGAACAACAAAATCCACAACTTTGGGGTCTGAAGTATAATCGCTAGCGCGCAATGTATCTTCAACGTGATCGGCATAAGAATCATTACTAAAATTGGAAACCACCGCGATGCCTCCTTGTGCGTATTTGGTGTTGCTTTCGAGCAAATCACGCTTGGATATCATGATGATTTTTTTGTCTGGACATTGCGCTGCCAAGCGGACTGCATAACTCAATCCCGCAATACCCGTTCCAATAACCAAAACGTCTGCGTGCATATTATGACAAAGCTAACATCCTATCAATGGGTGCTTTTGCAGCAGCCATCAAAGAAGGTTCGAGGTTAATTTCGGGCAGTTCGTGCTTCAGACACAAATAAAGTTTTTCCAACGTATTAAGCTTCATAAAACCACATTCGCTACACGCACAGGTATCGTCAGAAACGGGTGCGGGAATAAAGGTTTTATGAGGGGCACGTTTTTTCATTTCGTGTAAAATACCTGCTTCTGTAGCCACTATGTAGGCCGCTGCATTATCCGCTTGCACAAAGTTTAGCAATCCAGAAGTACTGCCGATATAGTGTGCAATATCCAACACTTGGGATTCGCTTTCGGGATGTGCAATGAATTTGGCGTTGGGGTGCTGCTGTGCCAATGCAACAATTTTGTCAAACGAAAAGGCTTCGTGCACAATGCAGGAACCCTCCCAAAGTATCATGTCACGACCCGTTTCCTTGATTAGATAGCGCCCAAGGTTCTTGTCAGGCGCAAAAATAATGGTCTGGTCTTTAGGGATGCTTTCGATAATACGAACCGCATTGCTAGAAGTGCAAACAATATCGCTCAACGCCTTGATTTCTGCAGAACAATTGATGTAGGTAACAACGATGGCGTCGGGGTGCTGAGCCTTAAAAGCAGCAAAAGCATCTGGCGGACAAGAATCAGCCAGCGAACAACCCGCATTCAAATCAGGCAATAAAACTTTTTTTGTAGGGTTGATGATTTTAGCTGTTTCAGCCATAAAATGCACGCCAGCAAAGACAATAATCTCAGAAGATACTTCGGCTGCTGCTTTCGCCAGATATAGGCTGTCTCCAAGATAATCAGCCAAATCTTGAATGGCGTCTTCTTGATAGTAGTGTGCCAACAACACGGCATTCTTAGCTGCCTTCAAACGCTTGATTTCCTCAACCAATGAAATGTTGTCTGGAATAGGTGCATCTACAAATCCCCTTGCGGTTAAAGATGCTAAAGTTGTGGACGTTTTGATGATGCTCAATTTTTAAATAAAATTAGTGAAAATATCCCTTGTTAACCCTTACAGTCAACTAAATATAATTCAGATTATGCATGTATTGCAAACGAATAACAACAAAAATAGTGTTCAGCGCATTATTTTGGAGATAAAACGGTTACTTTTGTATCGTTTTTTTAACACTTAAAAATGATAGTTTTAAAGTTTGGCGGATCTTCAGTAGCCAGTGCCACTGAAGTTGAGCAGGTTCTTGCTGTTTTGGCGCAGCAAAAGAAACCCATGGCAGTTGTGGTTTCAGCCTTGGGCGGAATTACAGACGAGCTGCACGCACTAGGTAAGCTGGCCGCCGATGGCGATGCTTCCTATGCAGATCGTTTGAAACAGGTTGAGGAGCGCCATGTTATGATGGTGCAAGCCCTTATTCCTGTATCAAAAAGAAGTGCTATTCTCAGTGCCACAAAACAAATCATCAACAAACTCGAGACCATTCTAGAGGGCACGTTTATGATACGTGAGCTTTCGCCAAAAACACGAGACACCCTCTTGAGCTTTGGTGAAATTCTATCGCATAACATAATAGCAGAAGCGGCCAAAGCAAAGGGCATAGACGCAATTGCAAAGAATGCACAAGAGCTTATTGTGACCTTTCAATCGCTAGGCAGAACACTAGTGGATTACAAAAAAACAAATGCCAACCTCAAAGTGTTTTTCAAAAACAACAAACACCAAGTAGTTATTCTCCCGGGTTTTGTTTCCAAAAACGCAGAAGGCATCGTGACAACGCTTGGGCGTGGCGGTTCTGACCTCACGGCATCCATAACGGCGTGTGCACTTGAGGCTGAATTTTTAGAAATCTGGACCGACGTGAGTGGTATGTTCACCGCGAACCCTACATTGGTAAAACAAGCCAAGTCCATCCCGGAGATATCCTATCAAGAAGCCATGGAGCTTTCTCACTTTGGCGCTAAGGTTATTTATCCTCCTACCCTTCAGCCCATCATTGAAAAAAACATTCCGGTTTATATCAAAAATACGTTTAAGCCCAGTGCTGCAGGTACACTTATCAAAAACACCACCGTAGCAGAAACGGTGGTTAGGGGAATTAGCCACATCAATGACATTGCATTGCTTACCCTAGAGGGCAGCGGCATGATTGGTGTTCCAGGATATTCACAAAAACTGCTAACGGTATTGGCGCAACATCACATAAACGTGGTCATGATTACGCAGGCATCATCTGAACACTCTATTTGTTTGGGTATAGACGCCGCAGAAGCCGATTTTGCGCAAGAAACTATCGACGAAGCCTTTGCACTCGACATAAAAACAAAAAAAATCAACCCTATCCGTGTTGAAAAAGCATTGTCCATCATTGCACTTGTTGGTGAAAACATGAAAAATCACCAAGGTATCAGCGGGCGTATGTTTCGTGCGCTGGGGAACAACAATGTAAATGTCAAAGCCATTGCACAAGGGGCTTCAGAAAAAAACATCACTGCGGTCATAGACAGCAAAGACATCAAGAAAGCCCTAAACACCCTTCACGAAGCATTCTTTGAAGCACAAATTAAAAAACTTCATCTCTTTGTTACCGGAATTGGTAATGTGGGAAGTAAGTTTTTGGAGCAAGTGCACCAGCAAGGAGATTTTCTCAGGGAACACTTTAAACTCAATCCAAGTGTAATTGGTATTTCCAATTCACGTAAAATGGTCTTTGACCCGGCGGGTATAGACCTAGAAAACTGGAGCAGTAAACTGGATGAAGGCGAAAAAGCAGATAAGGATTTGTTTTTCGAAAAAACCAAAGCACTTAATATGCGCAATGCCATATTTGTGGACAATACGGCTAATCCTATCATTGCAGGAACCTATGCGCATTACTTGAAGAATAACATTGGTGTAGTAACCTGTAACAAAATTGCCTGTGCCGATGAATTGGCCAACTACCAAAACCTCAAAAAATTGTCACGTAAATACAACGCACCTTTCTTGTTTGAAACCAATGTTGGCGCTGGATTACCGATTATTGACACACTCAACCACCTCATTGCATCGGGCGATCAAGTGCACAGCATTCAGGCTGTATTATCGGGTAGTTTGAATTTTGTTTTCAACTCGTTCAATGAAAAAATATCGTTCCGAGAAGTTGTTGCGCAGGCCATGCAGGAAGGCTACACCGAGCCAGATCCGAAAATTGATTTAAGTGGAATTGACGTGGCCAGAAAAATATTGATTTTAGCAAGAGAGAGTGGTTTTGCCATGGAGCTTGCCGACATAGAAAACAATTCATTCTTACCGCAGGCTTGTTTGGACACCAAAACCAACGAAGCCTTTTTAGCAAGTTTGGACGAGCATAAGGCACATTTTGATGCCCTTTACCAAACGGCAGCCCGTGAAAATGCACGTCTTAAGTACGTTGCCACATTTGAAGACGGCAAAGCAACGGTAGGATTAAAACATATCCCCCAAGGGCATGATTTCTATAACCTTGAGGGCAGTGACAACATCGTGTTGTTCTACACAGACAGATATGCACAACAGCCTTTGATTGTCAAAGGGGCAGGTGCTGGTGCTGATGTGACCGCTTCTGGAATATTTGCAGATATCATAAGAATTGGAAAAAGTTGATGTAAAAGGCGTTAAACTATTTGCGCCAGCCAGTATAGCCAATATTTCTTGTGGCTTTGATGTTTTGGGACTCTGTCTCGAAAACATAGGAGACCTTATGGAAATACGTCGCAGTGAAAAGGCGGGCATACACATCACCTCCATCAAAGGGCAAGATTTACCAATCGAAGCAGAGAAAAATGTTGCAGGTGTTGCAGGTTTGGCCATCCTCAAAGCGCATAATGCACAACTGGGCTTTGAAATTCGAATAGAAAAAAACATCAAACCGGGCAGCGGGATTGGAAGTTCTGCTGCTAGTGCTGCAGGTACAGTAGCAGGCATAAATTACTTGCTCGGCAATCCGTTTACCAATAAAGAATTGATTCCTTTTGCTATGGAAGGAGAGCGACTGGCTTGCGGTAGTGCCCATGCCGATAATGTGGCACCAGCACTCCTAGGAGGATTTACTTTGGTTCGCGATACCAACCCTTTGGACATTTGTGCATTACCAACACCACTAGAGCTTGTGGCAACAGTGATACATCCCAAAATTGAAGTAAAAACAGCTGATGCACGTGCCGTACTCAAAAAACGTGTAACGCTAGAAAAGGCCATCAGTCAATGGGGAAATGTAGGCGCCTTGGTCTCTAGCTTATATGAAGAGGATTATGACCTCTTAAGCCGGTCTTTAATTGACGGTATCGTGGAGCCAACAAGAGCTATACTCATCCCACATTTTAGCGAATTAAAAGCAGCCTGTAAAGAAGCTGGTGCGCTGGGTTCAGGCATTTCAGGTTCCGGTCCTTCCGTGTTTGCCCTATCAAGGGGCATGCCTGCAGCCAATACGGTTGCAAAAGCCATGCAGTCTGTTTTAGAAAAAACAAATATTCCTTTTGATATTCACGTCAGTCCCGTTAAAAAAACAGGGGTCAGTTTTATTGAAGATCTCCTCACATGAAATACTACAGCCTAACTGACAAGAACAACACCGCCAGCTTTTCAGAAGCGGTAATTCGAGGGCTTGCTCCCGACAGGGGGTTATATTTCCCTGAAAGCACACCAAGGTTAAACGAGGACTTTCTAGCAGCTATTGCCACGAAATCCATGGTGGAGATTGGCGTTGAAGTGATGCGCCCGTTTGTGGGAGGCACCATTCCAGATGCGCGATTGGAAAAAATTGTTGCGGATACCCTTTGCTTTGATTTTCCAGTGAACAAAATCAATGACAATACGGCTACCCTAGAACTTTTCCACGGGCCAACCATGGCATTTAAAGATGTAGGCGCACGCTTTATGGCGCGCTGTATTGGATATTTTAACGAACAAAGTCCCAAGAAAGTAACTGTTTTGGTGGCTACTTCTGGCGACACAGGGGGCGCGGTAGCTTCAGGTTTTTTGGGTATCGAAGGAACAGAAGTGATCATCCTTTACCCAAAGGGAAAGGTCAGCCACATTCAAGAGCTACAACTCACCACCAACAGCAACAACATCAAGGCTGTTGAAGTAGATGGTGTTTTTGACGACTGCCAAGAAATGGTCAAGTCGGCGTTTATTGACGCGGACCTAAAAGGAAAATTAAACCTTACTTCTGCCAATTCGATTAACGTAGCCCGTTGGTTGCCACAATCACTGTACTTTTTCTTTGCCTACCAGCAGTTTCAGCGTATGGGTATTGATAAAAAATTAGCTTTCTCGGTTCCCAGTGGAAACTTTGGAAACATCTGTGCGGGTATCGTAGCCAAAAGGTTAGGCTTGCCTGTAAGCCATTTTGTAGCAAGTACCAATAGCAACGATACGGTACCGCGTTATTTACAAACACAAGACTACCAACCCAAGCCGTCTAAGCAAACCATTTCAAATGCTATGGACGTGGGAAATCCATCTAATTTTATTCGTATTCAGTCTCTTTACGGAAATGATTTTGATGCGCTAAAACAAGACTTTTCTTCTTATGCTTATAACGATGTGGAAACAACGTTAGCATTGGCCGAGCTGCATCAGAAGCACAACTACATTGCCGATCCACACGGAGCGGTTGGTTATTTGGGCTTGCAGCACTTTTTGGCAAACAATTCGGATCACTATGGGATATTTTTGGAAACAGCACACCCCATTAAATTCCGGGATACGGTAGAAGAAACACTGGGGCTGACGCTAGAAATTCCTACACAGATTCAACACATTCTCGACAAGACACCAGAGAAGACTTCGTTGAGTGGCTATGACGCCTTTAAAGACTACCTATTGTCCCAAGCTGTCTAATTCGGGCAATACAAAAGCATCCAATACACTGGGTTTACGCATCATGGCCTCAATGCCATCGGCGGTGCGCGGCGCATAAGCAGACAGGTTTATGGGACCGTCGTTGGTAATTAAGATATCGTCTTCAATACGAACTGCTATCCCCCACCATTTAGGATCACAAGGGCTGTCTTCTGGAATGTAAATACCCGGCTCAACCGTGATAAGTGTGTTGTGTTGAAAGGGACTATAGGTACCCGCATCGTGCACATCCAAACCGAGGTAATGTGAAGTACCGTGCGGAAAATAGTTACGCACTTCCGAAGCATCTTGTATAATACCCAATGCCTTTAATCCGTTGACAATCACTTCAACTGCCGCATAATGTGGCGTGCGCATACCAGCACCTACAACTGATGCCGCTATTCCGGCTTCTTGGGCCTCGTAGACTATATCGTAAATGGCACGTTGCTCCGCCGAAAAAGTGCCGTCGGCAGGGATGGTGCGGGTAACGTCGGCCGTATAGTTGTGGTATTCTGCACCCAAATCCATCAATACCAAATCGCTACCAACAGTGGGTTTATCATTGGTGATATAATGAAGCACACAGCCGTTGTGACCACCTCCCACAATGGAGGGGTAACCTTCATATTCAGCGCCGTATTTTTTAAAAACAAACTCATGGATTCCCTGTATTTCACGCTCCGACATATTGGGGTGCATGGCCTTCATAACTTCCACTTGACCTACTGCGGATATGTAAATTGCTTTCTTTAGTAACGCTACTTCTTCGGGTAATTTAATCTCACGCAAGCCGTCCATAATCATGGGAAGGGTTTGGGAGTTGAGATTGGTGAGCTGGGAAGCCATCTGCTGTTTGAGTTCTGTACGTTGACGCTCATTTATAGCACTTTGGTAGGCCGTAAGCAGTGCGTCATCAGCCAAATCTTTGTTGGCGCGCAGCGAACGCGTCAACACTTGGGCAACATTGGCAGAGCTCTTGGCGTCGGAGGTGGTGATATAGCGGTATAGCGAGGTTTTTTCTACATTGAAATCGGCAGGGAAATTCGCTTTTTCCTTAAAGCTATTGATAAGTGAAAAGAGGTCTGCATCATTTCTAGCATCGTCACGGACATCATTGTTGAAGTCAAAAAAGAGCACTTGGTCAAAACGGTCAAAATCTGTTTTAAAGGCAGCAAATTCGGTATTAAAAAACACATGGGAAAAACCTAGTTTTTCTTTGGCACCTGCTATGCCCAATCGGTAACCATCCCATTGCTCACGCAACGGGTCCCGTTCTTGCACAAATAACACATCATCCATGGCAACGCCATCCACAACTTGTGCCTCTTTATAGATCAGCAGCACGGCATGGGGTTCTTTTAATCCAGTGAGGTAGTAGAAATTGGGATCTTGATGATAGTGGAAGTCTACATCATTGGCGCGATTACGCACGGGATTGGCAAAAAACACAGCCACACTGTTGGGTGGCATTTGCGCCCGAACCGCTTGACGACGGCCTTCGTGGAAGGCAGGTGTTAGGTAATCGTTGGGCACTTCTTGTGCATGTAGACTAAAAACGGCAACTATTGTGAATAAAATGGAGCGTAACATAAGCTTCTTTTTAGCTAAAATAACTAAAACTGTGCTACTTTTGAAGGTATGAAGCAATTGTCCTTACATCAGTATCACATCAACCTGGGTGCCAAAACAGGTCCGTTTGCTGGCTTTGAAATGCCGCTCACCTATCAAGGGGTAAAAGCCGAGCATCTGTGTGTACGTGAACATGTGGGGGTTTTTGACGTTTCTCATATGGGAGCGTTTATGGTTAGTGGCCATGCAGCCACAGCCTTATTGCAACATACCACCAGCAACAATGTTGCAGCACTTGCCATAGGCGATGCGCAATATGCCTATATGCCCAACAATAACGGCGGTGTGATTGACGACTTGTTGGTGTATCGATTAGAAAATGAAAAATATATGTTGGTCGTAAACGCTAGCAATCTGGCTAAAGATTGGGATTGGCTAACAGCACAAAACAAGGACTTTGGCGCAACCCTAGAAAACAAATCGGATGCCTATGCCCTATTGGCGGTACAGGGTCCCAAAGCACACGCCTTGATGAACCAACTCACCCCTATTGATACTGCCGCACAAAAAAGCTTTACTGTAGTGGAAACAACCGTAGCTGGTGCAGCGCATGTTTTTGTGGCCACCACGGGCTATACCGGAGCAGGCGGTGTGGAGCTTTACGTTCCCGTTGCTCATGCCGCAACCGTTTGGGAAGCGCTGCTAAGCGAAGGCGCAGCCTTTGATATTCAACCCATTGGCTTGGCTGCACGAGATACCTTGCGCCTTGAAATGGGCTACTGCCTATACGGACACGAATTAAGCGACACTACCTCACCCATTGCGGCGCGTCTGGCGTGGTGCACGGATTTTAGCAAATCCTTTGTGGGCGATGCACACATCAAAAAAGACAAAGCCGAAGGTACTGCCCAAACACGGGTTGGTTTTAGCATGATAGACCGTGGCATTCCAAGACAAGGGTATGCGCTGGTTACAACTGATGGTAGCCCCATAGGTGAGGTTACCTCTGGCACCTCTTCTCCTTCGTTAAAGTTGGGCATCGGTATGGGTTATATAGACAAGGCATATGCCAAGATCGGTACCGAAATTTATGTGCGCATACGTGAGAAAAATGTTAAGGCGTGCATAAGCCGCCTCCCTTTTATTTCTTAGCATGAAACGCATTCTCATTGTTGGTGGAAGTGGTTTTATAGGGCGTGCCTTATACAAAGAACTGCATCCATACTTTGACGTATACGCCACCTATTGTACCCAAGAACGTTACGCAAAAAACAAGCGCTATTTTGAATACGATTTTAGCGAGGACGCACCCACCGAATTACTTAAATACATCAAGCCCGATGTAATCATATCGGCGCTTAGGGGCGAGGACGAGGGGCAGTTTGTGGCGCATGACATGCTTATCGCATATGCGGCTAAAAAGCAGACGCGTATCATTTTCCTTTCGGCTGCCAATGTTTTTGACAGCTTTCGCCACTACCCTAGCTATGAACACGACAAAACCTTTTCGGAGAGTGCTTATGGCAAGGGGAAGATAAAAATTGAGAACAAGCTGATGCGTATGCCGCCCTTTAGTTGGACGATTGCGCGTTTACCCATGGTCTTTGGCGCAGGTGCTCCCCGACTTTTGGAACTCAAAACAGCCATAGCAAACCAAACGCCTTATGAGATTTTTCCCAACTCGGTCATTAATGTTGCGGCGGCTTATTTTGTTACCCAGCAGTTGCACTACATCATCAACCGAGATTTGTGGGGTATTTTCCACTTGGGCAGCAGCGACTTGATTCACCACGACGAATTTATCGCCCAACTGGTAGCAGGTTTGAAGCTATCCAAAAAGCCCTGCTACACCCATGTTTATGCCAGTAATATTGACCGTTATATAGCGGTACTGCCCAAATACAACACGCTGCCCAAACACCTGTACTATACTTCTGAAGCGGTGCTGCAAAACTGCTTGGGCATCATTACACCAGACAAGCGATGAAGCAGCACGGGATCATTTGGATAATTGCTGTGGGTATGGCTTTGGGCTTGGGATGGATGGATTATGAAACCACCTCTTGGCGGGTGTTGTTCTGCAATGGCGGAAATGCGATAACCCTACTTCTTTTTACGCTTGTTTTTGCGAGCATCGGATATGGCATACGCAGCTTGGTTTGCAAAAAGCCATAGTGTTTGCACTTTATTAAACATTTTATATATTTGAGTTGAACATTACCCAAATCTGTTCTCCCATAATGAAAAACCTTGTTTCGACAAGCCCAACAACAGCGCATTTTCAGTTTGGTGTGTTCCGCCAAAGGCGGATAACTACTAAACCACCTGCCACGACTTGCGTCGGGCAAGGCGGGCGCAACTACGCATAGCCTAGGCGGTTAAAACCAACACCCCTTTTGCAAACACTAACGGCTTTTTTATCTTTGACAAAACGATTTTATGGGAAGAGCATTTGAGTTTCGAAAAGCACGTAAGATGAAGCGCTGGTCGGCTATGGCCAAGACCTTTACCCGCATTGGCAAGGACATTGTCATGGCAGTAAAGGAAGGCGGTCCCCATCCAGAGAGCAATTCGCGTTTGCGTGCCGTAATTCAAAATGCCAAGGCCGCCAACATGCCCAAGGACAATATCGAGCGCGCCATCAAGCGTGCCACCGACAAAAGCACCGAAAACTACAAAGAAGTGCTCTTTGAAGGTTATGCCCCGCACGGCATTGCCGTACTGGTAGAAACCGCCACAGACAACAACAACCGTACGGTGGCCAACGTCCGCAGCTACTTTAACAAATGCAACGGCAACCTGGGTACATCGGGATCTGTGGAATTTATGTTTGATCACACCTGCAACTTCCGTATCCCCACCGAAGGACTAGATGCCGAAGAACTGGAGCTGGAGTTTATCGACTTTGGCGTAGATGAAGTCTTTGTAGACGAAGATGGCATACTGCTCTATGCGCCTTTTGAAAGCTTTGGCGCCATCCAAAAAGAATTGGAAAAGCGTGACATTGAAATCCTGTCTTCGGGCTTTGAGCGCATCCCTACCACCACCACTACCCTCTCTCGTGAGGCGGTTGAAGAGGTGGAAAAACTGCTTGAAAAACTTGAGGAAGACGACGACGTTCAAAACGTCTATCATACCATGGTTTTAGCCTAGTAAGGCAGCAGCCTTCACCAAATCCTCGGGAGTATCGATACCCACACCTACAAAATCTGTTTTTAGCATTTGCATCACCTTGCCCATTTCGAGGTAGCGTATGGCTTCAATTTTTTCTGCCTGCTCCAGTGGCGTTGGCGCTTGGGCATAAAAATCCATTAGTGCTGCCTTGCGAAAAGCGTAAATCCCCACATGACGAAAGGCCTGGCCAGGAGCACGCATAAACGGTATGGCGGCACGTGAAAAATAGAGTGCCCTACCCTGATTATCCGACACCACTTTTACCACATTTGGGTTTTCAATAGCTTCTTTGTTGGCAATGGGAATCATCAACGAAGCCAAGTCAATACTACCTTCGCTGTCTTGCTTAAAAGCATTGATCAAATCGGAAAGCGCTTGCGTAGATATAAACGGCTCATCGCCTTGCACGTTGATAATCACGTCAGCGTCCAACTGTTCGGCACACTCAGCCACGCGGTTGCTACCACAATCGTGCACCAACTGACTGCGATATACCTGTCCGCCTATGGTTTTGATATGCCTAGCGATGGCATCTGAATCGGTAGCCACCCAAACTTCATCAAAGAGCTTGGTCTGTTGCACAGCTTCATAGGTGCGTTGCAACACGGTCTTACCAGCCAAATCAGCCAAAAGCTTACCAGGAAAGCGTTGTGCTTCGTAGCGGGCGGGAATAACAGCTATTATACGCATGGGACAAAAGTAATCAAATCAATCCGCATCAAAGAAGGAATCATCAAATCCCACCAAGAACAATTGTTCAGAGGCGCGGGTAACAGCGGTGTAGAGCCACCTAAAAAAGCCGGCGTCCAGACCGTCGGGCATATAAGGTTTCTCCACCAATACCCGTTTCCACTGCCCTCCTTGTGCTTTGTGACAGGTAAAGGCATAAGCATATTTGACCTGCAGCGCATTAAAAAAGGAATTCTTTTTGACGTTTAAATACTGTTTGTACTGCGGCAAATGGGCATAGTCTTCCCTAACCGCTTGATAGAGCTTTGTATTTTCTTCATAAGATAGGGCGTGAGTTTCCGATGCGAGCGTATCGAGCAAAAAGACGGTGTCAAAGGGTTCTTCTTCTGGGTAGTCGAGCATACGAACACTTACCTCGGCAAATCTAAAATCATAGAGTTCCTTAATGGCCTTAATCTTGAGTACCTCTACCGTATCGCCATTGGCAATAAATCCAGGGCCAGAAGTAGGTTCCAGCCAGTGGTAATTATTCTTGACCACCATCAGCAAATCGCCCGTGGCCAAGTCGGGTTCTTTTCCTAAAATTTGAGATCGTATTTGTTGGTTATAGCCATTGGCGCGTTTGTTCGAACGCACAATGCAAGCGGTTTCTTCGCGCCCAACCTCTCTGAAAGAAGTCTCTAAGGCATCTTGAATTTCATAGCCGTCTTGCAGCCTGATGATATCTGGAAATTTGGCCAGAATAAACTGAAAATGCTCTGTTTGGTTGTTGAGCAATTGCTGTCTGATTCGCGTAGCGTTAAACAAAATACCAGAGTCTTTTCCTTGACGCACCACTTCGTCCAGTTCTACCTCTTGTGGTGCCAAGTTATATGTTAACGACAATACATTTGCATCCAACGCCGGGCTCAACGTGGTATGGACTGGGGGCAATTGGGCAGTATCGCCCACAAACATCAATTTGCAGTCTTCGCCCGAACGTACGTACGTAATCAAATCGTGGAGCAGCGAGCCGTTTTCAAAGAGTTTACTTTGCTGCTGTTGGTTGGCAATCATTGAGGCCTCATCAACCAAGAAAAGGGTACGCTTGAATTTGTTCTTTTGCAATTTGAATTTAAGGTTGCCTTGGCGTTCTTGTTGGGTAAAGTAAATGCGTTTATGAATGGTACAGGCAGCGCGATTGGCATAAGCAGCCATCACTTTTGCGGCCCGTCCTGTGGGTGCCATAAGGACTGTTTTATAGCGCAACTTGGCAATGGACTTCACCAATGCGCCAATAAGTGTGGTCTTTCCCGTACCGGCATATCCCTTTAAAACAAACACCGCCTCGGCTGATTCATCATCAAAAAAAGACGCCATTGCATGTAGAGCTTCTTCTTGTGCGCTCGTGGGCTCAAAAGGAAATGCGTCAATAAGTGTGTTGACTAAAGCTGTGGAATCCATTGGATAAATGTAGGAATGTTTTATTGAAGGACGCAGGGATTGAAAAAAATTGTAAATTTGAATGCTATTAAATTTATTGGCCACCATGAAAAAAATATTACTCCCCGTATTGTGGATCCTTATCTTATTCTTTGCGTATAAGTTATTCTATTCCATTTACGACCCCATTCTGTTCAATAAAGTCAAAGTAGAACGTTATGCAGACGTTATTTCAAACCTGAAAGATATTGGCAAAGCACAAGTAGCCCACAAATCTGTTAACGGATTTTACGCACAAGACTTCAAGAGCTTGATAAAGTTTATTGACACTGCCGAGTATATCATCGTAGAAAAAAGAGATTCCAGTTATTTAGAGTACGATCGTACTTATCGCATCGATATGCTGCGCGAAGTACAAATTGTAGATACCTTGGGATTTGTCTCTGTTAAAGACTCCTTATTTGGTGAATCTGATCATTATACAACCATGATGAAAGTTCCCGTTAAAGGTATTGATACCGTTTTTGCAATGAAAGCAGATGTCATCGAAAAAAACAATTATCCGGTAGCGGTGTTTGAAGTGAGTTTGTCCAAAGACTTGATACTTCACGATCAAGACCCGTATTTGCTGGAACAAGAAAAAGCGACTATTTCCGTAGATGGTGTAAATGGTCCCGATATTGTATTGGGCTCATTGACAGAAGTAAGCACTAACGGAAACTGGCCTACCATTTACGATGCCAGAATACAAAAATAAAAATAAAGAGAGTAACCTAAAGCTGTCCATTCACGTGTACGTGAATGGACTTTCTTTTTTTACCCACAACCAAAAAACCAATAAGGCCTCTCAAATCTACAGGGCCGTTTTCGATGCTTATGTGCCTGTGGAAAACCTTCACGAACACATACGTGCAGCACTCAAAACGCATGGCATGCTGGAGCAGGCTTACAATGAAGTCCGTTGTAGCGTTGAGAACAATCTAGCAACCCTAGTACCCAAATCACTGTTTGAAGAAGCTGCCCTTCACGAATATGTGCAAAAAGACATAGACGTTAAGCCCAACGACTTTATTACCTACGATGTGGAGCCCAGTACAGATTGGATTTGTGTATATGCGCCTTTTGTCAACGTAAACAACATGTTGCTGGATGCATTTGGGTCTTTTAGCTATTACCACGCCGTAAGCGTATGGCTTAGCGCCCTATCCCATCACAGTGCCGCCGATGGCGCCTTGGTTTGGAGTTTATACAAAGAACAAGACCACTTGCACATTGCCTTACTGCGCGATAAAAAATTGCAATTCTACAATTGCTTTGAGGCTTCAAAAGCAAAAGACGTGGTTTATTACGTATTGCTCACAGCAAAAGAGAAAAACATCAGTCCCAACGAAGTGCCGCTTTTTATAGCAGGAGATATTGCTATTGACGATGAAATCTATAAGGAACTACACGAATTTGTAAGAAGCATCAATCCGCTTACGGTGGAAAACGATTTGGAGCACGTGGTACCCCGCATCAGCACCCATCAAGATTTTTGTTTGCTAAACCTGTTTTAATGCGAATTGTTGCTGGCACATTAAAAGGAAGGCGCATCAATCCTCCGAAAAAACTTCCTGTTCGACCCACAACCGACAGAGCCAAAGAAGCCCTATTTAACATCCTTGTCCATCAATACGATTTTGAGCGTTGCAACGTATTGGATCTGTTTTCAGGCACGGGAAGCATCAGCTATGAATTTGGCTCAAGAGGTGTTGCAAGCATCATTGCCGTGGATCAACATCAAGGCTGTATTCGTTTTATTTCCCAAACCGCAACAGCGCTTTCACTGCCCATTACAGCCGTTAAAATGCCCGTCTTGTTGTTTCTGGAACGAAACAGCAATAGCTTTGACTTTATTTTTGCCGATCCGCCCTATGCTTTTGAACTGGCGACCTATAAAACCATGATTAATTCCATTTTCGAAAAGAAGGCACTGTCGGATGATGGCCTCTTGATCGTGGAACACGCCGAACAAATCGACTTGTCTGATACCGTAAATTTTAGCCATGCCCGTAGCTATGGCGGTTGTGTCTTTTCGTTTTTTACTTGCTAATTACTGTTTTCCCGCGCGGAACAAGTATTCCTTCTCGGCTTTTGTCAAACTCTCATATCCCGAAGATGCAATCTTATCCAGTATGGCATCAATTTTCTTTTGATCAACAGCATTAGAGGCAGGCGTTTTTGCACGTCGCTTGGGACGCCTAGATTTGGGCGTGCCGCTTAAAGACTTTTTTAAGGCTTCATACGTATTCATAAACCAACCGCCAATGTCGTTGCCTTGGAGAAACTGCCTTTGGTACATATATCCCCATAGGGCACCACCTAAGTGGGCAATGTGACCGCCAGCATTGGAGGTAGGTATTTGTGCCAAATCAATAAATACAAACGCCAATGCGATATACTTCAGTGGTATCGAAAACACAAAAACACGAATGGGTGAATTGGGCATATAAGAGGCCATAAAAATCAATACGGCCATTACCCCTGCCGAGCTTCCAATAAGGCTACCCTCAATCGAACTGAACACCGGAAATACGTTGTAAGAAATCAAATACGTAAGCCCACCTGCAATGATGCCGATAAAAAAAGTGTTGAGTAAGAGCTTTTCTTTAAACAGGTTGAGCATCAGACGTCCAGAAATATAGAGCAGCATCATGTTCCAAAAAGTATGGCCTATGGAGGCGTGGAAGAAGCCATAGGTGAGTATGGTCCATGGACGGAAGATGGCTGTTTTGATATTTGCCGAAAGTTCTACATAGTTAAACCATCCTGAAATTGATATTTTGAATAAGTAGAAAACGGTAGTCAAAATAAAGGGCAGCATAAAAAACACCACATTAATGGCAATGATTTTTTCTAGGCTGTTGAGCTTAGCAAAGCGCAATTTTATGTCTTGCCACATTCCCATTAGTTCCAGCGTTTTTGGTTAAACTGATTTCGCTTCCAATACCACATGATAATAAAACCTGTAAGGGCACCACCAATGTGGGCGATGAAGGCTGTGTTGCTCGGACTAAAAAACGACCTGCCAGTGAGTGCAGATATGGTATCGAGCAGCACTACAACAGGTACAAAATACTTGGCTTTTATGGGAACTGGAAAGAATAACAACATCAATTCTGCGCTGGGAAATAAAAAGGCAAAAGCGACCAAAACCCCATACAAAGCACCAGAAGCACCCACCATGGAAAAGTTAAAAGAAGTGTAAAGGCTGTTAAGTTGCGATTCTGAAATCACAGCTTGCCAAGCGGTGCTGTAACGCTCAGATTGCAATAAATCCACAACGGACGACTTGGAAAAGCCCGCAGATACCAATTGTTCTGTGATGGCGCTCACTTGAACATAGTTTACAGTCAACTGTACTAAGGCAGCACCCAATCCTGCAGAAATATAAAAGAATATGAATTTGTTTTTACCCCACATTTGAGCCAATGGCGAACCAAACATCCACAGACCAAACATATTAAAAAGGATATGTGTAAAGCCACCATGCATAAACATATGAGTTAGCAATTGCCAGATCCCAAAACGATCGTTGCCGGGATAGTGCAAGGCCAACAAGTCTGTAGCTATTGCTGTGATGTTGGGGTTTATCAAAAAGCTGCCTGCAAAAAACAGCGCATTAATGATGATCAGTTGTTTTACAATATCAGGTATAGATCTCATTAACTAAAAAAGGTTTCTAACGCATTTGCTGCTATCATTTTAAAAACCACTTTGCCATCGGCAGTGCGGTCAACTTCTTTGCATGAAAGCAGTTTGTGTATCAATTCTATTTGCTCGTGTACTGCCAAAGTCCTACCAGACCTAATGCATCTTTGCTTGGCAAGGGTAAGGGCCATGATATCACGCTGAGAGAAGGCATGAACCGTGCCATTCGAAAGGGGTGTCAGCCAAGCTGACAAAAAGTGTGGTACATCAGCTGCTGCAAAAACTTCGGGAATGGCTTCAAACTCAATGGTATCGGCCGCAGCACTTAACAAACGAAAACCCATGTCGTGTAATTCACTTTTATGTGCCTTCAACAAATCGATGCTCGGCTTGTCTAGCGTAATGGCCAACGGAACAGCCAAGGCTTGCGAAGCAACGGCTTTATCGTCCCATTTATGCATAAATTCCTCATAAAGGATGCGCTCATGTGCCCTACGCTGATGCATAATCATAATGCCATTATCGTGTGGCGCTATCAAATATTTCTGTTGCCATTGAAACGAGACATGAACGTGATCGGTCTGTGGAGCTATTAGCGGTTCTGCGTGCGGCTGCTCGGGTAAGTCATCAAACCGCACAGCGCTAGTTGGCTGTTTTGATTGCGCTGATGTGCCAAAAGGGTTAAAGTCGGGGTTAACGCTAATATTAGGCGCCACGGGAGCGGCCTTGTGTTTAGCATAAGGAGTTTCAAACGAGGGGTCTGCTGCAAAATCCAAAGCAGGTGCAATGCTAAATTGCCCCAAACTGTGTTTGATGGCTGCACGAAGGACGGCATACAACGCATGGTCGTCTTCAAACTTAACTTCGGTTTTGGTGGGGTGTATGTTGATGTCCAACTGTGCTGGAGGAACCGCAAGGAATAGAAAATAACCCGGTTGCTGATTTGGTGCTAGCAATCCTTCAAAAGCTGCCAAAACGGCATGATGGAGGTAACCATTTTTGATAAAACGATTATTGACAAAGAAAAACTGTTGGTGCCTTGACTTCTTGGCAAACTTTGGCTTCAGCACAAATCCGCTGACTTCTAGCAATGCTGTTTTTTCATTGACCGGCACCAGACGCTCGTCAAACTTAGCGCCAAAAATATGCGAAATACGTTGGCGTCTGCTCGATGCGGGCAACTGAAAAACCTCGCTGCCGTTGTGTAAAAGCTCAAAATGAATGTCGTGATGCACAAGCGCAACACGGTGGAATTCATCTGTAATATGTCTAAATTCTACTTGTGGCGATTTTAAAAAATTGCGCCTAGCGGGAATATTAAAAAAGAGGTTTTTAACTGTTATGGAGGTGCCTTGCGAAGCTGTTGTACGCTGTTGTTGGGTTACCTCAGAGCCTGCAATATCTATGCGAACACCCAAATCATTGCCTTTGGTTTTGGTGATAAGCTGCACTTGCGCAACCGCTGCAATACTGGCCATGGCCTCGCCCCTAAAGCCCTTGGTGTTTAGTTTAAATAAGTCGGCTGCGGTGCTTATTTTTGAAGTTGCATGGTGTTCAAAGCACATGCGCGCATCGTTTTCACTCATGCCCTTGCCGTTGTCCACCACTTGTATGTGTGCCTTACCAGCTTCTTTGACAACAAGCGATATGCGTGTTGCGCCGGCGTCAATGGCATTTTCCAATAGTTCTTTAACTACAGAAGCGGGCCTTTGGACCACTTCACCTGCAGCAATTTGATTGGCTACATGGTCGGGAAGTAATTGAATAACGTCTCCCATGTTTTTCAAAAAATAGAAAGATCAAAGTCAAGCACATAAAGTGCCCCCAACACCAACAACCCTATGATCATCAACAACAATGGAGATACTCCCCTATTCGCTCGATTGCGACTCATGCTGCGTGCTTCACGCCAATGTGCGCCAAAATCATTTTTGTTGGGCATATCACGATAGCGCTCAAAGGTATTTTCAAAAGCATAGGGATTTGTATCCTCCTTTCCCTTGTAGTAGCGGGGGGTGTAGTTAAATCGTCTGTTGTTACGCTGTTTGTTAAAGGATAGTCGCACGGTCTCGGATTGAATATCAAATGTACAAAAAGCGGACTAATACCTACAATAACTATCTTTGTTTTATGATTCAAAACCAACTCGAACAATTAAAGCAATGGCTAGACAAGCCAGCAAGGGTCGTAATTATACCTCACAAAAACCCCGATGGCGATGCCATGGGGAGCTGTTTGGCTTGGCAGGGCATGCTACAACAACTGGGGCATAGCACTACCGTTATCGCACCTAACGACTACCCTACCTTCTTACATTGGCTCCCGGGACACGACAGTGTTTTGATTTATGAAAACAATCAAGAAGCAGCTGACCAGCTTATCGCTGCTGCAGATATGGTTTTCACACTCGACTTTAACACGCTCAAACGCATCGACCAAATGGGCATCCGTGTGGCAGAAAGTGCTGCAAAAAAAATCATGATTGATCACCATCAAGAGCCAGATGACTATGCCGACATCATGTTCTCAAACCCCGCCATAGGCTCAACTTGTGAGTTTGTATTTCAAATTATTGAAGGACTTGGGTGGGTTTCTAACATTAGCAAGGACATAGCCAGTTGTCTTTATACCGGAATTGTAACCGATACGGGATCGTTTAGGTTTCCAAGCGTTACCGCAGCTACGCATCGCGCGGTGGCTATGTTGATTGATGCAGGTGCAAACCACAGCCAAATTCACGAAAAAATCAAGGACAATGCAAGACCCGACAGGTTAAAACTATTGGGTATTGCGCTCAAAAACATGGTTTTTGTAACGGAACATAAGGCGGCTTACATCACCATTAGCCAAGACGAATTGGATTCCTGCAATTACCAAAAAGGCGATACAGAAGGTTTTGTGAACTACGGACTATCTGTTGCCGGAATTGAAATGGCAGTGCTTATGACCGAAAGTAAAAAAGAAAACATGATTAAAATGTCGTTTCGAAGCAAGGGAGATTTGGCTGTTAACCTGTTCGCCAAAACCTATTTTGAAGGCGGCGGACACATCAATGCAGCGGGGGGGAAGTCGAATAAATCGCTACAAGAGACGGAGGCTTATTTTCTCAAATCACTGGCTACATTTTTATCATGACCACATATTTTGTACTTTTCCAATCTTAAATTTAAACCATGAACAACAAAACCCTATTCGCAGCATTTATGCTGGCCCTAATTGTTGGGTGCTCAACTTCAAAAAATGGCCTAGACAAAGGACTTTATGCTGAATTCAACACCAACAAAGGAACCATCACGCTTCAGCTTACCTATGACCAAACACCCAATACGGTAGCGAACTTTGTCTCCTTAGCAGAGGGAACAAACAATCAAGTAGACAGTATTTATCTTGGTAAAAAATATTATGACGGTCTCGTTTTTCATCGTGTCATTCCTGATTTTATGATTCAAGGCGGAGACCCATCAGCAACGGGAAGCGGTGGTCCTGGATATGCTTTTGAGGACGAATTTGTTGAAACCCTAAAGCACGATGGCCCAGGAATCTTGTCTATGGCAAATGCCGGACCCAACACCAACGGAAGCCAATTCTTTATCACCCACAAAGAAACCCCTTGGCTGGATGGGAAACACAGTGTTTTTGGCAAGGTGGTTTCAGGGCAAAAAGTGGTAGACTCCATTCAACAAAACGATACCATTGTTTCAGTTAACATCATTCGCAAGGGTAGCAAAGCAAGAAAATTCAAAGCTGATAAGGTTTTTGATGCTTATTTTGACGGTATCGAAGAAAGAAAAGCAGCCAAGCTTGCTGCACAAGAAAAAGTTAAGTCAGCAAAAGCAGCAGCCCTGAGCACGCTCAAAGCAGATGCAACGGTAACCAAAAGTGGATTGGCTTATGTCATCACTTCCAAGACGGATGGCGCCGCTGTTGTGCCTGGAAAAACAGCACGTACGCACTATGCGGTTTATTTTGAAAATGGGGATTTGCTGGACACTTCAATATCAGAAGTCGCAAAGGCTTATGGAAAGTACGATCAAAGACGTGAGAGCGGCGGTGGTTACAAACCCATTGAGGCGCGCGTAGATCCAGAAGTATCGCTTATTGCAGGCTTTAAAGAAGGTCTGTCCCTACTCAAGGAAGGCGAAAAAGCAACCTTATACCTCCCGTATCAAATTGCCTATGGCGAAGAGGGGAATTCCGTAATTCCGCCCAAATCAACGCTTATTTTTGAAGTGGAAGTTGTTGAGCTCGCTGGGGAATGATTTTTAGAATACGGCATTTAATATTGCTGTGTTTTTTCCTGTTCTTTTTGGGTTTTCTAATCCTGCCTTTAGACCATGAATGGGTGCAACGCCTTTATGGTCAACGCATCTATCCAAACATAGCAGCCGCAAATCAATTTTTGTGGTCCAAAGTGCCTTTTTCAATTGGTGATATAGGCTATGCAATTGGAATGCTACTCATCTTTATAAGGTTAAAGCAATTTAAGTTCAAACGCCATATTGGGCTTGTGCTGACCACTGTTTTTATCATCATTAGCTTGTTTTATGTCTCTTGGGGCATGCATTATTTTAAAACCCCTTTGCGTGTTTCGCGCAAGCTACCAGCCACCATATCTGTGGTGCATTTAAAAGAGACAACGCAACATTATGCCCATGCATTAACAGCACTGCATCAACAAATAAGCCCAGACCCTGCAACAGCAGTAGCAACCCCCTTGGAAACTAATGCGCTGCTTTCTTTAGCAACCGCCACAATGGAAAATTCCAGCTTGCGCCCCTCCAAGATTCACGGTAAAGCCAAAGCCACCCTGTTCCCTACGCTATTGAGTTATATGGGTTTTGGTGGTTATTTAAATCCTTTTACGCACGAAGCCCAAGTAAACACCTTACAGCCAAAGCTTCGTGTACTTACGACTGCCTGTCATGAAATTGCACATCAGTGGGGAATTGCAGCAGAAGATGAAGCCAACTACATCAGCATCAAGGCAACAACTGATTCAGAAGTTGCGGTAGTTACGTATGCAGGGCACCTCTTGGCTTTTCAGCATTTGTTTAATAGTCTCTATCGCACAGACGCAGAGCAAGCAAAAGCAGTAATGGACAAGCTACCTGAAGGCGTTCTGGAAAACATCAGAAAAGTACGTGCGTTCTGGCTCAAGTATCAAAATCCTTTTGAAGTAGTTTTTGAACGCAGTTACGACCAATACCTAAAAGCCAACCAACAGCAAGCGGGCATTCAAAGCTACTCGCTGGTGGTCGATCTTCTGGTTGATGATTTTATCAATCAATAATAACAGGTAAGCCCAAGGCTTGACTATCGCTTATGGCTTTAGCTGTTGCGGCAGCAAGTGCATCCACTTGTGGCACCAATGCATTGAGCAACGCTACTGCCATATCATAGCTTTCCATATGCATGGCCGTTGGACCGTAGGTGTTGGAATAAAAACCGCGCGATGCCACAGATATCCTAAACGAAAGGGTTGGGGTATCTTTCTCTCCTACTTCCCCTTTAGCTTCACTACCGTCAATCTTGCGTGCCAAATCAAAATGCTGCTTTTGCAAGTCATATACTTTTTTGTGAAGCACATCTTGATTTGCTTGTGCAAAACCAATTGCTTTTGATAAAGCCGTAATTTTTTTCTTGGTTTTCTCAAGCTTCTTATCCATGATTTCTGATTTCACATACAGTGCATTAAGCTTGGCTTTGTATGCATCATGCAAAGCGGCCTTTGGGTTTGTCAATACGTGCTGACGTAGTCGAGCTACTTCAAAGGCTCCTTTCGGTGTAAGCTGACGCAAGGCGCCCTTGTGCTTTTTAAACAATTGCACATAGTAAGTGCCTGGTGCTACATTTGAACGCAATCCTATACCACTGTCGCGACTGGAATGAATATCCAATGCCGATGCAAGACGTTCGCGCAAATCCCAATGCTTCCGATGGATTCCTTTGGAATATGCCCCCGTTATTTCCGTTAACACTTTGCCAGAAGCATCTGTCACACGCAATATGGCTTGTGGCTTCTTTTCAAAATTTTCGGCATCTAACGCCTCCCAGCCAGGGAATGGAATGTCTTTGTTGTCTTTCTTCAGCTTCTTTTCGGATGCCTTACGCTTGGCTTTCATCGTTTTGGTATCGTTTGCGATATAGTAAGTGAACTGTGCGCCATACGTTGGGTTTTTAGCTGTAAAAAAAGATGCGCCTTGGCTAGAAGTTCCGCCACGCACTTGCACATATTGCAAGGCTTTTTCAACTGGGAAAAGTTGATCTCCTTTTGCTAGATTTTTATCTGAAATAGTACGCAGCGGGCTGTAATCATCAAGGATATAAAAACTACGACCAAAAGTAGCGGCCACTAGATCGTTTTCGCGTTTTTGGATAGCCAAATCACGCACTGAAATGGTGGGCATGCCATTGCTGAATTTATGCCAAGCTTCCCCTTGATTTAAGCTGACATAAACCCCGTATTCTGTACCTAAAAACAGCAGTTGTGGATTAACGTGATCTTGAACCAATCGCCATATGAGCGTTCCATCTGGAATACCCTTTGTAATGGATTTCCATGACTTGCCGCCATTTGTTGTCTTGTAGAGCATGGGGCGATAGTCACCAAATTTGTGGTTGTCCAATGCCACATAGGCAACATTGGCATCAAACATATCGGCTTTGATATCATTGATAAAGGCCGTAGCAGGCACATCGGGTAGCTTGTCAACTGTCTGGGTGCTCCAAGTGGCACCTCCGTCTTTGGTAGCGTGCAAGAGTCCGTCGTCTGTACCGGCGTATAAAATATTTTCGTCTTGTGCAGACTCAGCCAAAGAAGTAATGGTGTTATAGGTTGACATGGCATAAACATCCCAAGCGGCATCCCAACTCTGTTGGCGACCCATAATCGGAAGTGCTAGGCGTTCTTCATTTTTTGTCAAATCTGAGGAAATGGGATTCCAACTGTCTCCCCTATTTTCGGAACGCCAAACACGTTGTGAGCCGAAATAAATCCGTTTTGGGTCGTGTTGGCTCACCAATATAGGCGCATCCCAATTGAAGCGCTCATAAGGCTCGTCTAGCCCGTTTTGGGGACGTATGTACACTGCTTCGCCTGTTGTTCGGTCTACACGGTGTAAATTACCCTGCTGCGATTGTGCATATACAATATCTGGATTACCTGGCTCCGTGGCAGGTTGGTGTCCATCGCCACCCAATAACACAAACCAATCTGCATTGCTGATGCCATTTCTATTGAAGGTCTGTGAAGGTCCTCCTTGGGTATTGTTGTCTTGCGTCCCTCCAAAAATATTATAGAAAGGATACGCATCGTCCACAGCAAGTTTATAGAACTGTGTCAATGGAAGGTTGTTGACAAACTTCCAGTTTTCTGTATCGTCAAAAGTTTCGTAAATACCTCCGTCAGTACCCACCAATATGTAGTTGGGATCATTGGCTTTAAAGACCATAGCATGATTGTCGGAGTGTTTGTTGGATTCTTTCATGGTATAAAAGTCTTTACCGCCATTTTCAGAAACCAATACACGAACGTTCATCAAATAAATACGATCAAAATGATGAGGCGAAGCCACCAACTCTTGGTAGTAATGTGGTCCTGTCCCACCTGAAACGGTGTCGGACATCTTTTTCCAGCTTTCACCTGCATTTGCTGAACGATAAACACCGCCCTTTTTTCGATCTAACTCAATAGCTGCGTAAATAACATCGGGCTGCATTGGAGAAATAGCCAATCCAATTTTACCCATATTAGAGGATGGCAAACCCGTTTTAAGTTTGCGCCAGCTTTCACCTCCGTCAACAGATTTATAGATGGCTGTTCCAGGCCCACCGCCCATATAAGCCGCTACGTTGCGGTGTCTTTGCCAACTGGCTGCATAGAGCACGTTTGGATCACGCGGATCAATAAGAAGATCGGTAACTCCCGTCCATTCGTCTAAATTCATGGTTTGTCTCCAAGTAGCTCCGCCATCTGTGGTTTTATATAAACCCCGTTCGCCTCCTGAACTCCACAACGGACCTTGAGCGGCTACCCAAACCGTGTTTGAATCGCTTGGATGAACAATTATTTTAGAGATGTGTTCTGTTTTTTTAAGCCCTTTATTTTTCCAGGTTTTACCCCCGTCACGGCTCAAATACATGCCATGACCAATACCTACGTGTCTGCCGCCTACATTCTCCCCGGTTCCCAACCAAACGGTTTGGCTGTTGTTGGGGTCTAGCGTAATAGCCCCTGTAGAATAATACGGCTGCTTATCTGCTAGCGGCTTCCAAGTAGTTCCGGCATTTGTTGTTTTCCATACGCCACCCGAACCTACAGCAACGTACCATACGTTTTCGTTATTGGGATCAATGGCAATATCCGCAATACGACCCGACATAAAAGCAGGGCCTACGCTGCGAAAGGAAAAGCCGCCTAAGGCATTTTCAATTGGACTCTTGCCCTTTTCTTTGTCTTGTGACTGCGCTGGTATATAAGATACTAAAAGGGCTGCAAATAAGAAGTTAATAAGTCTCATTATGAAGAGTTTATAGATTAGTCTGTGAAAGTAATATTTATTTTTTAAACCATAAGCGCATTTACATTTTTTGGTTTAAGCGAGTTCCATAAGCAGATATCCGATTAATGCATATGCAATGTGTATTTTTGCGCTATGCGAAGAAACAAACCACAGCCCCCTATCGAAAAATTGACCATAGACGGCATTGCCCAAAAAGGCAAAGGTGTCGGTCGTACATCAGATGGCCAAGTGATATTTGTAAAAGGTGCCATCCCTGGAGATATCTTAAGCGTTACGGTACAAAAGAAAAGACGCCGCCATCTTGAGGGTAAGGTGTCCAATATCATTAAGGCCAGCCCAGACAGAATTGAAGCTGTTTGTGATCATTTTGGCGTGTGTGGTGGTTGCAGCTGGCAGCATATGTCTTATGAAGCGCAATTGAGACACAAACAAACTGAGGTAAATGAAGCCTTGGCGCGCATCGGAGGTCTTGAAAACGTAAACTACGCACCGATTATCGGGTGTGAAGAAACCTTTGCCTACCGAAACAAAATGGAATTTAGCTTTTCTGCACGACGCTGGCTCAGTTTTGAAGAAATTAATGGAGACAACAAAATTGAAGACCGCACGGCGCTTGGGTTCCATATTCCAGGTATGTGGGACAAGATTGTGGATATTGAACATTGCCACATCCAACCTGATTTACCCAATAAAATACGAAACGAGATCAGAAACTATGCACGTGAGCATAAGCTAAGCTTTTACGATCCTAGAGAACAAGAGGGCTTTTTACGTTCATTAATGCTTCGTACAACACTTTCTGGTGAATTGATGGTCGTTATGCAGTTTTTCCACGAAGACAAAGTTGCACAAACCGGCTTGTTGACCTACCTAAAAGAAACCTTCCCAGAAATCACCTCCTTGCAATACATCATCAACGAAAAGGGCAACGACACCATATACGATCAAGAGATACATTGCTTTAGTGGCACTGCCTATATCACAGAGAAGATGGGTGACTTATCATTTCGTATCACACCAAAGGCCTTTTATCAAACCAATCCAGCGCAAGCAGAAGTCTTATATGCCAAAGCCCTAGCGATGGCGCAGCTAAAGCCCACAGACGTGGTGTATGATTTATATACTGGCTTGGGCACCATTGCACAATATGTGGCGCATGCTTGTAAAAAAGTAGTTGGCGTGGAGTCTGTTCCAGACGCTATTGTGGCTGCAAAAGAAAATGCCAAGCGTAATAAAATTGACAACGCGACATTCAAAGTGGGCGATATGCGCAAGGTTTTTACCGATGGTTTTGTCAAACGATACAAGACACCAGACGTCATTATCACCGATCCACCCCGAGATGGCATGCACAAGGACGTAGTTGAACAATTACTTAAAGTAAGTCCTTCTAAAATACTGTATATCAGTTGCAATCCTTCAACACAAGCACGCGATTTAGCCATGCTTAAAGCTGCGTACAAGGTTGAAATCAGTCAAGCAGTTGATATGTTTCCGCATACCCAGCACGTTGAAAATATTGTACTTTTGTCTAAGAGATTATGAAGAAGCTTTTAACTCTTATTGCTGTAGCATTGCTAAGCCTTACCGCGTGTGAACCTGATGACATCTGTCTTGAAGATACGCCAGGAACGCCTAAATTGATTGTGGTGTTTTATGGTAAGAATCAAACCGATACCAAGAAATCAGTAACTGATTTACAGGTTAAAGGCATGGATATGGAGGGAACATTATACAACGCCACGACAGACTCCATTGCCCTTCCACTAAAGACCCTTGCCGGCAGCACTTCTTTTACATTAACTGCGACGCAAAATGGCAATGCGGCTGAAGATATTATTACGTTTAACTACGACCCAGAAGATCAATTTATAAGTCGTGCTTGTGGGTACAAAACTGTTTTCACTAATTTGACATTTTCAACAGGAAATACACTAAATTTTATAAGTACAATAGAAATACTAACTAACTCAATTTCAGATAATAACAATACGCATGTTAAAATATTACATTAATTTTTTGACATTATTGATTTTTACGTCTGTTTGGTCTCAAACGGAGGTTAAAAAGGATAGCCTGCCCAATGAATTACGCTACGGTTTGCGAATTGGAATTGACATCAGCAAACCCATTCGCATGCTGATAGAACCCGGTTACAAAGGACTGGAATTGGTAGGTGATTATAGACTCACAAGAAACTTATATGTAGCGGGTGAAATAGGCAATGAAACCAAAAATGTAAACCAAGATGGTGTGCATTTTGAAACGGCTGGCTCTTACCTAAAGCTTGGTGTCGACTACAATGTTTATGACAATTGGCGCGGTATGGACAACCTGATTGTTGTTGGGTTTCGATATGGCATTAGTCAACACAAGCAAATATTACTGGGATATAATCGCCTTATAGGTGACAAGTAT
The DNA here is from genome assembly GCA_002862705.1 of Flavobacteriaceae bacterium. Lineage (GTDB taxonomy): Bacteria > Bacteroidota > Bacteroidia > Flavobacteriales > Flavobacteriaceae > UBA7446. The sequence continues at coordinate 124,806 of PKDU01000011.1, forward strand.
TGGGAAGAAAATAATCGAGTAAACCTGAGTACACCCACAACTTACGAAGGCCTAAACGGCAATTGGATTGAACTGCACCTAGGATTTAAAGCGGAATTACTGCATAATCTCTATATGGGTATAAGCATGCAAATGCATCGCTTGCTTTCTGACAAAGACCCAGCTAACTTCGAAAATTTATTTATTCCGGGGTTTAATAAGGTACTGACCAACAACCCTTACGGCGCAGGAATAAACTATACCATCAGCTACCAGTTGCCTATCTACAAGAAATAATCAACACTTATGGGGCGATTTTTGCCAAGGGAACTTTACCCACAAGACTTCTTTTTTGACCAAAAATTTAGGTGCACTCAAACTGGCCAATATTGCTGCCATAAGCATTACCAACAGAAAAGGTAAGCCCATCAGCAACAGCAAAACAAAGCGATAAAGAAAAAACAATGCTGCGAAGCACAACAGGTTTAGCAAGAAAGCTTTTGTCTTTGCGCGCATTACTCAGTTTTAGTTTTATGAACCTTCTTAGTGCCGCTGTATATTTCGTACTTCACAAACTTACTTTCCAGTTTGCCGTTAAACACCTTAATACGCCTTGAAGGTCTTAACCCAACATGTTTTAAGGCTTCCATATTGGCGGTAATAAACCACGCTTGCGTTCCAGCATAGGATTGTTTTAGGGTATCCCCTATGCAGCTGTAAAAGACATTTACATCGATAGGTAGCCGCTCACCATAAGGCGGGTTAAATACTATATGTAGGGATTTGTCTGGGTCTAATTTTTCAGTTTTAAAAAAGTCTTCTCTTTCAATTTTGATAAAATCGTCCAAGTTGGCATTGCTGATATTTTGTGCTGCTTTTCGAATGGCAGAGGGTGCTTTATCATAACCTGTTATGTTGTGGGAAAACGATCTTGTTTTGTTAAGCGACGATGCTTCTATTTTTTCATAGAGGTCGTTATCCCAATCTGACCACTTTTGAAAGGCAAATGCTTTACGATTCAAATTGGGTGGAATATTACACGCTATCATGGCTGCTTCTATCAGTAACGTGCCACTTCCACACATTGGGTCGAGGAAGTCGGTATCACCACGCCAACCTGAAAGCATCAGTATGCCAGCTGCCAATACCTCGTTTATGGGGGCAATGTTGGTAGCAGATCGGTAACCACGCTGGTGCAAGGAAGTACCTGAACTGTCGAGGGAAACCTCTACTATCCTATCGGTAACATATAAATGAATGCTAAAATCAGGAAAATCCTTGTCTACATTTGGCCGTGAGCCCACGCGGCTACGGAATCGGTCTACCAATCCATCTTTTGCTTTTAGTGCCACATACATGCTGTTTTGCGGCTCGCTTGTCATCACGGTAGCGCGAATGGCAAAGGTGCTGTTTTCGCCCATGACATCTTCCCAAGCAATCCCGTGCATGACCTGATAGACTTCATCGATTTTGGAGATACTGCTTCTGTAGATGGGCTTTAGAATGCGCAAGGCGGTGCGTAAACACAAATTTGCCTTGTACATAAAGCCGGTATCGCCTACAAACTGGACATTTCGCACACCAATCTTAACAGCTTGTGCGCCCAAGGTTTTTAACTCTTGTGCCAATATCTCTTCCAAGCCAAATAAGGTTTTGGCCACCATAGGAAACAATCCCGAATCGCTTTTGATCATATGCCTAAATTTAGGTTAACTAATTGATTTTTAATCATTTCCTTTGCTGCGAAATTTACAGCTATCGTATAAATCTCGTTTTGCAAGTTGATGGGGCTAAAATAGTTTAAATTTGCAGCATGACGGAAGATAATCCTGCTTGGTATCAGACTTGGTTTGACACGCCTTATTACCACATATTATATCAAGACAGAGACATTGCTGAGGCAACACTTTTCTTGCAAAATCTACTTGCTTACCTAAAGCTAGAACAGCATCAAAGCATTTTAGACGTCGCTTGCGGTAAAGGTAGGCATGCTTTATACTTGGCTTCGCAAGGTTTTCAAGTAACGGGAATTGACCTGAGTCCCAACAGCATTTCTTTTGCACAAAAAGAAGCTAAATCCAAAAGTTTAGAGGTGAAATTTTACGTACACGACATGCGAACACCGGCACACAAGCAAGCCGCGGTAGTGTTAAATCTATTTACTAGTATTGGCTATTTCGAAGATAAAAACGACAGCCAGAAGGCCATACAGGCTTTCTACGACAGTACAGCAGCTGGTGGCTATGTCGTTATTGATTTTCTACACGCACCAAGGGTAAAACAAGGCCTAGTGGCATATGAGGTAGTCACCAAAGGCGGTATACAGTTTACATTAAAGCGTACTTTTGAAGCGGGATGGATACAAAAAGACATTTCATTTAACGATAATGGCGTATCCCATAGGTTTCAAGAACGGGTAGCAGCACTTGAATATGCCGATTTTAAGCAAATGCTTGAGGTGGCTGGTTTTAACGTTCAAGACGTATTTGGCGATTATACTTTAACACCATTTAAGGCAGAAACCGCAGAACGTTTAATTTTGGTAGCAAGAAAATGAATTATATTCTTCCTTTTTTAGCAGTTGCGCTAGGTGCATTATTTGTGTTGATAGGAAAATCGACACTACGAAAACAATTGCCCTTACTTTTGGCATTCAGTGGTGCCTTTCTGCTGGCTACTACCATCACCGCTGTATTTCCAGAAGTATTTGTACATGGAAATGGCCACATCAGTTATTGGGTATTGGCGGGTATCGTGGTACAAATAGCCTTAGAAAACCTTACCAAGGGGGCTGAGCACGGACATATCCATACGCATGGAAATTCCAACTTACCTTGGGTCTTGGTTATTGGTTTATCGCTACATGCCTTTATCGAGGGTTTTCCCATTGCGCAACACCAAGAGTTGCTTTGGGCGGTTGCCATTCACAAATTGCCCATAGCCATGCTTCTTGTAGTCGCATTATGGCAAAGTAAATCTTCTTTGAGACGCAAATTTTTAATACTCATTGTTTTTGGATTGATGACACCATTGGGAAGTTTTTGTAATGTAGCTATTCCAGCGCTGCAACCCTATGCACTTAACATTACAGCACTTGTTGCAGGTGTAATGCTGCATATTTCTACAACCATACTTTTTGAGAGCGCTGAAAACCATAAGCTCAAGCTGTCCAAAGTACTGGCAATCTTCTTTGGCCTGGGTTTGGCTGCTCTATTGCATTAAAGCTGAGGTGTAACATTTGTGGAGATCATACGTTATTCCTGTATGACCTCAAATCAAGCTATGTCAAATCGCTTAAATTCAGTAACATTCATTATAGAGCATAAAAATACCCCGTAAGAAACTTAGAGGGTTTTAAATAAGAAGGCGACGACATACGCTTCCTCCTTGGCGGACAGTACAATCTGCGCTAATTGGCTTATCTACCTCAGGCGGATTGAGATGGGAACATAAATAATCAAAAAAAGACATAAAAAAAACCCCTAAGAAAACTTAGAGGTTTTTAAATAAGAAGGCGACGACATACTCTCCCACCAGTGGCAGTACCATCTGCGCTATTGGGCTTAACTTCTCTGTTCGAGATGGGAAGAGGTGAGCCCCAATGCAATAGTCACCTTAACGGTTTACACGCTAATTCAAAGTGAAGACGTGTATCGCAGTAGTTGGGGTACAACAAACTGCGCAATACAATCATATTGAGAATAAAAAATAGATAGCTAGCAATTGATAATAACAACAAAAAAGAAAAGGTTGTTACGATAGGTTTATGGGTAATTAGTATCACTCGGCTATGACATTACTGCCTTTACACCTGTGACCTATCAACGTAGTCGTCTCCTACGACCCTTAAAAGAAATCTCATCTTGTGGTGGGTTTCGCGCTTATATGCTTTCAGCGCTTATCCCTTCCCAACATAGCTACTCTGCAATGCTCCTGGCGGAACAACAGATACACCAGCGGTTAGTCCAACTCGGTCCTCTCGTACTAGAGTCAGATCCACTCAAATTTCTTGCGCCCACTACAGATAGAGACCGAACTGTCTCACGACGTTCTGAACCCAGCTCGCGTGCCACTTTAATGGGCGAACAGCCCAACCCTTGGGACCTTCTCCAGCCCCAGGATGTGACGAGCCGAC
>PKDU01000031.1 GCA_002862705.1 Flavobacteriaceae bacterium
TAGCCATCTACGTAATGGAAAGTACTTTTAAGGAAGTAAGTTTTCAATCCTCTTTTGTTCCGCTGCCGCGCAACCGCATAAAAACAATGAATTTCGAACGGGGTTTTCATAATTGAATCTACCTAATAGCATCTAAAACAAGTAAGTTTTGCCTATATAAATAAAAATATTACATTTGCCGTCCTCTTGGGAAGCGCTTTAGAGTAATACAAGAGTAAAAAAAATAAATAACCCTTCTGTAAGGCAGCGCCTTTACTCCGCCAAGCAGAATACAAATAATACCGCAGCATGGCTGACGAAAAACAAGCTGTAGAAGAAACAACCGAGGAAGTTGTTCCGACTACAGAAACCGCCACACAGGCAACAGCTACTGAAGAAGCTCAAGCTGAGCAAGAAGTAACAGTAACTCCAGAAAAAGATTCCACACCAACCGTTTCACCTGAAGAATTCCTTTCCAGTTTTGATTGGCAAAGATTTGAGGAGGGTATTGAAGCCGTTGAGGATGACAAACTAAAAGAATTCGAACAACTCGTTTCTGAAAACTTTGTAGATACACAAGGTGCAGACGTTGTTGTTGGGAAAGTCATTCACATGACCGATCGCGAAGCCATTATTGATATCAACGCCAAATCTGAAGGTGTTATTTCGCTTAATGAATTTCGCTACAACCCAGACCTGAAAGTAGGGGACACGGTTGAGGTAATGATTGACACCCGCGAAGACAAAACCGGACAACTTGTATTGTCGCACCGCAAGGCACGTACCATCATGGCATGGGATCGTGTTAATGCAGCGCACGACAACCAAGAAGTTGTTACTGGATTTGTTAAATGTCGTACCAAAGGAGGTATGATTGTAGATGTATTTGGCATTGAAGCATTCTTACCCGGTTCGCAAATTGATGTAAAACCAATTCGCGATTACGATCAGTACGTGAACAAAAACATGGAGTTCAAGATTGTTAAGATCAACCATGAGTTTAAAAACGTTGTGGTATCCCACAAAGCACTGATTGAAGCGGACATCGAAGAGCAGAAAAAAGAAATCATTGCACAACTTGAAAAAGGTCAAGTACTTGAAGGAACGGTTAAAAACATTACCTCTTACGGGGTGTTTATCGACCTTGGAGGTGTAGATGGACTGGTCCACATTACCGATCTATCTTGGAACCGCATCAGCCACCCAAGCGAAATCTTGGAGGTAGAGCAAAAGCTCAATGTGGTTATCCTTGACTTTGATGATGATAAGTCACGTATCCAACTTGGTGTGAAGCAATTATCGCAGCACCCGTGGGAAGCTATTGACGAGAAAATGAACGAGGGCGAAACCGTTAAGGGTAAAGTTACCGTTATCGCTGATTATGGCGCATTTGTTGAAGTAGCTCCTGGTGTTGAAGGTCTTGTTCACGTTTCTGAAATGTCGTGGAGTACGCATTTGCGTTCTGCACAGGACTTTGTTAAAGTAGGACAAGAGGTCGAGGCAGTTATCCTTAATCTTGATCGTGAGGAGCGTAAAATGTCTTTGGGCATCAAGCAACTTTCACAAGATCCCTGGACCGATATTACCATCAAATACCCATTGGGCTCTAAGCACACAGGTATTGTTCGTAACTACACCAACTTTGGTGTATTTGTTGAACTAGAAGAAGGTATAGACGGCTTAATCTACATCTCTGATTTGTCTTGGACCAAAAAAGTAAAACACCCATCTGAGGTGGTTACTGTTGGACAAGAACTTGATGTGATTGTTCTTGAGTTGGACGTTGAAGGTCGCAAGCTAAGTCTTGGACACAAACAAACAACTGACAATCCTTGGGAAAAATACGCCAAAACATACGGCGAAGGCTCTAGTCACGAACTTGCCATTACAGAAATCGTTGACAAGGGCGCTATCATAGTGCTTAATGATTACATCACGGCGTTTGTGCCAGGGCGTCACCTGGAAAAGCAAGACGGTACCAAGCTTGTAAAAGGCGAAACAGCTGAGTTTAAGGTTATTGAATTTAACAAAGACTTCAAGCGCGTTGTAATGTCACACGCAGCCGTTTTTAAAGGGATGGAAGCGGATAATGTGAAAAAAGCCAAACGTAAAATGACTGAAAATGCAGAAAAATCCACCCTTGGTGATTTAGATGCACTTGCAGATCTCAAGCGTAAAATGGATGGCGAAGAATAATAACATCCATAAATGAACAATAAAGGGGCGTTTAACGCCCCTTTTTTTATGCAATATTGTTGGCGATAAAATCGCCTACGTCTGAGGTGGCGTAGTTGTTTTCAGGGAATACCTCTGGAGTACACACCCCTTTGGCAAGCGCCAAGTCCACAGCAGCACGAACGGCCGTAGCCTCTTTGTCCATGTCAAAATGGGTTAGCATCATGGCAGCGGATAAAATCATGGCAATGGGATTGGCAATGCCTTTTCCTGCGCCTTGTGGGAAAGAGCCGTGAATGGGTTCAAACAAGGCATGCGTTTCGCCTACAGAGGCGGAAGGCAACAATCCAATAGAACCACCAATAACGCTTCCTTCATCAGAGATAATATCACCAAACAAGTTGCTTGTTAGCATCACGTCAAATTGGTTTGGCGCCAAAATCATTTGCATGGCAGCGTTGTCTACAAACAAATAGCGAAGTTCTACGTCGCTATAGATCTCTTGATGCATGGCCGTTACCACACGTCGCCACAGGCGTGAACTCTCCAATACGTTTGCTTTGTCAACGAGTGTTAGCACGTTACGTCTTTTACGCGCCGCAGCAAATGCTTTGTGTGCAATGCGTTCAATTTCAGCTCTGGTGTACTGACAGAGGTCAGAAGCGGTATTCTTGTCATCTGATAATTTCTTTTCCCCAAAATAGATTCCACCTGTTAATTCGCGGTACATTTCGAAGTCGGTGCCTTTGACTCGCGCTTCTTTTAGCGGGGACTGATGCAACAAGGCATCAAAGGTTTTTACCGGTCTGATGTTGCAGAACAACCCCAGTGCCTTTCTAATGGCAAGCAAACCTTGCTCTGGGCGTACTTTGGCATTTGGGTCGTTGTCGTATTTGGGATCGCCAATAGCCCCGAACAATACCGCATCGCTTTCCAAACTTGCTTTTAGTGTGGCTTCGGGTAGGGGACTACCCGTTTTATCAATGGCAATGGCGCCCATGTCTGCATAGGTGTAGTCAAATTCGTGGTCGTAGGCTTTGGCTACGGCATCCAATACTTTGACAGCCTCTTGAATAATTTCAGGTCCAATACCGTCACCCGGAAGTACTGCTATATTTTTTTTCATGCTGCTTTGTTATACGTGATTACGCACGTTTTTGTTCAAATGCCTCAATGGCTTCTTTTTGACTAATCAAATAATCGATATCGTCATAGCCGTTTATCAAGCACATTTTCTTGTAGTCATTAATTTCAAAAGTTACCGCAATGCCTGCTGCATCAATCAGCAATTTTTGATTTTCGATATCAACGATGGCTTCAACGGATGGGTCTTGGTCAATGGCCGCAAATATGCGCTGTAAATTTTCGAGGGAAACTTGAATGGGAAGTATGCCGTTGTTGAGTGCATTTCCCTTAAAGATATCGGCAAAAAAGCTCGAAATAACTACCTTAAAACCATAATCGGCAAGCGCCCAAGCAGCGTGCTCTCGACTTGATCCACAGCCAAAGTTATTTCCAGCCACCAAAATTGCACCTTTGTACTGGCTTTGGTTTAGGGCAAAGTCTTCTTTGATTTGTCCGTCGGGGGTGAAGCGCCAATCGCGAAATAGGTTTTCGCCAAATCCCTTTCGGTCTGTCGCTTTCAAGAAGCGCGCTGGAATGATTTGATCGGTGTCCACATTTTCCACCGTTAGGGGAACCATGTTGCTTTTTAGAAGTGTAAATTTTTCCATTATACTTGACTTACATCAACAATTTTTCCAGCCACTGCTGCCGCTGCTGCGGTAACAGGACTTGCCAATAGGGTTCGTGCGCCCTGCCCTTGACGACCTTCAAAGTTTCGGTTTGACGTAGAAACGCAATAGGCACCGGCAGGAATTTTGTCGTCATTCATGGCCAAACAAGCCGAACAACCCGGCTGACGTAGCTTAAATCCAGCCGACTCAAATATTTGATCAAGTCCTTCAGCGACTATTTGTTTTGCCACTTGCTGCGAACCCGGCACTATCAGTGCAGCAACATCGGGCGATTTTTGTTTTCCCTTGATGTGTGCGGCTGCAGCCCTGAAGTCTTCAATTCTCGAATTGGTACAACTGCCAATAAAGACATGACTGATGGGCATATCGAGCAAATAGGTATCTGCTTCAAGTCCCATATATTCCAATGATTTTACAAAACTGGCATCGTCAGAAGACGGAATTTTATCCGCTATTTTGATGCCCATACCCGGATTTGTGCCATAGGTAATCATGGGGCGTATGTCTGCTGCATCAAAGTGGTGTTCTGCATCAAAGGCTGCACCGTCGTCTGTTGGTAAGCTTTTCCAATGCGCTATTTTAGCTTCAAGTGCTTCGCCTTTGGGGGCAAATTCACGTCTGCTTACATAGTCAAATGTGGTTTGGTCTGGAGCAATCATGCCACCACGTGCGCCCATTTCAATACTCATGTTGCAAACCGTCATGCGGCCTTCCATACTCATTTCCTCAAAAACATTACCTGCAAACTCTACGAAGTAGCCCGTGCCTGCGTCGGTTCCCAATTTGGCGATGACATAGAGCACCACGTCTTTGGGTTCAACAGCTGGGTGCAGTTTGCCCGAAACAACAACACGCATGCTTTTGGGTTTGTCAACCAATACGCATTGACTGGCAAATACTTGCGCGACCTGACTGGTTCCTATGCCAAAAGCAATGGTACCAAATGCACCATGCGTAGAGGTGTGACTGTCGCCACAAACCATGGTCATGCCCGGTTGGGTAACCCCAAGTTCTGGACCAATAACGTGCACAATTCCTTGATAGGGATGCCCCAATCCAAAGAGGTTAACGCCATGCGCTTCGCAGTTTTTGGTAAGCTGGCTTACTTGCTTGCGCGACAGGGCATCTTGGATGGGTAAATGTTGGTTTTCTGTGGGAACATTGTGATCGGCCGTGGCGACTACTTGGTTGGGTCTAAATAGCGGAATGCCTTTTTCTTCCAACACATTAAAAGCTTGCGGGCTGGTTACCTCGTGTATGAGGTGTTTGTCGATGTAGAGTATGTCTGGACCATTTTTTACTGATGATACCACGTGACTGTCCCAAACTTTGTCAAAAAGTGTTTTTTTCATGTAGTTATAAACTTATTCCAGCAGATTTTACAATTTCAGGAATGTCGTTGTCGTTTATTTCTTTTTTCTGATCTGCAAATGTCAAGAATGTTGCATATGCCAAGTCCAACTCATCTTTGGTGAGTTCGATGCCAATATTTTTGGCACGGTAGGCGAGGGCAGCACGACCGCTTCTGGCGGTCAGTACAATAGAAGAAGTATCAACGCCCACGTCGTGCGGGTTAATGATTTCATATGTTTCTCTGTTTTTGATGACCCCGTCTTGGTGGATACCAGAACTGTGTGCAAATGCATTGGCACCTACAATAGCTTTGTTGGGCTGCACAATCATGCCCATGGCGTCGGATACCATTTGACTGGTTTCAGAAAGCATTTGAGTGTTAATGTTGGTGTCTAGCCCTAAGTTGGGGTGTTGACGCATGATCATTACCACCTCTTCCAAAGAGGTGTTGCCCGCGCGTTCACCTATGCCGTTGATGGTACATTCAATTTGGCGTGCACCGTTAATTACCCCAGCGATGGAGTTAGCAGTGGCAAGCCCAAGGTCGTTGTGGCAGTGACACGAAAGTGTTGCTTTGTGCATGGAAGGCACGTGCTCCATCAGATAGTTTATTTTGGCACCGTATTCTTCGGGCAAGCAATAGCCTGTCGTATCGGGAATGTTTAGTACGGTAGCACCGGCCTTGATCATGGCCTCACAAACTTGTGCTAAGTATGCATTGTCTGTTCTGCCGGCATCTTCTGCATAGAATTCAATGTCTTCTACGTATTTTTTTGCGTGCTTGACGGCTGCCACACCACGCTCGATAATCTTTTCACGTGTAGAGCGAAATTTGTGTTGGATGTGGGAGTCGGAAGTACCAATGCCTGTGTGAATACGTGCGCGATTGGCAGGTTTTAGGGCTTCTGCTGCCACGTCAATATCTTTTTGAACCGCTCTAGTGAGTCCGCAGACAATGGCGTTGCGCACTGTTTTGGCTACGTCGCTAACGGCCTCGAAATCTCCGGGTGAGGAAATGGGAAAGCCCGCCTCTATGATGTCAACACCAAGTTCATCAAGGCGTTTGGCCAGGACGAGCTTTTCAGCTTTGTTAAGCTTACAGCCCGGAACCTGCTCTCCGTCCCGTAAGGTGGTGTCAAAAATTTGAACGTACTCTTGTTTCATACAAAAAGGCGTTAAAGACAAAAGTAACCAATTTTATATTTTCACACAGTAAAAATGAGTTTTAATGTTTGGGGCTGATTTGGTGGTGCCAATTCCTGATTTGGGCTTTGCTTTTATGTGGGAAAGCGGAATTGGATATAAGTAATTACAGTCCTTTTAGTCACTAGTTTATATGATACAATCAGTCATTACGCAACTTTCTGATTGTAAAGGTGTTCCTGAAACTCGACAAACAGCCTGCTGATGTTTGCCACGTCTCCCAATATTTCTTTTGCATCTTCCAATGACTGATACTTATTTGTTAGCAATATTGGAAGTTTATCTTGGTCGAGTTCGTCAACGCCTATGTGAATGTATTTACTCAAAACGAATGTGATAAATTCTCTTTGTTTGTCGTTGAGAAGGGAAAAAATGGTCGCTTCGGCTGCTTTGGCTCGGGCCTCTCGTATCATTGCGATATAGTCGCCATTGAAAACGTATTCCATAACATCATACAAATCGCTTTTTTCCATATCCACCAACTTTTGCAAAGTCAGTAAATCATCCTTTTGAAAGCCTGCTGCATCTAAGTTTTCAAGCAAATTTTTTGTGAGTTTAATGATGCTGGAGAGCTTTTTATCATCAATATGTATGTCGAGGAGTACAGTCATGGTGGGTATGTCAACCACCGTACTAAAGGCGATCGAAAATTACTGCTCCAAAAGAAGGAATTAAAAAAATTGCACAAAGAAGTTCAAAATACCGGTTTGACCATAGCCCCCTTACGTTTGTTTATCACAGATAAAGGATTCGCCAAACTGAGGATCGCACTGGCAAAAGGAAAAAAACTTTACGACAAAAGAGAAACGATTAAAGATCGCGACAATAAAAGAGATTTAGAGCGTATTAAAAAAAGTTTTAAGCGGGGGTGATGGGTTCGGGTATGCGTAGTGTCCAGAAGGGTATTGCGTTGAGGTTTTGTTGTATGCTGGCTTTTTTTATACCGCTTTTCAGTCAGCTTTGAGACAGACATACTCTCTGGTAATTTTTGGTATCTTTGGTGGCTGTAGCGACTTGCAAATGGGTATGGCGTATGGTCGAAAAAAAATCAGGTGTGAGCCGTAGGTTTTTCATGTTGTAGCTGCGATTTGGGATCGTTTCTACCTGCAAGATAACAAAAATTAAGTAGCTGCTATGCGCGTTTTAGTGCAGCATCCCAAACAGGATTTTTAGGGGGTGGTGCTGTAAAGCCTATGGATTCTTTTAGGGTAGGGTGGGTGAGCGTGAGTTCACGGGCGTGCAAATGTATGCTGCCGTCTTTGTTGGGGCGCTTGGCGCCGTATTTTAAATCGCCTTTTATGCAAAGCCCTTCCGCGCTTAGTTGCGCCCTTATCTGGTGGTGCCTGCCCGTTAGCAGCTCAATTTCCAACAGCGTATACCGGTTTAAGGCCAATTTCTTTGTGTAAATCAATTCGCTAAACTTGCTGTTGGGTACTTCTTTTTTGTGCGCGTAGGATTTGTTTTGCGCTTGCTTTCTGAGAAGGTAGTGCGACAGCCGTGTTGGTTTATCAGCAGCTTCTCCGCTGACGACTGCCCAATATGTTTTGGAAGTGGTCTTGTCGACAAACTGCTTGTTCAGTCTGCTCAGTGCTTTGGAGGTTTTGGCCAAAACCATAACCCCACTGGTGGGTCGGTCTAGCCTGTGTACCAATCCTAAATACACATTCCCCGGTTTTTTGTCCCTTAGCTTAATGATGTTTTTCATCACATCCAGTACCGAAGGGTCTTTGGTGTTGTCACCTTGTGCCAACATGCCCGCCGGTTTGTTTATGACCAGTAGGTGGTTGTCTTCAAAAAGAATTTGCGGTTGCAATTAGTATTGTTCGTCTTTGTTTGGGAAATCATTCGATTTGACGTCTTTGACATACTGCTTTATGGCTGTTGTCATTTGGTCGTACAAATGCATATAGCGGCGTAGAAAACGCGGACTGAATTCGGTAGTTAGCCCCAACATATCATGCAAGACCAATACCTGACCGTCGACATCGCCACCTGCGCCAATACCAATTACCGGTATCTGCACCGCTTTGGCTACTTTTTTGGCAAGAGCAGCAGGAATTTTTTCAAGTACCAAGGCAAAACAACCCAGTTGCTCCAACAGCTTGGCGTCTTCCAATAGTTTTTCAGCCTCGGCTTCTTCTCGGGCTCTAACGGTGTAGGTACCAAATTTATAGATGGATTGCGGCGTAAGCCCCAAATGCCCCATAACAGGAATTCCTGCTTTAAGGATGCGCACCATGGAATCTTTGATTTCGGCTCCCCCCTCAATTTTGACGGCGTGTGCACCGGCTTCTTTCATAATGCGTATGGAAGATCGCAAGGCCTCTTTCGGATCTGACTGATAGCTGCCAAAGGGCAAATCAACTACCACCAAGGCACGCTTCACGGCATTGACAACCGCACTGGCGTGATAAATCATTTGATCTACGGTAATGGGCAGTGTTGTTTCGTGCCCCGACATGACGTTAGAGGCAGAGTCTCCCACCAAGATCACATCTATGTTTGCCGCATCAACAGCCTTGGCCATGGAGTAGTCGTATGCGGTGAGCATGGATATCTTGGTTCCCGACGCTTTCATCTCAATCAATGCGTTAGTCGTGACGCGCTTGTACACTTTTGCAGCTGCAGACATATAATTTTTTTTCAAAAATACATTATTGAGCGCAGATAACCCCAGACATGACACCCTGTCATGAATTTGTTGTGGCACAAAGATTGAAATAAGCATTGAAAACATATTTAAATGAGTAAGATTATAGGTATTGATTTGGGAACAACAAACTCTTGTGTTTCCGTAATGGAAGGTAACGAACCTGTTGTTATTCCAAATGCTGAAGGAAAGCGCACAACCCCCTCGGTTATTGCTTTTGTTGATGGTGGTGAGATTAAAGTAGGTGACCCTGCAAAAAGGCAGGCGGTCACCAACCCCACAAAAACCATCTCGTCCATAAAACGTTTTATGGGGAACAAGTTCTCTGATTCGAAAAATGACGTGGAACGTGTACCGTATAAAGTAGTAAAAGGAGATAACGATACCCCACGTGTTGATATAGAGGGACGTTTGTATACGCCTCAAGAATTATCAGCTATGGTGCTTCAAAAAATGAAAAAAACAGCCGAAGACTACCTTGGGCAAAGCGTATCCGAAGCCGTGATTACCGTTCCTGCCTACTTTAACGATGCACAACGTCAAGCCACAAAAGAAGCGGGCGAGATTTCAGGCCTTAAAGTACAACGTATCATCAACGAACCAACAGCCGCAGCACTTGCATACGGATTGGACAAGGGTGGTGCTGACAGAAAAATTGCAGTGTACGACCTTGGAGGAGGAACCTTTGACATCTCCATCCTTGAATTGGGCGATGGTGTATTTGAAGTATTGTCAACCAACGGAGATACGCACCTTGGCGGCGACGACTTTGATGATGTAATCATTCACTGGTTGGCCTATGAGTTTGAAGAAAACGAAGACATCGACTTGCGCAAGGACCCGATGGCGTTACAGCGTTTGAAAGAAGCTGCTGAAAAAGCCAAAATCGAATTGTCGTCTTCGACGCAAACAGAAATTAACTTGCCTTATATCACGGCAACTGCCTCTGGCCCTAAGCACTTGGTAAAAACACTTACCCGTGCCAAGTTTGAGCAATTGGCCGATGAGCTGGTGAAGCGTTCCATGAACCCCGTTAAAAGTGCTTTGGACGATGCTGGCCTGTCTACAGGTGACATTGATGAAGTTATCTTGGTAGGTGGTTCTACGCGTATTCCTGTTATTCAAGAAGCGGTTGAGAAATTCTTCGGCAAAAAGCCTTCAAAAGGGGTAAATCCCGATGAGGTGGTTGCCGTTGGTGCTGCCATTCAAGGGGGTGTCTTAACAGGCGACGTTAAAGACGTATTACTCTTAGACGTAACACCACTATCACTTGGTATCGAAACCATGGGCGGTGTGATGACCAAGCTTATTGAGTCAAACACAACCATACCTTCAAAGAAATCGCAAGTATTTTCTACGGCTGCTGACAACCAGCCCTCTGTTGAAATTCACGTATTGCAAGGCGAGCGTTCCATGGCAGCTGATAACAAAACCATTGGTCGCTTCCACTTAGATGGGATTCCTTCTGCACAACGAGGTGTGCCACAAATTGAAGTTACTTTTGATATTGATGCTAATGGTTTGATTCATGTGACAGCTTTAGATAAAGCTACCAACAAATCCCAAGACATCCGTATCGAAGCATCCTCTGGACTTACGGAAGAAGAAATTGAGCGTATGCGCAAAGAAGCAGAAGCCAATGCCGATGCCGATAAAAAAGCTAAAGAAGAAGTTGATGTACTAAACAATGCCGATCAAATGATTTTCCAAACGGAAAAGCAACTGAAAGAATTTGGAGACAAATTATCAGCAGACAAAAAAGCGCCTATTGAAACGGCTCTTGAAGCGTTGAAAAAGGCCTATGAGTCTAAGGATTTGGAAGCCATCAAAACTGCACTAGACAACATTAACGAAGCGTGGAAACAGGCCTCTGAAGAAATGTACAAAGCGCAGCAAGAAGCTGGTGGGGCAGAAGCGCCTCCAACAGATGGCGCCGATGCAGCTTCGTCTTCTGACGATGATGTTGAAGATGTTGATTTTGAAGAAGTAAAATAACTATATCTGCGCCCCGCAACAGCGGGGCGCTTCTTTTTTTATGGAACAAGAAGCAATCTTAAAGAAAATACAAGAACGCTGTGCTAATACGTTTGTCGATACCCTCGATATCAAATTTATTGAAGTTGGCGAAGATTATCTTGTTGCCAAAATGCCTGTTAGGCCTGCTGTGTTGCAATTAGACGGCGTATTACACGGAGGTGCCACGGCTGGTTTGGCCGAAACCGTGGGCAGTGCGGCTTGCGCTGTATTTCGCGCTGCCGATGACGTCATAATTCGTGGCATTGAAGTTTCTGCCCATCACGTGCGAGGCGTTCGCTCAGGTCATGTGTATGCCAAAGCAGTGGCTGCGCATATGGGCAAGACCATGCAACTCTGGCAGATAACCATCACTGACGATGATAATAAACTGGTTTCTTCCTGTAAGTTAACCACCCTTTCGCTCAGCAGAAAAAAATAGATTTTGTACCTTGAAAATTAAATTTAAGGGTATGCATTTAGAAAATATTCGAGAAAACCAAGGGGGGCGTTTTGACCGCTACGTGATTGGAAGCTTGATCATCGTATTTACTTTTTTTGTTGCACATCTCCCGCACATCTTTGCCGTGATTAACGCAGTAGGTATAGGTCAGCTGGACTCGCTTGATATTGCTGGCATACTCCAAGCCCTTCCGCCTAACACAACTTTAGTGCTCATGCTTTTGCCTTTTGCCGTTGTGGCAGTGTTGGTTTTGGGTATAATACGAAAGCTACACCATATTTCTATTCGTGCATTTATAACTTCACGCACAAAAATTGATTGGAAACGCATTGCTTTTGCTTTTGGGTCAATCGTCTTGTTGAATTTTTTATTTTTTGTCATTTCGTATTTCAGTAATCCATCAGATTTTCAATGGAATTTCGACCCACAAGCTTTTGCCATCTTGTTTTTGATAGCCATCGTTTTGGTACCCTTACAAACCAGTGCTGAAGAACTCTTTTTTCGTGGCTATTTGATGCAAGGGTTTGGACAAGTATTTAAGCATCGTATTTTTCCATTGCTCATCACTTCGCTCATGTTCGGACTTATGCACTTTGGAAATCCTGAGATTGACAAACTTGGCCCCCTATTGATGGTGTCCTATGTGTCCATGGGTTTTTTCTTTGGCATCATCACGCTTATGGACGAAGGTCTTGAACTAGCACTCGGATATCATGCGGGTAATAACCTGCTTATTTCACTTTTGGTTACTGCTGATTGGACGGCTTTTCAAACCAATTCCTTGTTTTTGGATGTTTCCACTCCGAATGTTTATATGCTTGCCTTTATGCAACTGCCTATGTTGCTTATATTGTTGGCGCTGTTCAGCTGGAAGTACGGCTGGAACAATTGGCGCCAAAGGTTGATTAGCAGCCCTAAAGTTTGAGCAGCATTTTGATATCCCCGCGTTCATAAGGACTATCTTCATTGGGCACTTCGTTAAAACCAAACTTTCGATAGAGGTAAATGGAGTTTTCTAATTTTCTGTTTGAATAGAGTAACATCTCCTTATGTCCTAAGGCAACAGCTGTGCTAATAGCGTGTTGCAGTAATTGTTGCCCATAACCCTTTCCTTGGTGTGCTGCTGTTATTGCCATTTTTCCAAGCTCTACACAGCCATCAACCGGGGCTAAAAGGGCATAGGTGCCGATGACCACCCCGTTTAGCTTGCCAAAAAATATATTTCCTCCTTTATCAATGATTTCCGACGCGCAATTTTCAAGTAAGAAGGCATCATAGGGTTCTACCACAAAATACTTATTTAACCACTCCTCATTGAGTGTTTTGAAAAAAGACCGCAGGGCTGGGGAGTAGGCGCAAATTTCCATTTTAGTCACGCCCTATCATATTTTTGGGTTGCACCCACTCATCAAACTCCACTTCGGTAATATACCCGGTTTGCAATGCTGCTTCCTTAAGCGTAAGCTTGTTTTGATGCGCTAGATTGGCAATTTCTGCAGCCTTGTAATACCCGATTTTTGGATTTAGCGCCGTTACCAGCATTAAGGAGTTTTTGAGCAACTCGTCAACCTTATCTGTATTGGGCACTATGCCTTGCGCACAGTTGCGGTCAAAGCTTACACAAGCATCTCCAATCAGTTGCGCTGATTCTAAAACATTTAATGCCATCACAGGTTTGTATACGTTAAGTTCAAAATGGCCTTGGGTACCCGCAAATGCCACTGCTGTGTCATTGCCCATAACTTGTGCACAGACCATGGTAAGTGCCTCGCACTGCGTTGGGTTTACTTTTCCGGGCATGATGGAGCTGCCCGGCTCATTGGCTGGAATAATCAATTCGCCAATACCAGAACGCGGGCCACTGGCCATGATGCGTAGGTCATTTGCAATTTTAAATAACGAAACGGCCAACTGACGAAGGGCACCATGGGTTTCCACAAGTGCATCGTGAGCAGCCAGTGCTTCAAACTTATTTTCAGCAGACACAAAGGGAAGGCCTGTGAATTGTGCGATATACCGAGATACTCTTTGGGCATATCCCTTTGGCGTATTGATGCCGGTTCCTACAGCAGTGCCACCGAGTGCCAATTGTGCCAGGTGTGGTAATGTGTTTTCCAAAGCCTTAATGCCTTGGTTGAGTTGGGCTACATAGCCCGAAAATTCTTGTCCTAAGCTCAAAGGGGTGGCGTCCATAAAGTGCGTGCGCCCAATCTTGATGACATCATCAAACTCAGCAGCTTTTTTAGCCAAGGTATCTCGTAACTGGGAAACGCCAGGCAGTGTGACTTCCACAATCTTTTTGTAAATGGCAATATGCATGCCTGTAGGGAAGGTGTCGTTTGAAGATTGTGACTTATTCACATCGTCGTTTGGGAGTAGCGTGCGTTCGCCTTCGCCCAATACACGTCCTTGAAGTACGTGCGCTCTATTGGCAATCACTTCATTTACATTCATGTTGGATTGGGTACCCGATCCTGTTTGCCAAGCCACCAAGGGAAAGTGTTCATTGAGTTCGCCTGCTTCAATCTCGTCACATACCTGTGCGATTAAGTCACGTTTTTCAGCGCTCAAGACACCCAATTCCTCGTTGGTATAGGCAGCAGCTTTTTTGAGAATAGCAAAGCCATAGATAATATCAATGGGCATGGAACCTGGACTGCCAATCTTAAAGTTGTTTCTAGAGCGTTCTGTTTGAGCACCCCAATATTTATCGGCTGGTACTTGAACGCTTCCCATGGTATCTTTTTCTTTCCTAAACTTCATGTGGTTGTTTTGTGCAAAAATACAAAAGGATTAGCAAATTGAGTGTTGCTCGGTACGCATCCAATATGTACCTTTGTAAAAACTTTTACCCATGATTGAATTTGATCAATATCTTGGTTTCTTAGCATTCTTGACCATCCTTACCATAGGATTCTGGTTGATGATTTTCCTTATCACCTTTGTTATTCCTTTTTGGTTGACGGGAAATTTAATGCAGTGGCTTAAAGAAAAACGTCAAAAATCGAAGGAGTAACTACAATTCTACCCCTTCACCACCACCATAGTCGCCGTTACCTCTTCCTTGGCGTTCTTTTTCCTGTCTAAACCTGTATGTGAATGTAAGTTTGTAAAAAGGCTTACGTCTCTGGTATTCTGCTTCAGTCAAAATGGTTTCTGTAAACGAACTCCATCTCCATATACTGCTGTTAAACACATCATTAAAATTTAGGTTTATGGTCGCATTGTTATTCAGAATATCTTTACTCAAACCTATACTGGTACTGCTGTATGCTTTTCGACTTCCATAGGCCGATTCTTGCGGTCCCATATAGCGTATGTTTATTTGCGTATTGATATCCCAAGGAAGTTTTAGGTTGTTGCGGAAATTCCCCGACCAGCTCTCATTTTCGTTGTCCAGCACTAGGTTTTCATAGGTTCCTTTGTCAACGGTTTTAAAGAGGTTAAAACTTATGTTGGTGCGCCATATTGGTGACCAACGAATAGCACTGTTGGCCTCAAAACCAAAGCGATCCTGACTTCCAAAGTTTACGGGAAAACGCTTTATGACAGCAGTTCTTTCACCATTTACGTCAACAAATTCCCCAGACTCAACCGTTATGCGTTGTCTTGGTTCATAGGTGCGTCTAAAATAGAGAGAGCTATTCAGGGTAAGTTTTTTGAACTGTTTTAAATAACCTAAATCAAAACCATCAGAATAACCGGGCCTTAGATTTGGATTCCCTTGATAAAAACTGGTTTCACTAGCTCTTGATCTGAAGGGGTTTAAAGCTCTTGCACCAGGTCTGCTCAGACGACGGTTATAGCCAAAGGTAAGGTTGGCCGTTTCTGAAAATTCAAAACCAATATTAAGTGTTGGAAATAAGCCATCGAATATATTATTACCCGTCTCTGAGGTGGTTTTTTGGATAACTGTCCAATCGGTGTGTTCATATCTCAATCCCGCCAGGAATGAAAAACTATTCCATTTTTTTCCAAACTGTGTATACACGGCATGAATGGTTTGCTTGTAGTCTAAAAAGTTGGTGAGTTCTTCGTTAACAACCACAGCACCGCCTGCAATTTCATTTAAGACCGTAAAGCCCGTGTCTTGGTTTTCGTTGGTGGTTCGATACCCTGCTTCGAATTGGGTGTTTTTATCAATAGGCCATACGTAGTCTATTTGGGCTAGAAACTGCTTTTTGCGCTCTTCTGTATTGTTTTCTTCCAGAAAACCAAGGGCGTTTGTGGGAAGAAGCGTTTGCGTTTGTAAATCTGAAAATTCATCTTCAACAATACGCTCTGTTTGAACCGTGACATCAAGTTTATGTCCCACTTCATCAAATTTGTGGGTAAGTGAAAAGCTAAATTGCTTGCTGACGTCTTTGTCTTCTTCAATTTCAGAGCGCAGCGATAACGTCTTATTTTCGCCTAGCAAGGTGTGATTTTGTTGATTGCCAGTGATGTCTTCCCCATCCCTGTCATTTATGACGTAGGAGAACGTAAATTTTGTTTTCTGAGTAAGGCTGATGTCAACTCCCAAATTGACATTGCTACCAACCCTTCTGCGATCAAAGCTCCGTATTTCATAAAATTTATCATAGGTACCCACTGGAGTGTACGTATTTTCTTGAAAGGCACCACCCATGTTGGTGTTGTCTCCATAGCCAGAATTGGTAAAGAAGTTAAACTTGCCCACCTTGTAGTTAAGACTGGCATTTGCGCCATAACTATCAAACTTACCGCCTGAAATATTAAAGACACCGTTTAGTCCTTTTAGGGTGTTTTTTGCTAATATGATGTTTACAATCCCCGACGAACCTTCTGCTTGATAGCGTGCCGATGGCGCTGTAATAACCTCAACCCGTTCAATAGATTCAGCGGGGAGGTCTGCAAGTGCATCAATTCCATTAATACCTACTAAGCCAGACGGCTTGCCATCTATGAGTATGCGAACATTGGCACTGCCACGTAATTCTAAATTGCCGTCTAAGTCTAAGGATAGTGAGGGAATGTTCTCCAACACATCCGAGACGTTAGTCCCTTTGGCATTCAGGTTCTGTCCTACATTATAAACCCGTTTGTCCAACCTGATTTCTACATCCGATCTTCTTCCAACCAAATCAACACCTGCCAATTGGTTTCCCTTTGGTGTTAATTGTAGGGCACCTAAATTTGTTTTTTTTGTGAGGGTTTTTCTGAAAATAAGGGTTTCAAAACCAACGTAGTCTACCTGTATTTCGACATTCGGAACGCTACTTTCAAGGGTAGCTTTTCCTCTTTCATCAGAAACTGCACCGCCAATCAGTTTGTTGTTTGACGCATCGCGTAATGTTACCGTTGCAAAGGGTAGAAAATCACCTGAATTCTTGTCTTGAATGCTTGCGCTAATGCTGTAACGTTGTTGCGTATAACCAAAACTGGCGCACAGCAGTAGCGAGGATAAAATCCCCAATTTTTTCATGCTTTTTTTGTAAAAGTAGTCTTTTAAACAGCGTTATCTTAAAATTTTTTCAAATTTAACAAACGCCAAGCGTTTCAAGATCTCTTTTGAGTTTTGCAGCGGTTGTGAAGTGAATGCCGTGAATGCCCAGCTTTGTGGCTGCATGTACATTTTCTAGCTTATCATCAATAAATACGGCGTTTTCGGGCGTTACCCTATAGCGATCTAAAGTAAGCTTGTATATACGCGCATCTGGTTTTTTCATTTTTTCGGTTCCTGAAACTACAATGCCTTCAAACAAAGATAGAAAATCGAAACGCTTTAAAGCGACAGGAAAAGTTTCATGGCTCCAATTGGTCAGTCCAATAAGTCTGTGTTTGCCTTTTTCTTTGAATCTTTTCAATAGGTCTACGGTGTCTGTGTGTTCATATCCCAACATGTCTTCCCAGCGATCGTAATACATACGAATAAGGCGTTCGTGTTCGGGAAACATGGCTACACGTTCTTCAGTAGCTTGCTTAATGGAGCACCCGGCGTCTTGGTTTTCATTCCACTCCCACGAGCAAATGGTATTTAAAAAGTGGCTCATCTCTTCTTGATTTCCTCTAAATTCTTTTAAAAAGACATAGGCAGGATTCCAATCAATAAGGACGCCACCAAAATCAAAAATTAGGGCATCTATGGTATTATAAGGTTTCATTTTTAGGTTGATTTTGAGACATTAAAAAAGCTTTTAAGAAACGGTCTATGTCGCCGTTGAGTACGTCTTCAACGGCTGCTGTTTCTTCTTGCGTTCTGACGTCTTTTATTAGTTTGTATGGGTGGAGCACATAATTTCTGATTTGTGAACCCCACTCAATTTTCATTTTACCGGCCTCTATGTCTTCACGTGCCGCCATGCGTTTTTGTAATTCAATTTCATACAACTGAGAGCGAAGCATTTGCATGGCTCGATCCCGGTTATCGTGTTGTGATCTTGTTTCGGAACACGATATTTGTATGCCCGATGGTTTGTGTACCAGTTGTACTTTGGTTTCAACTTTGTTCACATTCTGACCACCTGCACCACTTGATCGTGCGGTTGTAATTTCAATATCGGCACTGTTTATTTCTATTTCAATGGAATCATCGACCAACGGATACACATAAACAGACGCAAAACTTGTGTGGCGTTTGGCATTGCTGTCAAAAGGGGAGATGCGTACCAGTCTGTGTACGCCGTTTTCGCCTTTGAGCCAGCCAAAGGCATAATCGCCTTCTATTTCTAAAGTGACCGTTTTGATGCCAGCTACATCGCCTTCTTGGTGGTTGAGCTCTTTTATTTTAAAGCCTTTTCTTTCGGCCCACATTTGATACATGCGCATCAGCATGGCCGCCCAATCACAACTTTCTGTACCCCCTGCACCAGCGGTAATTTGAATTACGGCGCTTAGGTTGTCGCCTTCGTCTGAAAGCATGTTTTTAAACTCCAGCTCTTCAAAATGGTTGATGGTAATCTCAAAATGACGTTTGACTTCTTCCTCTTCTACTTCATCCGATTTAAAGAATTCAAGCAATACCTCTAACTCGTCAACGAGTAGGTTGGCTTTTTCGTAATCGGTAATCCATTGCTTTGTACTTCTCAATTCACGCATGAATTGTTCCGCTTTTTTGGAGTCATTCCAAAAGTTGGGATCTAACGTTTTTTCTTCTTTATTGGCAACATCAATGCTTCGGGCATCAATGTCAAAGATACCTCCTCAGCGCTCCCAGGCGCTCAATTAGACTTTTCAGCTGGTCTTGATTCAATTTTTTTGTAATTTAGAGTATAAAAATACATCATTATGCCTTCAAAACTTACCTTAACAACTTATTTTTGTTTTCTATTTAGTTGCACCCACATGACACATACTCCACCCGATGCAAATCCCAAGGACAAAGAACTGTCCATTCATGGCGATACGCGTTTGGACCCATACTACTGGCTTAACGACCGAGAGGATCCAGAAGTAATCCAATATTTAGAAGATGAAAACAGTTACACCAGGGCTGTACTTAAATCCACTGAAAAGATGCAAAAGCAGCTTTTTGAGGAAATGAAAGGACGTATTAAGGAAGACGACAGCTCTGTGCCTTACTTTCTGAACGACTACTGGTATATACGTCGCTATGAAAAAGGGAAGGATTACCCCATTTTTACCCGTAAGCACAAAACACTAGATGCAGCCGAAGAAATACTTCTTGACGTAAACGAATTGGCCAAAGACTTGTCTTATTGTCAAGTTTCTGGACTCAGTGTAAGCCCTGACAATACCAAGTTAACGTATGGTATTGACACCTTGTCTAGACGAATTTATACCATCAAAGTTAAAGATTTGATTAGTGGTGAAACGCTCAAAGATGAGATTCATGGCGTGAGTTCCTACGCAGCTTGGGCTGCCGATAGCGAAACCTTCTTTTACACTTTAAAAGATAAAGAAACCCTTCGCACCGATAAGATTTTTCGTCATAAAATTGGCGACACCCAAGCGGATGATGCCATGGTTTTTGAAGAAAAAGATGAAACTTTTTACGCCTTTGTTTATCCTTCAAAATCTCGTGAATACATCATGATTGGTTCTACCAGTACGTTGACCTCAGAGTATCGGTATTTGCCTAGCGACAAGCCCACAGGCAAGTTTAATACCATACAAAAGCGACAGCGCGGATTAGAATATAATGTTGCACACTTTGAAGACATGTTTTACATATCCACAAATGCAGACAACAGTACCAATTTCAAATTGGTCAAGGTACCAGTGGCATCGCCAAATAAAAAAAATTGGACTGATGTGCTTCCGCATCGTGACGATGTGCTGTTGGAAGGCGTTGAGCTTTTTCGTGATTTTATGGTGGTTTCTGAGCGCATCGACGGATTGCTGCAGTTACGTGTAGTCAAATGGGACGGCAGTGAGGACTATTATATGGATTTTGAAAGTGAGACCTATTCCGCTTCTTTGGGAACCAATGTCGACTTTGACGCCCAAACCTTTAGGTATAATTTCACCTCTCTTACAACCCCTTCCAGTGTCATTGATTTCAATACTGTCACAAAAACCAAAGAAGTCAAAAAAGAACAAGAAGTTTTGGGTGGTACTTTTGATAAATCAAATTATGTAGCCGAACGTTTGTGGGCTACTGCCGATGATGGCACAAAAATTCCAATTTCATTGGTACGAC
Source organism: Flavobacteriaceae bacterium (assembly GCA_002862705.1). Classification (GTDB taxonomy): domain Bacteria; phylum Bacteroidota; class Bacteroidia; order Flavobacteriales; family Flavobacteriaceae; genus UBA7446. The sequence continues at coordinate 20,214 of PKDU01000031.1, forward strand.
ACATTGATACGGCATTGACCTCCAAAACACCTTTGCTCCAGTATGGATACGGTTCGTATGGGAACACTATTGATCCATATTTTTCATCGGTTCGCCTGAGTTTACTCGACAGAGGATTTGTATTTGCTATTGCCCATGTCAGGGGTGGAGAGTATTTGGGCAGAACCTGGTATGAAAGCGGCCGACAGCTTACTAAAAAGAATACGTTCACAGACTTTATTGCTTGTTCCAAATTTTTAATTGATGCGTCATATACCTCAACAGGGCATTTGTATGCTATGGGTGGTTCGGCAGGTGGATTACTGATGGGAGCCATCATGAATATGGCGCCAGAACTTTATAAGGGGGTAGTAGCAGCTGTGCCTTTTGTCGATGTGTTAACGACCATGCTCGATGATTCTATTCCGCTCACAACAGGAGAATACGACGAATGGGGCAACCCAAACGATGAAACGTACTACCGCTACATCAAATCGTATTCGCCATATGACAATGTAAAGCCATTGGCATATCCGAACACATTGGTAACAACGGGCTTGCACGACTCACAAGTACAATATTGGGAGCCTGCAAAATGGGTGGCCAAACTTCGTGATGTGCAACAAGGGGATAATTTGATTCTTTTGCATACCAATATGGATGCTGGTCATGGTGGTGCTTCGGGTCGATTTGAGGCATTAAAAGAAGTTGCTATGGAGTATGCATTCCTGCTTTATTTAGAAAAGAATTAGGGAAAATGATATTTAGTTGATTTTTATTAAATTTGCTCACCAATATTTTTGCACTGCTTGTGCTACAATATGACAACCAATAAAATAACTGCACATAACAGCGCTTTAGAGCTGATTGGAAACACGCCACTTGTTCGTCTAAATCAACTCACTAAAGATTTTAAGGGAGACTTTTATGCCAAAGTCGAAGCCTTTAATCCCGGTCATTCTAATAAAGACAGGATTGCCATTCACATCATAGAGCAAGCTGAGAAAAAAGGCATTTTAAAGCCTGGCAATACCATTATCGAAACGACATCTGGAAATACGGGATACAGCTTGGCTATGGTAAGCATCATTAAAGGGTATGATTGCATCCTGGCAGTGACTTCTAAATCCTCACCAGACAAGATAGATATGTTGAGGTCTATGGGTGCCAAGGTATACGTTTGCCCAGGGCATGTTAGTGCCGACGACCCACGTTCTTACTACCAAGTGGCCAAACGATTGAATGACGAGATTGAAGGATCGATTTATATCAACCAGTATTTTAACGACCTCAATACTGAAGCTCACTACCTGACTACTGGTCCAGAAATATGGAATCAAACAGGTGGCAAGATTACACATTTGATTGCCAGCAGTGGTACAGGTGGAACCATTTCTGGAATTGGACGTTATCTAAAAGAACAAAACAAAGATGTTCAAATCATAGGCGTTGACGCTTATGGTTCGGTTTTAAAGAAATTTCACGAGACACAAGAATTTGATCCAAACGAAATCTACCCTTATCGCATAGAGGGTCTTGGTAAAAACCTCATTCCTTCTGCTACAGACTTTGATGTTATTGATCATTTCGAAAAAGTAACAGACGAGGAAAGTGCGCATGCAGCACGCGATATCGCCAAAAAAGAGGGTTTATTTGTTGGATATACCTCAGGAGCAGCCCTCCAAGCTGCCCGTCAGTTGGATAAAGCAGGTACTTTTTTTGATGAAAATAGTGTTGTAGTTGTTATTTTTTGCGATCATGGCTCTCGTTATATGAGCAAAATATTCAGCGATAAATGGATGCGCGAACAAGGTTTTTTCGACGCCAAAAATATCGAAAAGGAAAAACCAATAGAATATATTCGTTAGATCTACTGCAGCTCTTATTAGCTTTATTCCTATATTTGTAACAACTTTAAAACCAATACATTGACAAACGATTTATTTGCAAGGATCCGCAGTGATAAAGGTCCGCTTGGAAAGTGGGCATCTGTAGCTGAGGGCTATTTCGCTTTTCCAAAATTAGAAGGTGAAATTGGTAACCGTATGAATTTTCAAGGTAAGGAAGTGATTACGTGGAGTGTTAATGATTACTTAGGACTTGCCAATCACCCTGAAGTGCGTAAAGTTGACGCTGAAGCAGCAGCTGAACACGGTTCTGCTTACCCCATGGGTGCGCGTCTTATGTCAGGTCATACTTCTTTCCACGAGCAACTGCAAGATGAGTTGGCCGAATTTGTGGGTAAGGAAGCAGCTTATGTACTTAACTTTGGTTACCAAGGCATCCTTTCAACCATTGACACCTTGGTTTCTAAAAACGATGTTATTGTTTATGATGTCGATTCCCATGCGTGTATTGTTGATGGTGTTCGCTTACACGTGGGCAAACGCTTTACGTTCCGGCATAACGACATAGAGAGTCTTGAAAAAAATCTACAACGTGCCACGCGTGTTGCCAACGAAACAGGTGGTGGTATTTTGGTTATTTCTGAAGGTGTATTTGGTATGCGTGGCGAACAAGGGCGTTTGCGTGAAATTGCTGCGCTCAAAGAAAAATACGGATTCCGCTTTTTGGTTGATGATGCGCACGGCTTCGGAACACTTGGTGCTACTGGCGCTGGGGCAGGTGAGGAGCAGGGCGTCATGGATGATATTGATGTTTACTTTGCCACATTTGCCAAGTCTATGGCAAGCACAGGGGCGTTTATCGCCGGTGACAAGGAAGTCATGGACTTTATGAAATACAATATGCGTTCGCAAGTATTTGCCAAGTCATTGCAAATGGTATTGGTTAAAGGTGCTTTGAAAAGATTAGATATGTTGCGTACCATGCCTGAGTTAAAAGCCAAGCTTTGGGAAAACGTAAATGCGCTTCAATCGGGTTTAAAAGAACGCGGGTTTGATATTGGTACTACACAAAGTTGTGTCACGCCAGTATATCTGAAAGGTAGTGTTTTAGAAGCGATGGTATTGGTAAGAGATCTTCGTGAAAATTACGGTATATTCTGCTCTATCGTGGTTTATCCCGTGATTCCAAAAGGATTGATTTTATTGCGCCTTATTCCAACGTCTTCACACACACTTGAGGATGTAACTGAAACGCTGGAAGCCTTTTCTTCGATTCGTGAAAAACTAACTTCGGGTGTATATAAGCGCTTATCTGAAAACCTAGCAGTCACAGCAGACGCCTAGTCTTCGGCATAGATGGCCACAACTGGGCTGCCATCCAACGAAATATAACCTCTAAACATTCCAGGTGTATTAAAAGGCATGACTACATGACCTTGGCTGTCCAGCCCAACAACACCTCCTGCACCTCCTTTTTCTTTTAGCTCAGCAATAACTTCTGTTGCTGCCTTATCGATACCATGGCCTGCATATTTTATGCGCGCCGCTATGTCGTGCGCCACTACATTTCGAATAAAAAATTCACCATGCCCCGTAGCTGAAATGCCACAAACGCCGTTTTCTGCATAGGTGCCTGCACCAATAACAGGAACGTCACCAATGCGACCATAGCGCTTATTGGTCATGCCACCTGTTGATGTTCCAGCAGCTATATTCCCATTTACGTCTAGTGCTACAGCTCCTACCGTACCTAATTTTTCTTGAGTTGGCATGGTAGTCGAAACCTTAACCTCTTTAAGCCTGTCGTAGTTTTTTTGGGTAAAAAAGTAAGACGGATCCACTTGTTTGAGGCCTTGTTCTACGGCAAATTCTTCTGCGCCAGGGCCACTCAAAAACACATGAACGGAATGGTCTAGCACTGCACGTGCAACTTGAATGGGGTTTTTTATTGTAGTTATTCCACTAGCTGCACCTGCACCTCCAGATGCACCGTCCATGATGGCACTATCCATTTCATTCGTTTCATTATAGGTAAATACCGCGCCTTTCCCTGCATTGAATAGGGGTGAGTCTTCAAGGTGCTCAATAGTCAGTTCTACGGCATCTAGGCTGCTTCCTCCTTCTTTGATAATCGCCCTTCCTTTGATTAATGCATCACCAAGTGTTTTGATATACGCCTGTTCCATACTATCCGAGACGCTTTCTTTGGAAATCCAACCTGCACCGCCGTGGATAACCAGTACAGCTTTGGGTGTTTCAGGTTTTGCGTTGGTGCAGCTCAAGGCAATTAGGAATAAAGTGAACAGGGATAAAGAACGATGTAACATGACGATTAATTTTCACTAAAGTAGCAAAAATCAGCCTGCTAATTGAATTGTTAGAAGCAGTATGTTGATGATCATGCCAAATATGAAAATATGAAATACTTTTCTAACGTGTATCTGCGCTAATATGGCACCTAGATAGGAGGTTGTAGCTGCAACACAGCAAAGCAGTTGGATCATATCCCAAAGGTCAGGAATTCCTTGCAGCATATAATAAACAGCAACGGAGCCAATGCAGGCTTGAATGATGATGGTTAAGGGAATGAGTTGGAAGTAGCTTCCGGCAAAATAACGGTAGGCATTGTTAAGCATAACTGTAAAATTTAGGTAGTATAAAATTAGGCATTTTTTCGGAAAAATGGAGAAAGACTTAAAAACCATCAATTTTTTCTATTTTTGTAAAAATTTTTGGATGAGCCAAAAGCAACTACTTAGTGCCGAAGACCTGCGCATCATCCTTTTTCGTTTAGCTTGTCAACTTAAAGAAACCCACGGAGACTTCTCTAAAACAGTCCTTGTTGGCTTGCAGCCACGCGGTGTTCGATTGGCAGAGCGACTGCTGCATATATTACAACATCACTACAAGGTTGCTGATGTAAAGCTAAGCCAGCTTGATATTACTTTTTTCAGGGACGATTTTAGAAGAAGTGACAAGGTGTTAAACCCCAATGTTAACGATATGGAAGTTGGTGTTGAGAACAAACGCATTGTGCTAATCGATGACGTTTTGTACACAGGTCGAAGTATTCGTGCTGCACTGACAGCCATTGACTCTTATGGCCGCCCAGAGGAAGTGCAACTCCTAACCCTAATTGATCGTAGATTTTCAAGACATCTGCCCATACAACCCGATTTTTGTGGCCGACAAGTTGATGCAATTCAAAACGAGCGTGTTGTGGTATGTTGGCAAGAAGAAGATGATGAGGATGCAGTATACCTGGTAAAAAAATAATATGAGCGAATTAAGCGTAAAACATTTATTGGGTATTAAATATCTCACAGAAGCAGATATCCAGCTTATTTTTGATACAGCAACCCAATTTAAAGAAGTGATCAACCGCCCAATTAAAAAGGTTCCTTCATTACGTGACATTACCATCGCCAATCTCTTCTTTGAAAACAGTACACGCACCAAGTTGTCATTTGAACTGGCACAGAAAAGATTATCGGCAGATGTGATAAACTTTGCATCCTCCATGTCGTCTCTCAAAAAAGGCGAGACCTTGATCGACACGGTGAACAATATTTTATCCATGAAGGTAGACATGGTAGTGATGCGTCACTCCAGTCCAGGTGCTGCCAGCTTTCTGTCAAAACACGTTGATGCAACCATCATCAATGCCGGTGATGGCGCACACGAACATCCCACTCAGGCATTGCTTGATACGTTTTCTATCAATGAACGCCTTGGCGATGTTGCAGGAAAAAAAGTAGTCATCATCGGCGATATCCTTCATTCAAGAGTAGCCCTGTCCAATATTTTTGCCTTGCAAAAATTAGGCGCTGAGGTATGCGTGTGCGGTCCAAAAACATTGATACCCAAGCATATCACTAGCTTGGGTGTTAAGGTAGAAACGGATGTAAAAAAAGCATTAAAGTGGTGTGATGTAGCCAATGTTTTAAGGGTGCAATTTGAGCGTATGTCAGCAAGTTACTTTCCTTCCAACAGAGAATATGCTGCTTTTTATGGCATTACCAAACCCATGCTCGATGCCATAGGCAAAGAAATTGTGATTATGCATCCGGGGCCAATCAACAGGGGAGTGGAATTATCGAGTGCGGTAGTCGATTCAAATCAAGCAATTATTTTGGATCAAGTGGAAAATGGTGTGGCAATTCGAATGGCTGTTTTATATTTGTTAGCCGCAAAGAATTAATCATGAAAGTCAGTCAACACGATAACACTACTGTTTTTACTTGGGATAGCTCAGACCCAGTGGGCATTGATTTCAGAAACCTGGTCAAGGGACACTACAAAAACCTGTACGAGCAAAATATTGTCATTGATTTATCAGCTATTGACGGCTTAAAAACAAAACACGTTTTAGAATTTTCTGAGCTCAATGCGTACAACAAAGAAAAAGTATTGAAATCATTTGTCGTTGTGGTTGGTACGATGTCTATAGCAGAAATCCCTGATGAGATAGCTACGGCACCAACGTTACAAGAGGCGCTTGATATTGTTGATATGGAAGAAATTGAACGCGATTTAGGGTATTGATGAAGCTAACCATATTGGGTTGCCATTCAGCTACCCCACACGAGAACAAAAATCCCACTGCCCAACTATTAGAAATTAAGGGGCATCGCTTCCTGATTGACTGTGGCGAAGGCACACAAGTGCAATTGCGCAAAGCCAAGGTTTCTTTTGTTCATATCAAGCATATATTTATTTCTCACTTGCACGGAGATCATTTTTATGGTTTACCCGGCTTGGTGTCTTCATTTCGTTTGTTGGGTCGCGAGGCACCATTGCATATCTATGGACCCAAAGGCATTAAGGAAGCCTTGCTTTTATTGTTGAAGTTGTCCAAGTCTAATATGAATTATCCCCTTCATTTTCACGAATTAGCCTCAAATCAATCTGCGTGTGTTTATGAAGACGACCATGTAATAGTACGCACCATACCATTGAAACACCGCGTTTACACCAACGGTTTTTTGTTTGAAGAAAAAATAGGGCTTAGAAAAATTGATGCAGATGCTGCCCAAGCAGCGGGTATTGATAAAAGCCAATATCGTTTATTGCAACAGGGTCAAGATGTAGAAAGCAATGATGGGCATATTGTTGAAAATGCAAAGGTCACTTTTGCGCCTCGTCCAGTTATGAAATACGCTTATTGCAGTGATACGGCCTACCATCCTCCTGTAATTGACATCATTCACAAAGCGGATTGGTTGTATCACGAAGCTACTTTTCTAAATCAACATGCAGCACTCGCGGAGCAAACCAAGCACAGTACTGCACAGCAAGCAGCTGAGATTGCCAAAAAAGCCGATGTGGGTCGCTTGATTTTAGGTCATTACTCGTCAAGATATAAAGATTTAGGTTTGTTTGTAGATGAGGCAAAAGCGGTATTTCCAAACGTGATTTTAGCGTCAGATGGTGCTGTGATTTCCTGACGCATTTTTGTACATTTATAAAATGGAAAGAGACTTTGGACACCTTCGTAAAAATTATGAAGCTAACGTACTGGACGAGGCGCAACTTCCCAATTCCCCTGCTGATCTATTCAACCAATGGTTCGATGAGGTAACACAAAGTGGAGGTGTTGCGGAAGTAAACGCCATGACACTGAGTACAATCGATGGAAGCGGGACAATTAAGGGCCGCATCGTCTTGCTCAAAGAGTTGTCTGCGGATGGATTTGTCTTTTATACCAATTACAACAGCGATAAAAGCAAGGCCCTTTTTGCCAATCCCAAAGTGAGCTTGTCTTTTTTTTGGCCAAATCTAGAACGACAAGTCATCATTTCTGGAACAGCACGGAAAGTAGCTTCTGAAGTATCAGACACTTATTTTGCTTCAAGACCACGAGGTAGCCAAATTGGGGCTCATGTATCCCCACAAAGTGATGTAATTGCTTCAAGAGAAGTTCTAGAAGCCCGACAAGAAGCATTGGAGAAACAATTTGAAGGCAAGGACATTCCACGTCCCTCACACTGGGGCGGGATTGCAGTTAACCCTTTTGAGATGGAGTTTTGGCAGGGTAGACCCAATCGTTTACACGACCGTGTTGTATATTTAAAAAGTGCAGATACGTGGTCAAAACAACGCAAAGCGCCTTAAGCGCATTAACGCCCCACAATTAGTTAGAAATGAAAACATGGATCATGATGCGTCATGGAAAGTCTTCTTGGGAGCTACATGTTTCCGATAGAGATCGACCGCTAAATCAGCGTGGCATTGATGATGCCCACAAAATGGGTGCTTTTTTGCAAAATCAAGCCTGCGTTATTGATGCTGTTTTTTCAAGTCCTGCAATACGAGCGGCGCATACGGCTTTGATTGTTTCCCGAGAAATGAATGTGCCCATGCATAAGATTTCTTTTAGCGAATCGCTATATGATTTTTCTGGGGAAGATGTGTTGGAGTTTATTCGATGTCTTGATGATACCGTGGATACGGTCATGACTTTTGGTCATAATAATGCCTGTACTTCTTTGGCGTATTCGTTAGCAGATTTTACTGGGGATAATATTCCGACAGCTGCTGCTGTCCTTTTTCGCTTTGACGTATCTTTGTGGTCAGAGATTACCAAAGCAAATGCCGAATATTTTTTTCCTAAAACAATAGACAAGCCGTGACACTTCCATTTGTAAATCGTGAATTGAGCTGGTTAGACTTTAACCGACGTGTTTTGCAAGAGGCACAAGACGAAAGCGTTCCGTTGATTGAACGTATTCGTTTTATAGGAATTTTTTCAAATAATCTGGATGAGTTTTTTAAAGTGCGCTACGCAACGGTGAAACGTATTGCCCAGATGGAAGCGGCTTCGAACGCGGCAGAGACTACCAATGCGGAAGCGCTGCTTCAAGAGATTACCCAAAAGACAATTGCACTTCAAGACGAAAGCTTTCAAACCATACAGCAGCTGACGGCTGCTTTAGCAGAAGAAGACATCTTTATTTTAGATGAAACAGCTCTCGATGAGGAGCAAGTTGAATTTGTACATGCTTTTTTTACTCAAAAAGTAAGTCCGTCTTTGCTCACCATACTTATAAATGACAACAGCATGTTGCCTAGCAATAGGGGAAACAACGCCTTTTTAGTCGCTCGTATCGAACAAGAAGATGGCAGTTCACAGTTTGCACTGATTCAAATGCCAACAGACCTTGAGCGCTTTGTTGTATTGCCTGCTCGTGACGGAAAGCAGTATGTGATATTGTTAGACGATCTTATACGTCACCAAATGCAACACATTTTTCAAATACTATCCCCTGCCAGCATTAAGGCGCACATGGTAAAGTTTACACGTGATGCAGAGCTTGATTTTGATGACGACATTAACATGAGTTATATTGAAAAAGTAGCTTCAAGTGTTCGCGACAGGGTTGAGGGAGATCCTGTTCGTTTTGTTTACGACAAAAATATTGACGATGATACCCTGGAGATTTTATTGGAAAAATTTCAAATTGGTTCAAGAGACAGTGTAATTCCTGGCGGTCGCTATCACAACAGGAGGGACTATATCAAGTTCCCTAGTTTGGGACGCCATGATTTGCTTTACGACAAGAAACCGCCATTGCCTATTGCAGGCTTTTCTCTAAAAAAAAGTATTTTATCGCAAATAAGTCAGCGTGACTTTTTGCAGTTCGCACCTTACCACAGCTTTGCATATGTTGTTGATTTTTTAAGAGAGGCTTCACTCGATCCAAAAGTTAAGAGCATTTTCATTACCATTTACCGTTTGTCAAGTGAGTCTCATGTAGCAAATGCACTAGTTCAGGCAGCACGGAATGGCAAGCAAGTAACCGTTCAAATTGAGTTACAAGCACGTTTTGATGAGGCTGCCAATATTCGCTATGCTGAGATGCTTAAAAATGAAGGCGTTCGTCTGATTTTTGGTATTCCGAGTTTAAAGGTGCATTCCAAGACTTGTTTAATTCAACGCCAAGAAGGGGATAAGCTCAAGCGCTATGGTTTTATAAGCACAGGGAATTTTAACGAGTCCACCGCCCGTGTCTATACCGATTACACGCTTTTTACTGCCAATCAGCAAATTTTAAAAGAAGTCAATAAAGTGTTTACTTTTTTAGAAAAAAGCTATAAAATACCCATCCACAAACACCTGTTGATTTCTCCATTCTCTACTTCAACCGGTCTCAAAGAACGTATTGCCCGTGAAATGGCATTGGCACAAGCGGGTAAGAACGCACTCATACGCATTAAAATTAATAACATCACCAACTACGACATGGTTGCTGCACTCTACGAAGCCAGTCAGGCGGGCGTTCAAATACGAATGATTGTTCGTGGTATCTGTTGTTTGGTGCCTGGCGTCCCTGGTATCAGTGAAAATATTGAAGTCATCAGTGTAGTTGATCGGTATTTAGAGCATCCACGAATGGTAATTTTTGAAAACAGTGGTGACAGAGAAATACTTATTTCTTCTGCCGACTGGATGACCCGTAACTTAGACAACCGCGTTGAAGTAACCTGTCCTATTTATGACAAAGACGTACAGCAAGAGCTTGTAGATACTTTTGAGTTGAGTTGGAATGACAATGTAAAGGCACGTTGGGTAAATGATGGCGCTAAACCTGTTTATCGCAATAATGGTGCTGCTCCGCTATGCTCACAAGAGGCGACCTATTCATATTATCAAAATAAACTAAACACCCCTTGAGAATATCTAAATACGCTGCAATTGATATCGGCTCAAACGCGGTGCGTTTGCTGGTCAGCAACGTTATTGAGCGTAAAAACAAACCAACGCTTTTTACCAAAAACACCATGGTTCGTGTGCCCATTCGCTTGGGTCAGGACACCTTTACGCATGGTTCCATAGGAATGCCCAATCAACAGCGTATGATTGACGCCATGCTTTCTTTTAAGAAGCTAATGGGTGTTCACGGCGTTTCACATTATATGGCTTGTGCAACTTCTGCACTTCGAGAAGCTAAAAATGGTTCGCAACTGGCGAAACGTATTTTAAAAGAAACCGAAGTGTCAGTTGAAATCATTGATGGAAAACGCGAGGCAGAAATCATTGCGATCACAGACTTATACGATGTTATGAAACCGCATAAATCCTACCTGCTTGTCGACGTTGGAGGCGGAAGTACCGAACTGACGGTAATTGATCGCGGTAAAACCATTGCATCAAAGTCTTTTAAAATTGGTACCGTTCGTTTGCTTAACAAAATGGTAACGGATAAAGAATTGGCATCCTACCAAAAGTGGATTGAAAAACACACCCATAAACTCGAACGTCTTTCTGTAGTGGGTTCTGGCGGTACCATCAACAAGGTTTTTAAGCTGTCGGGTGTGCGTATGGGAAAACCACTTTCCTACATACTGCTTTCAGAGTATTATGAGTATTTAAAACAACTTACGCAAAAGGAGTTAATTATTGATCTGAGGTTAAATCAAGATCGAGCAGACGTAATCGTACCTGCAGTTCATATCTATCTTTTGGCTATGAAGCAGTCGGGTGCCAATAAGATTTATGTTCCCAAAGTTGGTTTGGCAGACGGAATGGTTAAGCTTTTATACAAAGAGTTGCACTAGCAGGTGCCTATGCATCAAAACTCTAGGTCAAATTTTTTCTTGAACTGTTTTAACGTTGGATTTTTTTCTGAAAGCGCCTTATATTTTTCTTCGTTGGTGTAGACAAATTTCTTTTCTTCTTTCACATCCAAATGTAATTTTAGCGTAAGTGCATCATTAGAAAGCTGATCGCGCAAATACGTCATCAATTCATTGCTGTTTTTTTCAAGCTCAACCCGGTTGGTGTCGTTTGGAACGGCATAATGAATTTCAACTTTATTTTTCAATCTGGGTATGTTAAGTTGCAACAGGGCAACCATATTCTTTTCGCCATTAACGGCAATACTATCACTGAATTTTTTCCAGTGCTCCTCAATACTTTTTTGGTTTACTTCGTTGTCTCTTACCTTTTTGTCGTCAGTTGAAGAAACGACCTTGTTCTTGTGTTCTTTTTGCACTTTTAGACTGGACAGGGACAGGCCTGAAACGCCTTGTGCGGATAGGTCTAACTGGATGGTTTCCTCATTTTCTGGTATTTCAATAGCTTTTTCTGCCGGTTGGTCTTGATCATTAACCGTTTCGGTGGGCGTATCTGCCGCTTGTTTGGGTTCAATGACGGTTTTGGTCGCGGTTGCCAAAACGGGTGCGGCTATCTTTTCAGAAGTTGTCGAAGTGTCTACTGTCTCTTTTATGGGTGTTGCTTTGGGCGCAACACTACCATCAAAGGGATTTATGTAGGATTTACTGTTTTTTTTTTCGGCTTCGTTAAGCGAAGCCACTTGCATCAAGCATAATTCTACTTGCAAATGGGGATGTAGGCTGTTTTTGTATTGAAGGGCGTATTTGTTGGTCAAATCAAGTGCATCTAATAAAAAGGTTTTTGGAATGCTTTTCCCTTGTGCCATAAACGCAGCTTCTGTCGCTGCATCTACTTCTAACAATTGTGTTGTGCCTTCGTTTTGACACATCATCAAATCCCTAAAGTGCTTGGATAAGCCGTTGATAAAATGATAACCATCAAAGCCTAGTTCTAACAACTCGTTGAATCTTAAGACACAATTGTGCAAATCGCCCTTATGCAGCAGTTCTGTAATGCCCAAATAGCTGTCATAGTCCAATATATTTAAGTTCAGCGAAACATGTTTGGCGGTAAGCTTTTCGCCAGCATAACTTATCATCCTGTCAAATATGGATAGCGCATCTCGCATGGCACCGTCTGCTTTCTGAGCAATGAGGTGTAAGGCTTGGTCTTCAGCAGCTACGCCCTCACGTTCTGCGATCACTTTTAAATAATCTTGTGCGTCTTTTGGACTGATACGTTTAAAATCAAAAATTTGGCATCTTGACAATATCGTAGGGATGATTTTTTGTTTTTCGGTAGTCGCAAGTATAAAAATGGCGTGTTGAGGAGGCTCCTCTAATGTCTTAAGAAAGGCATTAAAAGCAGCAGTGCTTAGCATATGCACCTCATCAATGATATAAACTTTGTAACTCCCTTTTTGAGGTGGAATTCGCACTTGCTCAATGAGGCTTCTGATGTCGTCAACAGAGTTGTTTGAGGCAGCATCAAGTTCAAATACATTGAATGCAAAATCCTCGTTTGGGTCAATATCGGTACCGAGACTGTTTATTTTTTTAGCAAATATGCGTGCGCAGGTAGTCTTGCCGACGCCTCTTGGTCCACAGAAAAGCATCGCCTTGGCTATCTTACCTAAATCAATGGCATTTTGTAAGGTCTGTGTGATGGCTTGTTGACCAACGACGTCCGTAAACGTCTGCGGTCTGTATTTTAAAGCCGATACGATAAATTCACCCATGAGGTAAAGATAAACAAACTCACCTTTTTGTCCTATGATAAATTAGAGACAAATGAGGGAATAGTGTATTTTTGCATCGCAGGCCTCCTTATCGCTCCGCCTTGGCGGAGAGGAAAGTCCGGACACCATAGCGCAGCATAGCGGGTAACGCCCGTCGCCTCGCCTTAGGCGGGGTAGGACCAGTGCAACAGAAAGCAAGTACAGTTCGGCTGTAGTGAAACCAGGTAAACTCTATGCGGTGAAACGCCATGTAAACCAACGTTTAGGATAGCGCGTCCAAGTTGGAGGGTAGGCGGATGGAGCGTTGCAGCAATGCATCGCCTAGATTAATGATAAGGCACGACAGAATCCGGCTTATGGCCTGCTTTTTATTTATTTGTTGGCACTTGTAAGGAGTCAATAAAACGCTCTTTGGGTTCCCACAGCTCTATTACATTCCCTTCTGGATCGAGAATATGCACAAACTTTCCATAGGGATAAGTGCTTATTTCATCAATGATGGTAACACCAATGCTCTTTAGTTTTTTACCAGGGCTTCAATTTCTTGAACTCGGTAATTAATCATAAAGTCTTTTTCGGAAGGCTCAAAGTATTCCGTGTCGTTGGGAAAAATATTCCAGTGTATGTATTTTGCCTTTTCAGGATTCTTGGAATGACGCATTTCGAAGGTTGCCCCGTACGGATTTAGCACCAACCCAAGTTGGTTTTTATACCAATTTTGAAGTTCATCTGCCGCTTTTGCTTTGAAAAAAACGCCACCAATACCTATTATTTTAGGTTCTTTCATTGTTTGGGGTTTACGTAATAAATGTAGCTTTTTTTAATTAAACCCGAGCGTTTAATAATATTAAGGCATTTGGCCCTTCGTTAAACAGCAAATCTATTATGGATAAATTAGGGATAAATCCATTCTTGTCTTCAAAGACTTGGGTGTATCTGAGCGCTACATCGGGCGTACTGTTTTTTTTCTCTATTTGCGCTCTAATGTCTCTAGCAGCGGGTGTGGTTTCATAGCTTTCGGTGTACTGTATCGTAGGTTCCCAGCCCAACAACTTTAGCAATAGCTCAAAATAGGCTTTGTTGAAGGTGTATAGCGATGAAAAGTCAGTTTTGTAAAGAATAGCCAAGTCATCTTCATAAAATTCGAAATAGGGAGAGGATCTGTAGGCCGATTGTATGGACTTCCAATGCTGCTTTTGCCAAGCAAAACTATTTTCTATTTCAACCGTGTGGTAGTATTGACGACCTATTACGCCAAGGTGCTTCACAGGAATGGAAAGCATTAGTTTTCCGTTTGCGCCGTGTATGTGCGTTCTGTTCCGAAGGGTTTGCTTTTGATAATAATCGTGTTGCTCTATGATAAGTGTTTGTGCAGTTGTCATAAACGCCCACAAGCCAATGGAACCCGTATATGCTAAAGGCGCAACAACGGTACTCATTTATGCGTTTTTAGAACGTCTTCTGTACCAAGCAATACCTTGCCAGATGGCTATAAAGGCCGCAAAATACCAGCGATATGAAACAGGTTTTCCTGAGCCACCAACCGTCGTAAAGACCCTTTCCCAACGTATCTTCCAATTGCGCAATCCGTCCATGAATCCGTCAATGCTCATCCATATAAAGACAGGTTTGCCAACAATGTGATCTTCGGGGACAAAACCCCAAAAGCGACTGTCTTCTGAACGGTGACGGTTGTCGCCCATCATCCAATAATAGTCTTGCTTAAAGGTATATGTGTCTGCCGTGAATCCATTAATTTTAATGTCGTCGCCACTAAGTTCAAGATTATTTAATTCATAATCGGAAATAATTTTTTTGTAGAGTGCCACATTCTTTGAATTTAATTGAACGGTCGCCCCCTTTTTAGGCATAACCAAAGGTCCAAATTGATCTTCATTCCAGTTGTAACGAACGTTGTTAGGAAAATAGGAATCGTTATAGGTTCTCTTGGAATTGATGTTTCTTTTCAGACTATCTAATGTCACCACATTTGGTAATTCTTCAGCTTCTTTTAGTGTTAGAAATAAGCTTTTTTGGGTTTCCAACAACTCCTTGGCTTGAATGCGGTATTGTTGCACAATGTTCAGCGGCAAACCTTTAGACCCAGTAAGCACTTGATAATTACTCGGATCTGGATTGGCAATCATCAATAAATGCGGTCTTAATGCATCAAGTATGGGTTGAGAGATATTTGTTATTAAAAATTTTCGTGTAAGGTCGTCATAACCTGCATTGATGAGCTTTCTTGCGGAGATGCCTTTTGCATTGTAGGCTTTATAGCCAAAAATGGGCTTAGCTCGGTCAGGCATTATAGATTCCTTACCGTTTATGTATATGATGCCATCTTCTATAGTGAGTGTATCTCCTGGTATGGCAACACAACGTTTTACATAATTAGATTTTTTGTCAACGGGCTTCACAACGCCTGCCTCTTTCTTAAAGAATTGCCTTACGGTATCTGCGGGCCAGCTGAAAACGACAATATCGTTGCGTTTTATTTGCTGTAGTCCCGGAAGTCTCATGTAGGGGAGTTGTGGTTTTTTTAAATACGACCTTGTCTTTAGCAAAGGGATGGTGTCATGAACCATGGGAAATGAAACCACCGTTTGTGGTGTTCGTGCGCCATAATGGAATTTGCTTACTAATAGAAAATCGCCTACCAATAATGATTTTTCCAAAGATCCCGTTGGGATGATGTACGGTTGCATAAAATAAGCATGTACAACGGTAGCAATAACCACCGCATAAACTGTTGATCCAATAAATTGACCAAATTTTGTTTTTGGAACAGTAGGTTGCTCTGGATTATACGTTACATCACTAGCGTAGTTTATATAAAAGCCATAGAGCCCCAAGGTGGCCCATGCTAAGAAGGTGTCTGTCAATGAATCTTTACCAAACTTTCGTGCTGTTTCCACCCAAACTACTGGGAGCATTAACAGGTTTATAATAGGAAAATACAACAGGATAACCCACCAAGCGGGTCGTCTAATGATACGAAGTAATATAACAGAGTTGTATATGGGTACGGCTGCTAAAAAAGGGGCATACCCCGCTTTTTTATACAACTTCCACAGTTTAACAAACATGAGGAGTTGACAAAGCAAAACAAACAAAGCCCATTGAGATAACGTCATAATTTGGAGTATTAGGTTATGTTTAAAACATCTTTCATTGTAAAAATACCGCTTTTGCCGTTAACCCACTCTGCAGCAATAACTGCTCCCAAGGCAAAACCATCGCGATTGTGTGCAATATGCTCAATACTGATTTTGTCTGTTTCTGAGTTATAAGCAACGGTATGCGTGCCGGGAACTTCTGACAAGCGTGCTGCCTTAATAGGCAAATCCATTCCTTTTGCTTCTTCTTCCAATGCCCAAGTATTTTTGTCTATATGCGGTAAAATACCTTCTGCAAGTGTGATGGCTGTGCCACTAGGCGCGTCTAGCTTTTGGGTGTGATGTATCTCTGTGAGGCTGGCATCATATTGTTTGTGCTGCCCCATCATTTCCGCTAGTTTTTCATTGAGTGCAAAAAATATATTTACCCCTAAACTAAAGTTTGAAGCATATAAAAAGGCTCCCTTTTTAGCAGCACACAATGATTCGATATCCGCGCGACTTTCAAGCCAGCCTGTTGTGCCGCAAACAACAGCTACCCCTTCGTTTAAGGCATGTGTGATGTTTGCTACTGCAGAGGACGGAACACTGAAGTTAATGGCTACTTCAGCACCATTTAGCGCATCTTTTGGATTGTCTTTGTCTATGATGGCAACGACCTCGTGACCTCTTGACTTTGCAATGCTTTCAATGGCCTTACCCATTCTTCCGTAACCTAACAGGGCTATCTTCATATTAAAAAGTTAATGCGACCCGCATTCCCGCTACCGGTTGTGCACCAACAGGCGCAACATCGAAGTAGGGTTTTACAGTCAAATCGCTGTTTACATTGTATTGTTTTAAGTGTGCGTCGATATTGGCGTCCAAGATATTAAGAAAATAAAAGCCCAAGATAAAAAGCATCGAACGATCTCTGTTGCGTTTATAAAAGTCTTGACCATCTATTAGGCGGTCTGTACTTGTGATGAGTTTTTGAAATTCATCATCGTTATATCCAGCGATTCTTCTTTTGTAAGCATTCCGGTATCGCAAATAGTTTTTGTGATTTTGATCGTAAGTATGTATGAGGGCACCCATACCAACATATACAACTGGAATTTTCCAATAGCGTTTGTTGTAGGCCTGTCCCAAGCCCGGAAGTACGGCAGAATAAAAAGCGGCTTTTGCAGGCCTTAAGGGGTCTTCGTTTTCTATTTTTTGCATGTCGTCTACGATAATTTGCTGTCCAAAGACAAAGCAACTGCAGCACGACACAAAAATGAATAGGACGAAACGCTTCACTATTTTAATTTTTTACGAATGTTTTTGAACTCTTTTTCAGAAGCAAAAGAAATGATGATTTTACCTGCGCCGTTCTTGTCAACTGTGGTTTGCACGGGTGCATCGAAAAAGTTTTTAATTGAATCCACGTATTTTGATGTATAATCTTCGGCTGGAGCGGCTTTGGCCCGTTTAGGCTTAACGGCTTGTTCCGTAGCCCTTACCGACATCCCTGTTGACACAATTTTTTTATACAGTTTTAATTGCTCTTGTTTATTTGCAACACTGAGTAATGCACGTCCGTGTCCCATGCTGATAAAACCGTCTCTAATGCCCGATTGTATGATAGGGTCAAGGTTTAATAGGCGCAAGTAATTGGTAACCGTCGATCGCTTTTTTCCAACGCGTTTGCTCATTTGCTCTTGCGTTAGTTCAATTTCGTTGATAAGTCTGTCGTAGCTCAACGCAATTTCAATGGGGTCCAAATCATCTCTTTGGATGTTTTCAACCAATGCCATTTCCAATGATTCTTGATCGTTTGCAACGCGAACAAAAGCAGGAATGGATTTTAGGTTGATGGATTGTGAAGCCCTAAAGCGGCGCTCACCAGAAACCAATTGATAGCTGTTGTCTTTGAGTTTACGTACCGTTATGGGCTGGATAACGCCCAACTCAGCAATGGACGAAGCCAGTTCTGCCAAAGTATCTGGATTAAACTGCGTTCGTGGCTGAAAAGGATTGGTTTCGATTTGATTTAAGGGAAGTTCAATAACCTTTCCTTCTACGCTGCCTTGAACAAGATTTTCATCTGTTGGGAGTAGTGCTGATAGCCCACGTCCCATGGGTTGCCGTTTTTTTGCTTTTGCCATATTACTTTTTTTTGTTGATTAGTTCTTGTGCCAACTTCAAATAGCTAGAAGCCCCTTTGCTGGTGGCATCGTAATCAATAATTGTTTCTCCAAAGCTGGGTGCTTCACCAAGCTTTACATTTCTTTGGATAATGGTACTAAAGACCATGTTTCCAAAGTGTTTTTTCACTTCATCCACAACTTGGTTCGACAAACGCAGTCTGGAGTCGTACATGGTGAGTAACATGCCCTCAATCCCAAGGCCTGCATTGTGGATTTTCTGAATACTTTTTATGGTGTTTAGTAGTTTTCCTAAGCCCTCGAGTGCAAAATATTCGCATTGAATGGGAATGATAACCGAATGAGCAGCCGTAAGCGCATTTAATGTAATCAGCCCAAGGGATGGCGCACAGTCAATAAAAATATAATCGTAATCGTCTTTAATGGGATCCAGTGCCTTGCGAAGCATCATTTCCCGATGGGTTTTGTCAACCAACTCAATTTCGATGGCCACTAGGTCAATATGTGCTGGTATTAAATTAAGGTTAGGTGAATTTGTTGCTACAATGGCTTCTTTGGCAGTAATGGTGTGCTCTAATACTTGGTAGGATCCTTTTTCAACGGCATCAACTTCAATGCCTAGTCCAGATGTAGCGTTGGCTTGTGGATCGGCATCAACGAGGAGTACTTTTTTTTCAAGTACGCCAAGTGAAGCCGCAAGATTTACAGAAGTGGTTGTTTTTCCAACCCCGCCTTTCTGATTCGCTATGGCAATAATTTTTCCCATCTAAACAAATGAAATGTAAAAATACTACTAAAATGCAGTAGTATCTACCAAATTTATGTTAACTATTTTTTCTTTCTAATGGCAAGCTCTAATATGTCCCACATGGTTTTTTTAACCTGCTCTAGATTGTTGAATTGACCAGCGCCTTTGAGCCATTCGCCACCATCCAGTGTGATTACTTCTCCGTTGAGGTAAGCGCCAAAATCTGAAACCATATAGGCAACTAGATTTGCCAACTCCTGATGTTCGCCCACTCTTCCAATTGGAATGCGTTTTTTAGGATCAAATTTCTTTTTTATTGGTGCAGGCAGCAAACGATCCCAAGCGCCTTTGGTAGGGAAGGGGCCGGGAGCAACAGCGTTGAAACGCATGCCGTATTTTGCCCACTCAACAGCCAGTGAGCGTGTCATGGCCAAAACCCCTGCTTTGGCACAGGCAGAAGGCACTACATAGCCCGAACCTGTAAAGGCATAGGTGGTTACGATATTGAGTACATTGGTGTTTTGTTGTTTGGTTTTAATCCAATGTTTTCCAAAGCTAAGCGTACAGTTTTTTGTTCCCTTAAGAACAATATCCAAAATGGTGTCAAACGCATTTGACGACAGTCGTTCGGTAGGTGCTATAAAATTACCAGCCGCATTATTGACCAATACGTCTACAGGTCCATACGTTTCCAGTACTTGACTGTGCATGGATTCAACTTCATCAATATTGCGAACATCACAAGCAACCGCATAACAATCACCTCCTGTTTCTTGCATTAATTCCTGTGCGGTAGTTTCTAGCTTTTCGAGGTTCCGTGAAGTTATGGCAACCTTAGCTCCAAGTTTTAGAAAATAACTGGTCATCGATTTACCTAGTCCACTTCCGCCGCCAGTAACGACTATAACTTTTCCTGCTAAGGCATCGTCTCGCAACATTTGTTCTGCGTGTTTCATGTTGTTTTTATTTAGTTAATTAATTGTGTCAGCATACTCAATAAGGTATACGTCCTCATTCTTTCTTTTCATCAGATAACGCTCTCTTGCATAGCGTTCCATTTCTATGGAGTCGCTTAACTGTAAGAGTGTTTTTCTATCTAAAGCGATGCTTTCTTCCAAAGTGCTTTTTTGCCTTTCTAATTCCGATAATTTGCGCTCAAGACTAAAGTAAATGAGCAGCGAATTGGAATCCAGAAAAACCATCCATACAACAAAAAATATCCCAATTAAGGCATATAGATTGGTGGCTAACTTAAACCATGGATTTTTAAAAAGCTTTTTCATCTAATTGTTGTTGCTATCCACGCTTGCATTTGATTTTTCGCAACGTTCAAATCGTTATTTGTGATAACCACGTCTGCCGTGTGCAAATGTGGCGCTATAAACTGATTGTGCATGGCGTGGAGTGTATTTTCAAAACGCGCCATCACTTCTTCTTTTGTTCTGCCTCTAGTGTTTATATCACGTTCCATACGTCGTTCAACGCGTTTATTTATATCAGCTTCAATATACACTTTATAGTCAAATAAATCACGAAGTGGCGCATGAGCAAACACCAAAATGCCTTCAATTAAAATGTATTTTTTTGGATGGATAACCTCAAATTCATCCTTTCGTAAATGCTGTTCGAACGAATATAATGGGCTTTTTATTGATTTGCCTTTTTTAAGTTGGACAACATGATTTGCAAGTAAATCCAAATCAAGCGCATCGGGGTGATCAAAGTTGATGAGACAACGCGCTTCAAAAGACAGCTCTGGCAAGTGTTTGTAATAGCGGTCTTGTGAGAGTATTAGCGTTTTCTCTTTACCCAATATTTCTGCAATATAACTGACAAGGGTGGTTTTGCCTGCACCCGTACCTCCACTAATTCCAATTATCACCTATCACTGATTTTTGTAAAGATAAGCTTCCAACTCAGATGGTCTGCTTTTTTGGATTGATAAATGTTAACAGAAAAATAAACGATGTTAACCTACTTCATTTTAAACTTTATTGGAATACGCAATTGGCTATTAAGGCTAAAAAAGTCGGGATGACAGGATTTGAACCTGCGACCCCACGCACCCCATGCGTGTGCGCTACCAGGCTGCGCCACATCCCGAATAAAAGGTCGGTTTTAAAAAGTCGGGGTGGCAGGATTCGAACCTGCGACCTCCTGCTCCCAAAGCAGGCGCGATGACCGGGCTACGCTACACCCCGTTAAAAACGGACTGCAAATATAGAATATATCGTAAGGTTGCCAAACATAATTTCTTATCATTTTAGATAATAGATTGATAATAACTTTTGATAGTATTAATGTCAATCTGTCGCCTTAATCCTGTAATTTTGAATTCAAACAATGAATCATGAGTGAGGCACCTGAACATATCAAAACATTAATTATTGGGTCCGGACCCGCGGGCTATACCGCTGCTATCTATGCTGCTCGTGCAGATTTAAATCCTGTTGTATATACAGGTTTAGAACCAGGTGGACAACTTACAACTACCACAGAAGTTGATAATTTTCCGGGATATCCTGAGGGTGTTGACGGCCCAACCATGATGGTAGAGCTACAACAACAAGCCGAACGTTTTGGAACAGATGTCCGTATTGGAATGGCTACTGCAGTAGATTTTTCCAAAGAACCAGGCGGGTTACACCGTGTTACCATTGATGACAATAAAAAAGTATTGGCAGAGACAGTCATCATTTCCACTGGAGCAACTGCCAAATACTTAGGCTTGCCTAGTGAGCAACGTTTGCGTGGTGGAGGTGTTTCGGCCTGCGCTGTATGTGACGGTTTCTTTTATAAAGGACAGGATGTTGCTATTGTGGGTGGTGGAGACACCGCAGCTGAAGAGGCTACATATTTAGCCAATATTTGTAGCAAGGTCACCATGTTGGTGCGTAAAGACCATATGAGAGCCTCAAAAGCCATGCAACACCGCGTAACTTCAACTCCAAATATTGATTTGCGTTATAATACCGAAATTGACGAAGTGCTAGGAGATATGGTTGTTGAAGGACTTCGAATGGTCAACAATCAAACAGGTAAAAAAGAAGAAATTGCCATTACAGGACTTTTCATTGCTATTGGACACAAACCAAACACGGATATTTTCAAAGGACAGCTTGACATGGATGATGCCGGTTATCTTATAACTGAAGGCAAATCCACTAAAACGAATATTCCAGGCGTTTTTGCTTCTGGAGATGTTCAAGATAAAGAATACCGTCAGGCAGTAACTGCTGCTGGAACGGGCTGTATGGCTGCTTTGGATGCTGAACGCTATTTGGCTACCATTGAAACACCGGTTTAGATAATGCGTACAACACCATCATCTATTAAATTTTATACGCTCTTTAAGCTACCCGCGGCTTATTTTACTGGCGTACGAGTAAGAAGCATAGATGAAAAACAATGTACGGTTCGTGTGCGTTTGAATTTTATGAATAAAAACCCCTTTCGCTCTATGTTTTGGGCAGTTCAAGGGATGGCTGCCGAATTAAGTACGGGCGCTTTAATCATGCATGCATTGCACGGTTCAAACACAAAAGCCGCTATGTTGGTAATCGAGAACAAGGCTACGTTTTCAAAAAAGGCAGTCGGACAGATACGCTTTAGTTGCAATCAAGGCGAGGCAGTCTTGCGTGCTATTCATACGGCCAAAGAAGCTAATGCGCCCCAACAGCTTTGGCTAAACGCCAACGGACTTGACGAAACTGGTGAAGAAGTGTCCTCTTTTTCTTTTTTGTGGACCATAAAAGTCAAAAATTAACATTTCTACAACACTATTATTGGATGCGATTTACGTATTTCGCATCAAACAACAACCATGTCACCTAAACCAACAGTATCGTATTTTAAAAAGATTCTAACAAATGTTTATGGATACCCTAGCATCTTTTATAAAGAGTTAAAAAAGGCCAAAAACCAGCTCGATGCTTATGATTATGTAAGACTAAAGCAATGGGCTTCTAAACTTGAGAAGTCTCGAGTTACTTTGGACTAATAATCTTTATGTCCTCATAAACTATAGCCCCTCTAATTATAGCTCTGATTTTATCGTGTAAGGCTTCAATGATGTGTAGCTTTAGTTTTCGTTGATGGTAAATCATACTCACTTCACGTGCAGGCTCAGGTGTTTCAAAGGATTTTAAATTTAGTTGCTGTTTATCACTTAATTTCCGCGTGTGTAAATACGGCAATAAGGTGATGCCCAAACCCTCTTCTGCCAATTGCACTAAGGTTTCAAAGCTGCCGCTTTTAATCTCAAACGGAAGGGGCACTTCGTGTTTTATTTTACAAATATTTAATGCTGAATTTCTAAAACAATGCCCGTCTTGTAAGAGTAAAACCTGTTCATGTTTTAACATTTCGGCAATAATGCTTTTTTCTTTACTAAGCTTGGAATGTGTAGGTGCATAAACCATAAAGGGTTCGTAGTAAAGCGGCTTTTCAAATATGTGCTCATAATCTAGTGGCGTAGCCGCAATACCTGCGTCGAGCGTTCCTTTTTCTAGATTCTCAATAATTTGTTGGGTAGGCATTTCTTCAATTTTCAAAACAAGTTTGGGATAAGCCTTTAAAACAGTTTGTAAAAACAAGGGGAGTAGCGTAGACATAACCGTAGGTATGATGCCGAGTTTAAAACTGCCACCAATCACCCCTTTTTCTTGTTGAATGACATCTTGTATTCTATCTGATTCTGCTACAATAAGGCGTGCTTGTTCAATGATTTTTTCACCAACTGCTGTAAGTCCAATTGGTTTTTGGGCACGGTCAAATATTTTAAGATCAAGCTCTTGCTCCAGCTTTTGAATTTGCATACTCAGTGTTGGCTGGGTAACATAAACGTGTTGGGCTGCAGTGGTGAAATTTCGGTGTTCTGCTACAGCAATACAATATTTAAGTTGGGTTATGGTCATTTTATTCGTTTAAAACGGTTATTCTCATGCGCATATTGGTTAGCGGCCACTCTCGTTTATCTGTTGGAAGTGCATTGATAGCATCGACAACTTCCATACCACGTATGACCTTTCCAAAGACAGTGTAGCTTCCGTCCAAATGGTATGCACCTGGCGATTGATGTACAATGAAAAACTCATAGGGTGATGCCAGTTTGTGTGGATTTTCGATTTCGCTGCTGGGCATGGAGATCACACCTCTGTGGTGTTTGTGGCCTTTGCGCGTGTCGGGAGGAAGTAGGTATTTGCCAATTTTTCTTCTCTTTTGTCCGGTATCTGCATTATCAGAATTACCTCCTTGAATAATAAAATCAGGAACTACCCTGTGAAAATAAGTGTTATTAAAATATTCCTGCTTTGTCAAAAAAATAAAATTTGCCCTGTGGTAAGGGGTGTTTTTAAAAAGTAAAACATCAAAACTTCCCAGCGGGGTTTCAATTCGAACTTTATTTTCAGGATGCTTTTCGCCGTATGCTTTTAAAAAGGGAATGACCGTTTCTGCATTTAACGGTAGATCGCTCTTTTTTGGGGGTACTGTTTTTTTCGCTACTGTTGGCTTGGGTGTTTCCACAACCGTTTGATTACTGCTTTTTGATGCGGCTGTTGAATTACAAGACAGTGTTATGCTTGCAAAAGCAATTGAAAACAAAAGAATAAAAATGCGTCTCATGATGGTGTAAAGTTAATGGTTTTCCTTTCTATACAATACCCACATCTGTTTGTACTTCCTTTTGTACTTTTGTAAAACAAAACCTAATTGTGTTTAAACGCAACCCATTCGGACATTACCTTTTTATTAAGCTCTGGCTCATACGACTGCTTGGTTTTTTTACGCGCAGACGATTTAATCGTTTTAACAACTTACACATACGCGGATCCGAAATTATCCGTGATCTTCCAGAGTCAAACGTGCTTTTTATTTCAAATCATCAAACTTATTTTGCCGATGTAACAGCCATGTTTCATGTGTTTTTTGCCAGTCTAGCAGGCCGGGATGATAATTTGAATTACCTGAGTTATATATGGAAACCAAAGTTAAACGTGTATTATATCGCTGCTAAAGAAACGATGAAGGCAGGTTTTTTACCACGTATATTGGCTTACACAGGTTCAATTTCAATTGAGCGCACTTGGCGTGAAAAGGGCGAGTCCATTAACCGACAGGTTAAGATGAGTGATATTTCAAACATCGGTAAAGCCTTAAATGACGGCTGGGTAATTACTTTCCCACAGGGAACCACAAGGCCATTTGCGCCTGTTCGTAAGGGAACACTGCACATTATCAAAACCTATAATCCCGTGGTTGTGCCCATACAGATTGATGGTTTCCGACGTTCGTTTGATAAAAAAGGCATCTTTATTAAGAAAAAGGGAATCAAGCAGACCATGCATATCAAGCCGCCAATGAAATTTGATCTTGAAAAGCCAACAGATGAATTGATTTTACAAATATCTGAAGCTATTGGGCAAGTACCCAAAAAATAATTATTCTACAATTCCAGCACAGCTTATGCGCGCACCTGCAGCACCCGATGGCTGAGAGACAAAATCATCTGCTCCTTGATGAACAATAATGGCTTTTCCTAAAATATTTTTTGTTTTGTCCTCACAACCAATACACCATTCGTCTGTTTCAAAATATACCCGTCCGATTCCGTTCTCGCCAACTTTAAAGTTTCCTATGTCTCCTTTGTGATAGCCTTTTTCGTCACCCCAAGCCCCATGTGGTTCAAAGGTTGGATTCCAGTGACCACCTGTTGATTTGCCGTCATCAGAGGAACAATCTGCTTTTTCGTGAAGGTGTATGGCGTGCGTTCCCTCTGAAAGTCCACGGATGGTAGCACTTAAGCTAACAACCCCACCTTTTTCACTTAAAAGCGCAAATCCAGCTGCGTTTGAGCCGCTTTTTGCATCTAAGCCTACTTCAAGTTGGCTGTGTTGACACGATGTTATTGCAATCAATAGTACAAGAAGTAATGCGTAATTTTTCATACCACCAAAATACACAATTTTATATACAAAACTTAGTTTAATAGTGGTACCAGTTTGTTGTAATAACGTGCTGCAATAAATTCGGCACCTGCTTTATTGTAATGTATGTCATCTGCCAACAAATCGTCAGTAAACCCAGTTGCCATATCCGCAGCAATAACCATAGAGGTTGTGGTCGTTTGAATGCTTGCAATTTGTGCAATTACAGTCTTCATTTGCGCAAAAAGTAATGTGTATTCATCAGTCATAAATGATGATTTTCCAGGTGCAAGTTGCTCAATGATGATGGTGATGTTTGGGTTATGCGCTTGAATTTTGTCTATGATGGCATTGATGTTTTCGACAATACCACTAAAATCAGCCCCATTTAACGCATCATTTCCGCCTGGCGAGCTGAAAAGTACGATATCTACATCGCCAACAGATTTTAGCCATGCATCTATATTTGCATTGATTTGTGCTGCAGTCCAGCCACCACGGCCCTCGTGCTCATTATCGAAGCAGAAATTTTTATAAGATTCATATTCCCACAGATCTTGGTTGGTGCCTACGAAATCAAAGTCAAATGCACCATCAACCAAGTCTTTCCACAATGCATAACGATAACTTTCAAAAAGCCCTGGAAAGCCCTGTACGCGCGATGCACCAAGTGGCATGATCTTGGTTCCTTTTTCAATTGATGTACATGCTGAAGCTTCTTCATTATTGTCATCTTCTGAACATGATGCTAGAATTAGTAGTCCAAAAATGAGTAGCGTAAAATATAAATTATGGAGTCTAATGTTCTACAAAGTAAGAATTTATTATTGTAAGTAAATCAAATTTTGTGCTGTAATAATTAGAAAGCCATCTTGCAAACAATTATTTATAAATGCAGATATTTGAAAAAAAATCATGCAAAAACGAATTTGTTATGTGCTCATTGTTCTTTTGCTATGTGCTTGTAAAGTAAATTACCGCACCGCTTCTTTTGCGCCAAAAAGTGGCGTGATTAATTACGAAAACCCTGAGCACTGGGCAGTTTATGACGGTATTTCCGCTCAGGGTAACCAAATTGGTGCTATTTCTGATTCCACTACGGCAGATGTTTTTTATGTTTATCCAACGCTTTTTATTGATAAAAAAGACAGCACATGGAATGCAGCTATTGATGACGCTAACGTCAATTCCGATGTAATAAAATGGATACTGCCTTATCAAGCCGCCGCATGGGCCGATGCGGGGCGTTTGTTTATGCCGTTTTACCGTCAGAACCACTACCGCGCTTTTTTTAAGCCATACACGAGTGAGGGGGGGTTTGAAGCGATGGCATTTGCTTATGCCGATGTCAAGGCTGCATTTGATTATTATATGAAATTTGAAAACAAAGGTCGCCCCATTATTTTAGCTGGCCACAGTCAAGGGGCGCTTCACTTAAAGAAGATATTACAAGAATATTTTGATGGCAAACCCCTCCAAAAGCAATTGGTAGCTGCCTATTTGATTGGCACGCGTGTTATGGAAGATGAGTTTAGTGCATTAAGACCACTAATTTCTCCACACCAGATTGGCGGCTATGTCAGTTGGAACTCCTATAAGAAGGGTAAATATCCAAAATACTACGATTGGTATAATAATGCGGTTACGACGAACCCCATTACTTGGGACAACAGCAAAGAAAGTCTGATAGAAGATCACAAGGGAGTGCTGTACTACGACAATGTGTTGTACGAAAAAAGCTTGGCTGTTGAAAAAATCAATGGTATGTTGTGGGTGAGTTTACCTAAAGTACCTAAACGCTTTTTAATGTCTTTTATAAAAGACTACCATCGTTTTGATGTTACTTTGTTCTGGGAAGATATTCGACAAAATGCCTTGCAACGTGTTGAGGCCTTCAAACGTGAAAAGCTTAGAGTTCTTCCGGAGCAATTTTAACTTTTAGCCCATCTAAGTCCGCAGTAATGGGTATCTGACAGCCCAAACGCGAATTTTCTTGTACAAAATAGGCTTCGTCAAGCATGGCTTGTTCATCCTCATTTCGTGCTCCGAAATGTGCTTCAGTAAGGATATAAACTTGACAGGATGCACACATCGCCATTCCGCCACATGTCCCAGCTACCGGCAGGTCATATCCTTTGCAAACCTCCATCAGGTTAAGGTTCATGTCTGTTGGAACAGCAAATTCGTGCTCCATTCCCTCACGGTCAATAACCGTAATGTTGATGTCTAAACTCAAGATTTAACGGCCTCTTTTGGTTGTTTGTCCTCAAATCCCTGTACCCCTTGAACCGTAGTGTATTTGAGTGTAAATTTCTTATTTGGATTGATGATTTTATAGGCGGTTTGCACCGCAAGTGTCGCCTCATGGAATCCACATAGAATAAGCTTTAACTTTCCAGGATATGTATTTACATCTCCAATGGCAAATACTCCGGGTCTGTTGGTTTGGTAATCAAAAGTATCTACGACGATGGCGTTTTTTTCAATTTCAAGTCCCCAATCTCCAATAGGCCCTAGTTTTGGCGATAAGCCAAACAACGGGAACCACAGGTTGGTGTTAACAGTCCTGTTGCCTTCTTTGGCGTGAATGACTACGGATGTTAAATCGCCATCTCCATTGAGTTCTTTTACTTCTGCATAAGTGTGCAGTTCTATTTTGCCAGCAGCAGCCAGTTCTTGTGCTCTTGCTACAGAATCTTTGTGTGCCCTGTAGCGATCGCTTCTGTGTACAAGATGAACAAAGCTTCCTTTCTCCGCAAAGTAGATGGCCCAATCAAGTGCCGAGTCACCACCGCCAGAAATTACCATGTCTTTTCCTTCAAACTGATCGGGATCCTTCACGATGTAGCGCACGCCCTTTTCTTCAAAATCTGCAATGTTGCTGATGAGCGGTTTTCTAGGCTCAAAACTTCCCAATCCTCCAGCAATCATCACTACGGGCGCATGGTGCTGCGTGCCTTTGCTTGTGGTCACAACAAATGAGCCGTCTGCCTGTTTTTCGATGCTATTTGCACGTTCACCGAGTGTAAACCCGGGTTTAAAAGGTGCGGCTTGCTCCATAAGTTTGTCTACCAATTCACCTGCCAATACCGTAGGGTACCCCGGAATATCGTAAATGGGTTTTTTGGGATAAATCTCAGACAACTGCCCACCCGGCTGTGGGATGGCATCTATTAAATGACAACGCAGCTTCATAAGACCAGCTTCAAATACGGCAAAAAGCCCAACAGGTCCCGCACCAATAATAATAATGTCTGTTTTAATCATCTTGCTCTAGTAGTTTCTCTGTTAATTTATTCATTGCTAAAACTTTTTGCTCAAAATCTCCTTTTAATCTGTCGCGATAGACATAAAGTTTATCGAGTAGCGTATCGGTTTCTTCTGGTAAAAAGGCTTCTAACCACTGTCGTAAACGTTTTGCTAAAGTAGGGGATTTTCCGTTTGTGGAAATGGCAATTTTGATTTTCCGCCCCATGTCCTGGCAAATGGGGTTTCGCAAGAAGTATCCAAAAAAGGCGTGTGCGTATGGCGTCACGTCAAACGGTTCGTCCGGATCTGCTCCAGCCATCGCAGATGCGGTAACGTTCCTGATGGTATTCCCACAGGCCTCACGCATGGTTATATCGTCTTGTTCTAGTTCCGCCCATAGTTCCGGAGTTCTATCTAGGGAAACATAATGAATTTGAATGTCTTGACGGGTTGTAATATGTAGGTTTCCGTTGGAGTATTCGTCTGATACTTCTGCAATTCTGCGCAATTGTTTGGCGCTACATTTCCCATAGGGAATTTTGATGCGCACCATTTGTACGCCCTGTTGCCGTTGTCCGTAAACGCCTCTTGCAAGCCGCAGGCTTCGGAATCTTTCTTCGTCAAGTTTTCCCGCTTTAAATTCAAATATTTTGCGTTCCAGCTCCAGTATATCGTATTCAACTACTGGATTTTCAACTTCGGTTCTAAAACTTTTCATGCGGTTTCGATAAATCCAACACCAGCGGTGTTAAAGGTTTGAGGGTCAATGAGTATAAATGATCCCAAGGCTGGATTTTCTTTATACGGCTTGGTCGGTAGCGGTTGTGCCAATGCCAAAACACCTTTTCCAATATCGTTAAGGCCTAATTGGTTGGTTTGGCTTTGCGCCAAAGCTTCCAAGTCAATTTTGGAACGAACACTTTGCACTTTCACCAAGCTGCGTTGCACGCCTTGTTGAAGCCAATACTTGTTCCCGGTTGATAAGGGCGTGTCTTGCATCCAGCAAAAAGTTGCGCTAATACTTTTTCCTCGATTGACGTTGGCTTGTTCGTTTAGGATGCTATCGCCTCTTGAGGCATCGATTTCATCAACCAATAGCAGCGTGGCATTTTCTCCAGCCGATACACGGTCAACAGCTGTTCCGTATTTCTCAATTTTTTTGATGATGCTTTTTCTCCCTGATGGATGGATGCTAATGGCATCTCCAACGCTAAACACTCCCGATCGGACATTTCCTGCAAAACCACGATAGTCGTGAAAGGCTTCCGTTTTTGGACGAATAACATATTGAATTTGGAATACACCGTCATTCGCTTTGTTGCTTTCCACCGGAATTGCTTCCATCAAATCGAGTAAGGCCTCTCCTTTGTGCCAATCTAGTTTTTCTGAACGGCTCACAATGTTTTCATTGTACAGTGCCGAAAGGGGGATGTAGTGATAACTGACATCTTTATTTCCGTGTTTGTCGACCAGGTTGTTAAGTGTTGTTTTAATGTCCTCAAATACTTCTTGTTTATAATTGACCAAATCCATTTTGTTTATGGCAAAGATGATATGCTTAATCCCAAGAAGTTGGGTAACAAAAAAGTGTCTTTTGGTTTGTTCAATTACCCCTTTGCGCGCATCAAGTAAAATGATACTGGCTTGTGCTGTTGAGCTTCCCGTAACCATGTTTCGGGTATATTCTACATGCCCAGGCGAATCAGCGATGATAAATCGTCTTTTAGGTGTAGAGAAAAATATATGCGATACATCAATGGTGATGCCTTGCTCACGTTCGGTGAGCAGTCCGTCTGTTGCTAGCGAGAGGTCTAAATACCCAAATCCGCGCGCTGCACTCTTTTCTTCTATGTGTTGGATTTGATCTGACTTCAATGCGCCAGTCTCGTACAGCAATCTACCAATTAAGGTGCTTTTGCCGTCGTCAACACTTCCTGCGGTTGCTATTTTGATTAATTCCATCTTAAAAATACCCTACTTTTTTTCGTTCTTCCATGGCTGCTTCCGAGCGTTTGTCGTCCATGCGTGCGCTTCGCTCTGAAAAATTGGAATCTCCAATTTCATCTATAATAGTGTCTAATTCGGTTGCTTCTGACAAAACAGCAGCTGTGCAACTCATATCGCCAACCGTTCGAAAACGCACCGAAGTATGTCTGCGCTCATCCTTGTCGGCCACCTGTACATAGTCCGATACCGGCATCCATTGATTATCTCGTTTAAACACTTCACGTTCATGGGCATAATAGATAGCCGGAATTTCTAATTTTTCTTGACGTATGTAATGCCAAACGTCTAACTCTGTCCAATTACTTATTGGAAAAACTCGCACATTTTCTCCGTTGTGGATCATGCCGTTTAGCATGTCAAATAGTTCTGGCCGTTGCAACTTTTCGTTCCATTGGCCAAAGTCATCTCGAACCGAAAAAACACGCTCTTTGGCACGAGCCTTTTCTTCGTCACGGCGTGCGCCTCCCATACAGGCATCAAATTTATTTTCTTCAATGGTGTTGAGCAGGGTAGTGGTTTGTAAACTGTTTCTGCTTGCATGCCTCCCTTTTTCTTCAATCACGTTTCCAGCGTCAATATCGTTTTGAACGCTCCCAACGATTAGACGTAGTCCGTGCGTTGCCACGAGTTTGTCACGCAGTTCAATGGTTTCAGGGAAATTGTGACCCGTATCTATGTGAACCAATGGAAATGGAATAGTTGCCGGTGCAAACGCCTTTTGTGCCAAATGTAATAGGGTGATGGAATCTTTTCCGCCAGAGAACAGTAGGCAGGGGTTGTCAAATTGCCCAGCTACTTCTCTGATGATATAAATGGATTTCTCCTCTAATTGTTTTAATATACTCATGATTTAGTTATATGCAGTCCACATTCTTTTTTACTGGTTTCCCACCACCATCTTCCTGCGCGTATGTCTTCACCTGGAGCGATAGCTCTAGTGCAAGGTGCGCATCCAATGCTGACAAAGCCTTTTTTGTGAAGGCTATTTTGTGGAACCTTGTATAGGTTTAAATACGTTTTTACGTCGTCTAAAGACCAGTGCAGCAAGGGATTGAATTTGATGATGTCAAAAGCTGTATCGTACTCAAAAAATGCCAATTCAGCTCTGTTTTGAGATTGCCCTTGCCGTAACCCCGTAATCCAAACATCGTTGCCTTTTAAAGCACGTTTTAGCGGTTCTATTTTGCGAACAGCGCAACATTCTTTTCGGTTATCAACCGAATCGTAAAAGCTGTTAGGTCCTTTTTTGGTCACTAGATTGGCAACGGCTTGATGATCTGGAGTGTAAACCTCAATGGGTAGTTTAAATTCTTGTTGGGTTGCGGCGAGTACATCATAAGTTTCCTGAAACAAACGCCCTGTGTCTAGTGTAAAAACCGTGATTGGAAATTTGTTGATGCCAATATGGTGCGTCAATACTTGATCCTCTTGGCCCAATGAAGTAGAGAACACCATTTTTCCCAACTGTTGTTGAATTAGGAATGAAAATAGCTCCTCCATATTTGTTGTCGCTTTTAGATGCGCGTTAAGCGCTTTTACTTTTTCTAAACTCACTTTTTCCCCCAATTTACTTTATTCCACAGGCGTTCATGGACTACATACAGCATCATTTTTGTTACCAATTCAATCCCACCAATTGAAAGTGCAAAATTAATCTCACCCGTGATGACATAGCTTATAATAATGGTGTCTAGCGTACCAATAATACGCCAGCTAACAGACTTTAAGAACGATCGAGACCAACGTTCATTTGATTTTGATACCGTTCTCTTTTTTCCTGATATAAATAGTTGTTCTACTAGCATGCTTTTTAAGATTGGACTGCGAATATAATAAATACTATCAAATAGATAGGATTAATAGATTATTAATTTTAGTACATTTGCCGTATGATTTCAAACAAATGCAAATATGCCATCAAGGCACTGGTTTATATTGCGGGTAAGGAAGAAGAAGATAGGGCCATTTTGACAGCGGATATTGCGCGTGAGCAACAAATACCTCGTAAATTTTTGGAAATTATTTTACGTGAATTGCGAAACAACCGCATATTAGAAAGCAAGCGAGGCAAAGATGGTGGGTTCAGATTGCTGCGTACTGCTGAGGATATTAGCCTAACGGAAGTAATGCGTATAATTGATGGTCCCATAGCCATGCTGCCCTGCGTTTCACTCAACTATTACCGTAAATGCGACGAGTGTGAAGAGGAGTCTTGTGAGATTAAGGGGGTTTTTGAGCAAGTCCGTGATAGAACACTTGATGTACTTAACGGCCAAACGATTAAATCCTTAACTTTGTCCTGATTTACAACAACTTATGAAAGCTCGCATTGCCCTTTTACTGGCTTTTTTCACCCTGTTTCTTTCTACGGAAAGTAGCTTTATGCTACATTTTTGCCACAATACATTTGTCGCAGCTGCCATAAACAAGGAAATTTCCACTTGTTGTAAGAAAAAAGACCACCCTGGACCAGTTGTTTCGGACATTTGTTGTGAACTGTCTTCATTTGACACCAAATTAAATGACACGGTTTTAAACGACAACAGTATTTCAATTGTTTTCCCTTCATGTGTTGCTGTTGTTTCCGAAGTAGCAGCAGTTGCTGTTGTTTTAAAAGATCGTTTGCAGCAACCTATCACCAGACCACCACCCAAACGCGCCAAGCGAGACTTACATGTATTTTATGCGCAATATTTGATTTGATGCCGCAAACAAGGCTTTTGAATTGTTTGTTTCATTAAATTAAATATCATGTTTAAATCTTTTTTAGTACCCATTTTTTTGTTTTTTTTAGGCGCGGCCCATGCGCAGTATCAGGTTTCAGGTTATGTTTATAGCCAAGAAAATAACATGCAATCCCCATTGGCTGGTGCTAGCGTGTATTGGGAGAATTCAACTTCTGGTATCGTGAGTAACAACGATGGCTACTTTACTTTAGTCCACAACCCAGAAAATACGGTTTTAGTAATTTCCTACTTGGGCTTTAAGACCATTAAATTAACTTCCGGTTTTGACAAGCTCATAGAAGTAATTTTGATTCCAGATGATGCCGCTGCTTTAAAAGAGGTAACGGTTTCACAACGCAGAAAAGCACTGAAACGTGCTGTTTTCACACCTCGAAATGTGAGCACAATTGGAAGTGCTGAATTGCTCAAAGCGGCCTGTTGCAATCTATCCGAAAGTTTTGAGACCAATCCCTCTATTGATGTCAATTTTGCTGATGCTTTGACAGGCACCAAGCAAATTCAAATGTTGGGACTTACAAGTCCATATATTTTATTTACCCAAGAGAACATTCCAAACCTTAGGGGTAGCAATCAAACTTTTGGACTAAGCTTTACGCCCGGTACTTGGGTAGAGAGCATTCAAATCACAAAAGGAGCGGGCGCGGTAAGTAGTGGTTATGAAAGCATATCAGGTCAGATTAACGCCGAACTCATGAAACCTTTAACAGCGCCACCTCTATTTATTAACGGTTTTCGTTCTGCAAATGGCAGAACGGAACTAAACCTACAAGGCAAATACGATTTGTCTTCTAAATGGGCAACTTCCCTTTTTGTACATGCCAATAAACGCTCGCAGCTTACCGATATGAACGACGACGGCTTTTTGGATGTACCACTTTCAGAGCAACTCAATGTACTGAGTCGTTTGCAATACATAGATGCTGAAAAGGGATGGGTTGGTTTTGCCAGCTTTAAGGTATTAACAGACACCAAGCAAATTGGTGAACTGTCTTATGTGCCAGCCTTGCATAAATTTAAAGGTCAGTATTGGGGTGGTGAGCTAGATACCAATACATGGGAGTTTAACCTAAAAACAGGCTATGTAGACCCTGAAATCCCGTACCGAAGTATTGGTTTTCAATCCGCTATTAGCCGCCACAAGCAATCGGCTTATTTTGGCAATAAAAACTATAACGTTAGCTATACCAGTTATTTTCATCATTTGGTTTATCAATCTATTTTAGGGAACACACTTCATAAATTTAAGGCAGGATTGCAGCATATGATAGATGTTTATGATGAAACCATTTTAACCACACAGATCAAAAGAAACGAAACCAATCTAGGCGCTTTTTTTGAATACAATTATGATGGCATAGAGGGGTTCAATGCGATCATTGGCGCAAGAGTTGATCATCACAATCTAATGGGCACTTTTGTTACGCCTCGTGTTCACTTGCGCCATGCTTTCTTTGACAACAAATCTATTTTACGTTTGTCGGTGGGTGAGGGAAGGCGTGTGGCTAGCATATTTGCTGAAAACCAAAAGTTTTTAGGCAGTCAGCGGAAATTATTCTTAGCACAGCCAACCGAACCCATGTACGGCTTGCTGCCGGAGCGCGCTTGGAATTACGGACTGAGTTGGATTCAGAAAGCCACGTTTATGAATAGGCCTTTTGATTTTATTTTGGATGTTTATCGAACGCAGTTCACCAATAGGGTAGTGGTGGATTGGGAAACGCCGGGTGCGATTTCTTTTTATAACCTAGATGGCAAAAGCCACGCCCAAAGTATGCAGCTTACGGTGAATACCTCTTTGAATGACCGTGTAGACCTTCGTTTTGCCTACAAAACGTTTGACATCAAAACGGATTATAAATCGGGACTTAAGCAGGTTCCGTTGCAAGCTGAGCATCGTTGGTTTGCTTTTGTGGGATATGGATCTGTTTTAGCGGACGGAAAGCAATGGCGTGCTGATGCAACACTTCACCGTGTGGGCAGGCAACGACGGGTAGCATCTTTTACTATACCCTCAGATCTTACAGCAGGATTTTCTCTGCTAAGCATGCAATTAACACGTCAATTCTCAAATCAACTTTCTGTATACGCGGGTGCTGAAAACATACTTGATGTCAAACAGACAGATGCTGTTTTGTCTTCTGACGATCCGTTTGGTGCAGCTTTTGATAGCAGTCAGCTATACGCCCCTGTCTTTGGCAGGATGCTTTACGCTGGATTTCGTTTTAATCTTTAAATTTGTGATATGAAAATTAAATTATTAATCATGTTGTTTTTTGCTACTGCTACAGTAGCGCAAACACAAAAAGAAAGTATAGATGTCCGCGGTAACTGTGGCATGTGCAAGAAGCGTATTGAAAAAGCGGCTCTGAGTACTAAAGGAGTGAAGTATGCCAATTGGACAGCTGAAACCCAACAGCTAACTCTCATCTATAATGCTAAGAAAACCAACACTAAAAGTATAGCTAAAAATATAGCAGCGGTGGGACATGAGGCTGATAGCATCGTTGCCACTGAGGAAGCTTACAATGCTTTGCCCGCTTGTTGTTTGTATAAGTCGGTTTCCCCGCACGGAGGTTAGTTTTATAGTGCATTCCTGTTAGATCTCACGTTTATTCAAGTATTGTTAAATCATGAATGCTGCACGAGCGTTTTGATTTTTTTACTTTCTTTATGGAAATTAAAATTTTAACAATCATGAAAAACATAGTACTTATTATGCTGGCATGCATAGCAATCACCTCATGCCAAAATACAACAACCGAACCTGCTGCAGCACCAGGTTATCTAAACGCTGGTGGTGAACGCGTAAATGCATACGATGGCGACCCTGCAAACCTTGCCTTAGTAGATGCTTATATTGACGCACACAATGCAAGAGACTTGGAAGCCATAGCCTCAATGAACATAGATTCAACGGAAATGTTGGGTAGTTTTAAGATTATCAACTCTCTTGGAGAACTTGTTGAGGGCGTAGAAACCCATAAAAACACATTAGCAGCTTGGTTTGATGCTGAAAACCCACAGTGGAATACCTATTTTGCTTATTCCATGAAGGTTGATGGTCAACCTGGAGAATGGGTAATTACTGGTCACAAGCTAACACGAACCATTGATGGCGAGGAAACTTCTTCTTACGACATTCTTGATATTTATTTAGAAAATGGCAAGATTGGTGGTTTTTGGGTATATTCTAGAAAAGAAAAATAATAGCCATTAAATGCTACAAATAAAAAATGCTTACCTAGGGTAAGCATTTTTTTATTACGTAATAAAAGTTTCACTGGTTCAGTTTAGCTCAAATGGCAAAACTGGACAAGTTCCTGAATTTGTTTTTAGCTAAGTTTACGCCAGTTTCTTATTAACCATAATGATAAGCGAACTCAAAGCAAACATAATACCAGCAGGTAAGAATTTGATTGCTTCGTCACCAATTTTAAAGTGCATTGCAATAGCACCAATCATTAGCACGGCCATCAGTCCGGCTGCAGGAGTGATTGTTTTTTTGTTAAAGAAACCAATTAATAAACCAAGAGCTGCTAATATCTTAAGACCTCCCACAAGGTAGACCATGGTTTCGCTAAGACCGTAAGCTGCAAATTCTTCTGTCATGTTGCTGGCATCTCCTCCACGGTATATGGTTGCTTTTCCAAATCTAAAAAGCCATACATTAAGCACAACAGCGGCAACGGTAACCATC
The DNA here is from genome assembly GCA_002862705.1 of Flavobacteriaceae bacterium. GTDB lineage: Bacteria > Bacteroidota > Bacteroidia > Flavobacteriales > Flavobacteriaceae > UBA7446. Next base: position 58,016 of record PKDU01000031.1, read on the forward strand.
GAAATTTTTTGTAAAATTTTCATTTTCTAAGATTTTTGTGATTTAAATATATATAAATTTAAAATAAGGTACAATAAAGCAGGTGCAGATTGCAATACATTGTCTCCAATGTATATCCTCGTGCACAAAGCTGCGCCCATGAGTAGTGCGAGGAATAACGCGGCGTATTTTCCTAAGTTGGTATAATAAAAGCCCAGCAGAAGGCCTATTCCCAACAAAGACTGAAAAATCGCAATAGAAGCCCTGTAATCTCCAAAACCGTACCTTTCAAACTCGGTAACATAAAAAGGATGTATGAGCGCAATTATTCCATAGAACAAGTGAGAAAAGCCGCTAAAGAAAATTATGGATCTTTTAATCATTGCGCTAAGGTAGGTTATTATATATTCCTATCTGTAAATATCAACGACATTACTGAAATCAAAAAACCCACAACTAAAGTTGCGGGTTTCTTTTTGCGGAGAAAGAGGGGTTACTCCGTGATCCCTTATGGGTATCCTGAGCAAGCATAGAAACCCAATCCGCTTTGCGGCTTATTTTTTTAATTTCATTCATTTTACGATAGTAAACTATCGACATTACTGAAATCAAAAAACCCACAACCAAAGTTGCGGGTTTTTTTTTGCGGAGAAAGAGGGATTCGAACCCCCGGAGGTGTGACCCTCAACAGTTTTCAAGACTGCCGCATTCGACCACTCTGCCATTTCTCCAATGGCTGCAAATATAACCTCTTTTTTTGTTTCTGAAAGCCCATTTTCAAACTTGCTAATCCCTACATTTGTTTGATGTTAGATTTTCCGTTTGATATTCTCGTTTTAATTGCTGCTGGTCTGTTTGCCGGCTTTGTAAACACCATGGCTGGTGGCGGCTCTTTGCTAACATTGCCTTTGCTTATCTTTCTGGGTTTACCACCTGCTACAGCTAACGGAACCAACCGCATTGCCATATTCGTTTCAGCCAGCTCGGCGACTCTCGGATTTCGAAGTAAAAACATCAACTCCTTTCCTTTTAGCATCTATTTGGGCATCACTGCCTTCTTGGGAGCCCTAATTGGTGCACGTATTGCAGTTGAAATAGACGGGCTTTTATTCAATAAAATCTTGGCCATCATCATGATAGCTGTTGTTCTTTTAATGGTTTTTAAACCCAACTATAAATCAGAACTTCTTAAGCCCAAAACCACAGGAAAGACACTGATATGGTCAATGATCGCTTTCTTTTTTATTGGTATTTACGGCGGCTTTATAAACGCCGGTATTGGATTTATCATCATGTTGTTTTTAAACTACGTAAACAAATTAGATTTGGTACGGGTCAATGCCACTAAGGTCGCTTTGGTCCTAATCTACACCACTGGAGCACTAGCAACCTTTATATTGAGCGGACATATCAACCTAAAATACGGCATTGCTTTAGCTTTAGGAAACGCTGCTGGTGCTTTTTTTGCATCTCGATACTCCGTTAGGAAAGGGGAGGGCGTTATCAAAATCGTCATGATTGTTATGGTTATTGCCATGTCAGTTAAACTTTGGTTTTTCTAATTTTGATGTAACAAATGCTTCCGAGTTTCGTTAGTATGTCAATATCCCATTTAAATAAATGATAAAACCTACATATGGACTCTTGCTTAACCCGCGTATTTATTTTCATACTCCTCACTTTTGGTATTGCTTTTGCTTTTGCAAATACATCAAGTGAACAAAAAACAGGCACCCTTACTGGAAAGGTTTATGACGCTGCATTAAATCAGCCTTTACCCTATGTAAATGTGTTGTTGTTGAATGAAGCACGCAAAACCCTAATGGGTACCATTACTGACGAAAATGGATTGTTTAAAATCGACGGCATTCCTGAAGGGAAGCATATCGTTAGCGTTCAATACATTGGCTTTGAAACCATTGAAAAACCTGTAGTCATTGGCAAACAAATCTATAAGGTAGATACGGGAGTATTGTGTCTAATCGAAAGTTTGACCGCCCTCGACGAAGTGGAAGTAATCGCTGAAGTATCAACCATTGAGCAAAAAGTTGACCGTAAGGTCATCACCATTGGCAAGGACTTGGCAGCAGCCGGAACAGCTTCAGAGCTTATGGTAGGCATCCCCTCTGTAAGTGTTGATCCGCAAAATGGTGCCATAAGCTTGCGTGGGAATGAAAATGTGCGTGTGCTTGTAGACGGAAGACTCTCCAATATTCCTGCCGCACAATTGCTCAAGCAAATCCCCTCTTCAGCGATAAAATCCATTGAGCTCATAACAAACCCCTCAGCCAAATACAATCCAGAGGGCATGAGTGGTATTATAAATATGGTGCTACATAAAAATCAGATGCTTGGTTTTAATGGATCGCTAAGTGCAAATTGGAGTTATGATATAAATCCTAAATTTAACAGTGGTTTGAATCTCAATTACCGCAACGGAAAGTTTAATCTTTATGGAAATTACAGCAATAACTTTTCTAAAAATGATAACAACGGTCATATTAATCGAACAAATAATACGTCTCGACAATTGTTTGAATTTAATGAAGATAGATCGTCTCAGATTTTTAAAGTAGGATTGGATTTTTATATGGATGAAAAGAATACCTTATCTGTTTTTACAAGTCTAAACCCTGCCAAAAATAGAAGTCTAGGTATTTCAAAAGCGTTTTTTGAAAATGATGCTACAAAAGACGAACATCAAATTTTTGATGCTAATGGAACCAACGAATCAACGCAATACAATTTTAATTTTAAGCATGACTTTGCTAAAGAGGGCAGCAATATTGAATTAGAAGTAGATCACAATTTGTTTGATGAAGACCGCCCAGTTCCATTTGTCTATCCCACAAACCCAACGCAAAACTATACCGACCAGAACAAACCAAAAAGAGTGCGAACAACCATCAACTTGGACTATGTGAACCCGCTCACAGAAAAGAGCAAACTGGAGCTTGGTGCAGAAGCGCGGTTGTTCAACTCATTAATCGAGTTCTCCTCAGACCAATTGCTTCGGGATGAGAACGGTCGGCAAATAACATACCGTGACATTGATTTTGATTATACACGCGACATTTATTCTCTCTATGCTACCTATGGTAAGAAACTCGACAAATGGACGTATCAATTTGGACTACGCGCAGAAAGTGTCCGTGTTGATGCCCTTGCCAAAGAAAACAGCACGGTTTCGGGTACAAGTCAATTGTCCAGTTTTCCATTTGAGAACAACTACACAGAATTGTACCCCTCTATGTATGTAACCTATTCACCGACAGCGAAAAAATCCTATCAGTTGAGTTATAGCCGACGTATCGACCGTCCGGGATTGGGACAAATCAATCCAATTAAAGAGTGGTCTACACCCTTGGTTTCTTCGTACGGAAATCAGGAATTACGCCCTCAATTCACCAATTCGTTTGAGTTGAACTACACCCGGAGGCTAAAGAAAGGCTCTTTTACAACAGGGGTATTTTACAGGTTTATCAGTGAAGAAATTAACCGTGTGGTTTTGGTTGATAGAGCAGACGTGGGTTCGGGTCGGATTATCATTACACACGATAACTTTGATGATACTTCAGCATTCGGGTTAGAATTATCGTCCAATTATAGGCCTTATAAATGGTGGAGCATCAACGGTAGTTTTGATTTGTTTTCGCAAACCCAGAAGGGAGTTGCAGAGCGTTTGAGTAAGCCCATTGATACAGCAACCAAAGATGATATTGAGACCATCATCAATACGGTCGATAATGTGGCCTATAACTTTAGGATGTTTAATAGTTTCACTGCTACCAAAAAACTTAGTTTTACCGCCTTTATGTTTTACCGTGGGCGCAACAAAACATTGCAATTTGATGTGCTTCCCATGTATTTTGTCAATATAGGTGCACGATTGAATATTTTAAAGGGGAAAGGGAACATAAGTTTGAATTACAACGATATTTTCAACACCATGCGTTTTGGATTTGAAGGCCGTTTGCCATACCCTCAAAATGGAAGGTTCTATTGGGAGAGTCAAACCATTCAACTCGGATTTAATTACCGATTTGGAAGCAATAAATACCAAGCCAGATCACGTAGAGAACGCGATAGTGATGAAAAAAATAGTGGCGGAGGTATGTTCTAATAATTCTCGTAAGAAACAATCTGTAATCCATAGCCAGACATGCCCACACGTTTGATTTTATCGCTGTTGGACAACAATTTGATGTTGCTGATGCCTACGGCGTGAATCATTTGTGCGCCAATACCAAAATCCTTTTCATCCAATTTAGGTGCACGCAACGCAGCTTCTCCCTTAAGCGCCTTGATTTGCTCTAGTAGCTTGTTGGCAGGTTGCAATTGGTTGATAAAAATTATAGCACCTTTTCCTTCTTCCCGAATGCGTTTAAAGATTTTGTCAAGGGTGTTTTCACTCTTTTGATTTAGAATGCTAGCCAATTCACTGTTCAACTGATGCGTGTGTACTCTTGTGAGCACGGCTTCGTCTTTGTCCCAACTGCCAAGGGTAAGCGCTATGTGTATTTGATTGTTGGTGTTTTGATGATAAGCACGAAGCCTAAAACCTCCGTGATTGGTCTCTATTTCAAAATCCTCTTGTAATTCAATAAGACTGTCGTGTTTCATGCGATAGCTTACCAAGTCTTCAATGGAGATTAATTTTAAGTCAAAAGCTTTAGCAATTTTTTGAAGTTGGGGCATACGCGCCATGGTGCCATCTTCGTTCATGATTTCCACAATAACCCCAGCCGGTTGGAAACCAGCCAAACGCGCCATGTCAATTGCTGCCTCTGTGTGGCCTGTACGACGCAATACGCCACCCTCTTTAGCAGCCAATGGGAATATGTGCCCTGGTCTTAAAAAATCCTCTGATTTGGCATCTGGATTGATGAGCCTACGCACCGTTTTTGCCCGGTCGGTAACGGAAATACCAGATGTAACGCCTTCTCCTTTTAGGTCGATTGAGACCGTAAAAGCAGTTCCCATGGGATCTGTGTTGTTACTTGCCATCGGATATAGATCCAATTCTTTACTGCGTTGTTCTGTTATGGGCGTACATATCAGCCCCCGACCTTCCTTTGCCATAAAGTTGATCATTTCAGGTGTAACCATTTCAGCAGCGCCAACAAAATCACCTTCGTTTTCTCGATTTTCGTCATCCACGATGATTACAACCTTCCCGTTTCTGATGTCTTCAATTGCTGCCTCAACACTATCCAATCGAATGCTATTTTCCATAGTTCAATTTTTTCATTAACAATACAAAGGGCATTTTAATCTTTAATTTTAAACGCTCCAAATCAAATACAGATTTGTCTCTGCTGGCACGGACGGTGGCTACTAAACCAACAAGCGTCAACACGATTGAAATTAGCCATGCACCCAAAAACGGATGTAAGCTTCCATCTTCAGCGCTGTTTTTGAATAGCGTTCCTGCAAAGTGATAGGTTAAGAAAATGACGAGTGCCACAACAATGGGCAATCCAAATCCGCCTTTTCTAATGATGGCACCAAGGGGTGCACCGACAAAAAATAACATGATTGCAGCATAGGCATTGACAAATTTATCATCACGCCACAAGCGGTGCAGGTTAATGACCTTCTCTCGAACAAAAAATAATTGTTTTTGATTGCTAAAGCTGTTTAGCTGCATGTTGATGTTGTTTTTTGCTGCGGATAATATTCGCAGCTTTTGACTTGTGTTAAAATTATCTAAAAAGGGTTCTGCTCCTTCAAAGCTACGTTGCGCTTGGGCTGTTTTAAGTCTGTTGACAGATTTAATCCCAGTCCGTAAATATACCGTATTTGCAAAACCTTGAATTTCCGAAACAAAGCGAACAGAAAGCGAATCGATACTCTCAGAAAGTTCAGCGATATTTTGCATTTTGTAGGTGTTGTTATAACTGGTTTCGTTCAAATCAACATCGTTAAATGAACGCAAGTCAATATTCATGGTATACTGTTGAAAAGCTATTCTGTTGTGCGGAACTTTTTCCTTATTCTTCTTTTGCTTTACTTCTTCGTATCGATATCCATCATAAAGCACCAATTGTAAGCCTTCTTGCAGCTCGTCACTTTTTAATTCACCTCTTTCCGCCTTAATCACAATGCGATTTATCTTATCAATAGATTTTTCGTGAATGATGACATCTTCCAAGAGTTTGTCATTTTCGCCATACTTACGACCTACTTTGATGTTGCTTTCGCCTATGTCGTTAAACATGCCCTCTGTAATGGCCAGTGCCGGTCGCATTTTAGATAGATTTTTTCTGAGGTTATAGGTTTTGAATTCCGCTAAAGGAATGACCGTATTGGAAACATAAAAAGTTGCCAAACACGCTATACTGTTTACAATAATCAACGGTCGCATGGCACGCATAAGCGATATGCCAGCCGATTTCATAGCGGCAAATTCGTAGCGTTCAGCAAAGTTGCCAAAGGTCATGATGGAGGCTAACAATATGGTTAGCGGCAGCACCAATGGAATGAGCTTGGGGGAGTAGTACAATAGAAACCGTAACAATACACTTACGTCAAGGCCTTTGCCTGCAAACTCGTCTATGAATACCCAAACCGTTTGGATGATGAAAATAAACATCAAAATAAAAAAGAAACTCACCAAGACAGTGAGGTAACTTTTTAGAATATAACGATCTAGCAGCGAAATTTTCATTAAAACCTATCGATGTAGTAATTTGGATAATCTGATGCTGAAAACACAAATGTATTTGTTGGAATTTCAACATTGGATTTAAAAGAACCTATGGTAAGCGTTGTTTCTGTTCCATCATTGCCAACCTCAATGAGCTTGTAAATTTGTTTTGTTCTGGTGTCTATGCCAAGCAGTAAATAGGAAGCCTGCGCATAGGTGTCAATGGGAGTAAGCTTGATGTATTGAATTTTTCTTCCGCCATATAGAGGCTGTGTAATGTCCCATTCAAAACGATAGCCTTTCTTGTAGAAAGAAAATATTTTGGAAGGACTTAAGCCCTCGTCAAAACCGTCGCTTAAGGGTTCAATAAGTACTTCCTCATTCTCTGGATTTATGGTGTGTTTGTTGGTGCCATCACTCAGTTGCTCAATGCCCATAAGCTTGAGTAGGTAGGCGTCTCCTTCAATTATTAGCGAACCCTTTTCTTTTTGTTGAATCAGTTCTTTGCGATTGACCAATTCGTATGTAAAAGTGATTGAAATATTATCGAATTGTGCCAAGGATTCAGATACTTCATCTAGCAATGCTTCGGCGCGTTGCGCTTGCGCAAACGCTATACCACTGAGGAGTAGGACACTAAATAGTTTAATTTGCTTTTTCATTTTCTAAAAATTCATGGAGCGAAATAACATCTCTATACATTACCTCACGTGCTTTGCTTCCTTCAAATGGACCAACAATGCCGGCAGCTTCTAACTGATCAATGATGCGACCTGCTCTGTTGTAGCCCAGCTTAAGCTTGCGTTGCAAAAGCGATGCCGAACCTTGTTGTGCATTCACAACTACTTCGGCCGCCTCTCTAAAAATGGGGTCTCTGTCTTCAATATTGTTATCGGTACTGGTGCTGCTTTCTTCAGAAGTATATTCTGGCAATAGATGCGCATCGGGATAGGCGCGTTGTGCTCCAATAAAATCTGTAAGTTTTTCTACTTCGGGGGTATCTACAAAGGCACATTGCAGTCTGATCAAATTATTTCCTTGCGTAAACAGCATATCCCCACGACCTATGAGTTGATCTGCGCCACCACTGTCTAAAATGGTGCGGGAATCTACTTTTGACGTTACCCTAAAGGCAATACGTGCTGGGAAGTTGGCTTTTATCAAGCCCGTAATCACATTTACAGACGGGCGCTGGGTGGCAATGATCAAATGTATACCAATTGCCCTAGCAAGCTGTGCGAGGCGCGCAATGGGTGTTTCCACTTCCTTGCCTGCCGTCATAATCAAATCGGCAAATTCATCAATGACCAAAACGATGTAGGGGAGGTATGCATGACCCTCGTGTGGGTTTAGCCTACGATCTTTAAACTTGGTGTTGTATTCCTTTATGTTGCGGCACATGGCAGATTTGAGCATGTCATAGCGCTTGTCCATTTCAATACAAAGTGAATTTAAGGTATTGATGACTTGTTTGTTGTCTGTGATGATGGCCTCCTCGACGTCGGGGAGCTTTGCCAAATAGTGACGTTCAATTTTATTAAAAAGGGTTAGTTCCACTTTCTTTGGATCAACCAATACAAATTTTATTTCTGCGGGATGCTTTTTATACAACAGCGAGGTGAGTATCGCATTTAGGCCAACAGACTTCCCCTGTCCAGTAGCACCTGCCATAAGCAAGTGGGGCATTTTGGCTAGATCGACTACGAAGGTTTCATTGCTGATGGTTTTTCCAAGTGCAAGGGGCAGCTCCATTTCCGCTTCCTGAAACTTTTTTGCCAAAATCACCGAACGCATGGATACTATGGTTGCGTTTTTATTTGGCACCTCGATACCCACAGTTCCTTTTCCAGGGATGGGCGCAATAATACGAATGCCCAAGGCTGAAAGCGAAAGTGCAATATCGTCCTCTAGATTTTTGATTTTTGACACGCGCACACCAGCAGCTGGGACTATCTCATAGAGCGTTACCGTTGGTCCAATGGTAGCCTTGATGTCGGCTATGCCAATTTGATAGTTTTTTAGGGTGTCAACAATTCGTTCTTTGTTTTCCTCTAGTTCCTGTTCGTTTATCGTGATGCCTTCGTGCGGATAGCTTTTTAGTAAGGACTCTGTCGGAGAGCGGAAGTTTTTCAGTTCAAGTGTTGGGTCTACTTCACCAAAGTCTGCAACCAATTTCTTGGCTTTTTTCACTACCTCATCCTCCTCTGTAGTTTCTAGCGAAAGTTTGATTTCATCTTCCGCCTTGTCTGCTTTTTTCTTTGGTGTGGGCACAGCGGCTTTGGGCGGAGCTGCTGCTTCTTTTTCTTCCGCTACATCAAAAACAACTTGTGCAGGCTCTTCTGTTTCTTTAAGAGCTTGGGTGTCGTCTTCAGTTTTACTCGTCTTAGGCTTAAATAGTTTAATTTCTTCGGGTTTCCATTTGAATTGATAGACCAAAAAGGCAATAAAAAAGAGCAGCAATAAGCTAACCACCCCAAATGGACCGATGTATTGGACCATAAAAAGATTGCTTTCATAACCGATGATACCGCTCAATAGTGGGTTTTGTGGAAACAGGAGTGCCATACCCACGGCAAGCCATAGTGAGAGGATGAGTGTCCACATCCATCTCGACGCTAATTTGTTGGTGGCGGTGTTGAGAAAGTGGCTTATGCCTGTCACAAGCAGCATAAGGGCCATGGCAAAGGCGCCAATTCCCAATCCTTGGTATATAAACAGGTGGCTTAGGCTAGCTCCGAGTTTTCGAATGCTGTTTTCAACAACCACATCTCTATTGCCCAAGGCATCAAGTGCACTTTGGTCAGCTTTCCAAGAACCAAAAAAAGAGATAAAAGCAATCAAAAGCAAAACCGAGAAGAGAATACAAAACGCACCCCAAACAATTTGCTGTTGTCTACTTAATGCTTTGATGCGAAATTTAGCTTTGCTCACCATAATTTACGTATCAAAAATACAATAAAAAAACCCGATAAAACTATCGGGTTTTTGTTCTAATGTTGTGGGCTTTATTTGTCTATTGACCCAAGCACGCGTTTCATAAAATCATTTAGCGCTTCTTTGGGCGCAGCCCCTTCTTGTATCATCTTATTCACTTCAAGGGCGCCGTACATATTTGAAATAAGCTCCCCGATAACATCAAGTTCCGCTTCCTTGAGTGAAGCCACTTCAGTTAGTGACTCTAAGGTTTCTGCAGCTTCCACCACAAAATCTTCGTCGTTTTCCTGAATGAATTCAGTGAGGTGTTTAATTATCGGTAGCTTCATTAACAAAAGATTGCAATACGTCAAGTTTGTTTGTCTGCACTTGATTGACAAATGCGCCGCCTTTGAAAGCAGCAAATGTGGGTAAGTTATCCACGTTTGCAAGCTTTCGAGATGCTGGATTTTTTTCTGCATCAACCAACATAAAATATGCATTTGGGTTGTCAGCAGCCATCTTTTTAAACTTTGGCTTCATGATGCGGCAATTGCCACACCAACCCGCAGAATACTGTACCAAAACAGTATCATGTGCTGCCAAAACTTCCGCTAGGTTATCGTCAGTTAGCTCGTTTACCATCTTATTTCTTGCTTAGGTACTCGGCTACGCTGTCGCTAGATTCGCTGATGGCTTCACTGCCTTCTTCCCAGTTTGCAGGACAAACTTCGCCGTGCTTCTGGTTGTGTGCTAGTGCATCAACGATTCTGATAAATTCACCCACATTACGCCCGATGGGTTTGTTGTTAACCCCTTCGTGCTGCACAATACCGTCTTCGTCGATAAGGTAAGTGGCGCGATTTGGTACGTTATCACCTTCCATGATGACAGCATCATATTCGTCGCTGTATACATGATTTTCTCCGTCTAAAATACCTAGCACAGTTGATAAATTACGGTTGCTGTCTGCAAGCAGGTTGTACGTAACGCCTTCAATACCGCCGTTGTCTTTTGGTGTGCTTAGCCAAGCAAAGTGTACTTCTGCCGTGTCACAAGATGCACCAATAACAATAGTGTTGCGCTTCTCAAATTCAGGAAGTGCCTCTTGGAAGGCGTGTAATTCTGTTGGACATACGTACGTGAAATCTTTTGGGTACCAGAACAACAATACTTTTTTCTTGTTGTTTACGGCTTCTTCAAGCACATTTATCTGAATGGTGTCGCCCATTTCGTTCATTGCGTTTACAGTTAAATCGGGGAATTTTTTTCCTACAATAGCCATAATATGTTGTTTTTAAATTATGTCCAAAACTAAGCAATTAAGTAGCACTATTGGACTTCCCATATTTTTATTATCTATTAAATGATAATAAATGCTGATGCTAGGATTTAAGCTGCTTAATCTTATATCCGATGGCAGCAAAAAGCAGGGTGGTAAACGGACTTAACCAATTGAAAATGGCGTAGATAAAATAGTCTGCAACAGCAACACCCAGTACACCCGACTGATAAGCACCACAGGTATTCCAAGGCACCAACACAGAAGTTACCGTTCCCGAGTCTTCCAGCGTACGACTTAAATTTTCAGGCGCTAAGTTTCGGTCTTTATAGGCCTGTTCAAACATTTTTCCCGGTACGACCAAGGAAAGATATTGATCGGAAGCGGTAACGTTGATGGCCAAACACGAAACCACAGTGCTTGCAAACAATTGAAAGGTAGATTCCGCCCAACTCAAGAGTGCCGCACTAATTGCCTTTAGGGCGCCAATGGCATCCATGATTCCACCAAACACCATGGCACAGATAATCAGCCAAATGGTTCCAAGCATACCCGCCATACCACCCGATTGGAAAAGGTCGTTTAACATGGGATTGGTAGTTTCTACTACTGTTGAGACCGTGATGGTGTCCATAAGAACTTTATAGCCGGCTGTCATGTCGAGCTGTGCTACACCAGCGAGTTCAGCCAGCAAGGGACGTTGAAACAGCAACGCAAAAACGGCGCCCAGCAGGGTGCCAATAAGCAAGGCTACCAAGGGTGGCGTTTTGCGTGCAATCAGCACTACAACAAATACTGGGACAATAAACAGAAGTGGGTTGATGCTAAAGCGTTCTTTGATAGCCAGCAGCAAGGGTTCGGTTTGTGCAACGGCTGTGGTATCTTGAGTGAAGCCGATGATAAGAAAGACCACAAGCGTCACCAATATGGTGGGAACAGTGGTGATGGTCATGTACCGTATATGCGAAAACAATTCACCGCCAGCCATTGCTGGAGCAAGGTTGGTCGTATCGCTTAAGGGCGACATCTTATCGCCAAAATAAGCCCCAGATATAACCGCGCCAGCAATCATGCCTACGGGTAAACCCATCGCTTTTCCAATGCCAATGAGTGCTATGCCCACGGTGGCTGAAGTGGTCCAGCTGCTGCCCGTAGCCACAGAAATAAGTGCACAAATAATAATACAAGCTGCCAAGAAAAAGGTGGGGTGTAGGATTTGAAGTCCGTAGTAAATCATGGCAGGAATAATACCACTGACCAACCAAGTGCCTGCCAAGGCACCCACAAACAACAAGATGAGTATGGCACTCGTAACAGACTTGAGGTTTTCCGCTACTTGCTGTAGCATGTCTTTGTAACTGATTTTTTGTGCAAAGCCAACCATAGCCGCAACGGCACCGCCAAGGAGCAAGATAAACTGATTGGAACCGCCCAGCGCATCATCGCCATAAACACTGACATTAAGCGAAAGTAACAGGACCAATGCCACTATGGGGAGCATGGCCAAACGAAGTGATAGGATGGGCTTTTGTTTCATTTATGCTGTAATAATACGATTTTGTTGTGAATAGGTATTTTACTTTGCTAAATATAAGCACATACCCGTACATTTGTATTAAAATTAAGTTAGATGAATCAATTTGATGTTGCCGTAATTGGATCCGGCCCCGGGGGCTATGTTGCTGCTATCCGCTGCGCACAATTGGGCATGAAAACCGCCCTAATCGAAAAAGAAGCCACGCTTGGAGGTACTTGCCTAAATGTGGGGTGTATTCCTTCTAAATCCTTGTTGGATTCTTCGCACCACTACGAAACAGCTACAAAAGACTTTGCCGAGCACGGCATAGACGTCAAAGGGGCTATTGAGGTTAACTTTCCACAAATGATTGCTCGCAAGCGTGAGGTGGTATCCACTACTGTCAAGGGTATTGATTACTTGATGGACAAAAACAAAATTACCGTCCTCAAAGGACTGGGTGCTTTTGAAGATGCGACACATATTAAAATTACTGGCAAAGACGCACAGACCATTGAAGCTAAAAACACCATCATTGCGACGGGTTCTTACCCTGGAAGTTTGCCCTTTATCGATTTGGATAAGGAGCGTATCATTACGTCCACAGAGGCATTGGAATTGAGTGAAATCCCCAAGCACTTGGTTGTTATTGGCGGCGGCGTGATTGGCTTGGAACTCGGGCAGGTATACCGCCGATTAGGTGCCGAAGTCAGCGTCATTGAATATGCAGCCCGCATCAGTCCGGTACTGGATGCGGCGCTTTCCAAAGAATTGATGAAAGTCATGAAAAAACAAGGCGTGAAATTTCACCTGTCACACCAAGTAACGGCCGTTGCGCGTAAAGGCGATACGGTAACCGTAACGGCAAACGACAAAAAAGGCGATGCCCAAACCTTTGAAGGCGACTATTGTTTGGTGTCTGTGGGGCGCAGGGCCTATACAGCTGGGCTCAATGCCGAAGCGGCTGGCGTTGTACTTAACGACAGGGGACAAGTTGAAGTAAACGCCCAACTCCAAACAGCTGCGGCTAACATCTACGCCATAGGCGATGTGGTGCGTGGCGCCATGTTGGCACACAAGGCCGAGGAAGAAGGCGTTATGGTTGCGGAGTTTATTGCAGGTCAAAAACCGCATATCGATTATAACCTTATTCCAAACGTGATTTATACCTGGCCCGAAGTGGCTGCTGTTGGCAAAACAGAGGAGGAGCTTAAGGCTGCTGGTATTGCCTATAAAAAGGGGCAGTTTCCCATGCGTGCCTTAGGACGATCGAGAGCCAGTATGGACACAGACGGATTTATTAAAATCTTAGCCCATGCCGACACGGATGAAATTTTGGGCGCACACATGATAGGTGCGCGTGCTGCCGACTTGATAACCGAAGCGGTTACGGCCATGGAATTCCGTGCTTCCGCCGAGGATTTGGCCCGTATGAGCCATGCGCATCCCACCTATGCCGAGGCCATTAAGGAAGCCGCACTTGCCGCTACCGAAGACCGTGCCTTGCACGTGTAGCTTGGCTACAGCAAAAGGATTTAAAAGGCGTTGAAAACGAAACCAAAGTGTATAATATTGTTGGCAAGGCGGTTATGAGTCTCTTTCCTAGCAGCGATTCAACAACCGTTGATATAGCACATTTGGCAAACGGCATTTACATTGCAGAGATCCTAACAGCTTCTGGAAAAGGAAATGTCAAACTATTAAAGGAATAAACAAGGCTAGCGCAATCCATTCAACTAGAATGTCTGCGCGCACATTTTAACGATCAATAGAATCCTTAAAATTGCTTGTCAAACTTCTCTTGAATCTTATCCAGCGCCAAGTTTCCCAAGCTACCAATATGGGTATGCTCCACTTTTTCGGGTGCTTCAAAAGTACCTTCTTCCACCTTTAACCCAACCTGCTTGTAGGCATCTCTAAACGGAATCTCTTGCTGCACCAATTCGTTTAGCGCATCAACCGTAAAGGCATAGGCGTATTTGGCATCCGCCATGATTTCTTTGCGCACCTGCACTTCTTTTATGGTGCTATTTAGCATAGTCAGGCAGTCTTTAAGTTCATCGATGCCTTCGAGCATTCTGCCTTTAAACAACTGCATTTCTCGGTGATAGCCACTGGGTAGGTTTTGACCAAGCAGCGCAAAATCATTGCCTAAGCCTTGAATCAAAGCACATTTCCCTCTTATTAACTCAAAAATATCGGGGTTCTTTTTGTGCGGCATGATACTAGACCCTGTGGTCAGGTGGTCTGGGAAGGAAATAAAATCAAAATTTTGACTCATATACAGGCACACATCCATCGAAAATCTGCCTAATGTAGCTGCCAGTGATCCCATTGCATTGGCGGTGATGCGTTCTGTTTTGCCTCTTCCCATCTGAGCAGCGACAGCGTTTACCTTAAGCGCTCCAAAGCCAAGCGAATGGGTTGTATGCGCACGATCAATAGGAAAAGAACTGCCGTAACCCGCAGCACTGCCCAAGGGGTTTTGGTCACAAATGGTGTGCGCAGCATTCAGCAGTACCACATCATCTATCAACGATTCCGCATAGGCCGAAAACCACAAGCCAAAGGACGAGGGCATGGCCACTTGCAGGTGCGTATAGCCCGGTAGTAATACGTCTTTGTGGGTCTCCGCCAATCCCATCCATGTATAAAACAAATCTTTTGTAAGCGTCTTAATCTCGCTTAGTTCGTCTTTAAGCAGCAACTGCATGGCGGTGAGTACTTGGTCGTTTCTCGAACGAGCGGTGTGTATTTTTTTACCCACATCGCCCAATCGCTCTGTCAGTAAAAATTCAATCTTGGAGTGGATGTCTTCAAAATCATCTTCAATGACAAAACTTTCTTGCGATACCAACGTCATGATATTGTCCAATTCACTGCACAGCTGTTTGGCCTCAGCAGCTGTAAGCAATCCAACACCTGCCAACATTTGCGCATGGGCCTTGGATGCCAGTACGTCATAGGGCGCTAGGCGTACGTCCCAAAGCCTGTCAGCACCCACGGTAAATCGGTCAACTTGTTTGGTAACGCTTGTCTTTTTTTTCTGCCAAAGCTTCATAATGCTTGTTTTAATATGGAAATATACAACGGGATTGCTTCTTCAATCTCTTTTACATAAATAAATTCATCTGCCGTATGCGAACGCAGCGAATCGCCAGGCCCTAGTTTTAGGGAGTGACAACTCAAGGCCGCCTGATCCGAAAGGGTAGGAGAGCCATAGGTATTTCTACCAGCGGAAATACCGGCCTGAACCAATGCATGTTCCATAGGAATGGACGAGGAGCCCAATCGCAACGAACGCGCTTTAATCGTACAAGGAGCCTCTTGCAGTATGGCTTCGATTTCTTGATTGGTGTACAAATCATTTACCCGAACATCTATTACCAAGGCTACATCAGCAGGAACGGCATTGTGTTGTTTGCCTGCATTTACTTGGGTAACCGTTAGCTTTACGGGACCAAGGGCATCAGAAACACGGTCAAATTTCAGTTGTTGAAACCAATCTATCACCGCACCAATTTTGTAAATGGGGTTGTCCTCATTTGGATGGGCAGCATGACTTGCCGTACCCGAAATGGTAGCATCAAAAACCACCAATCCTTTTTCTGCCACAGCCAGATGCATTTGTGTGGGTTCGCCCACTATGGCGATGTCTATATTCGGTAAGGTTTTCAATAAGCTGTTCAGTCCATGATCGCCAGAGGTTTCTTCTTCCGCTGTGGCGGCAACAACCAGGTTATATGCCATGTCCTCTTGTTCGTAGAAATACACAAAAGTGGCCAACAGGCAGACCAAAGCACCACCGGCATCATTACTGCCCAAACCGTATAATTTTCCATTTTCAATAGCAGCTTTATAGGGATCACGGGTATAGCCCGAATTTGGCAAAACGGTATCGTGATGCGAGTTAAGCAACAGATACGGTTTTGATGGGTCTTCGTGTTTGTTTACGGCATAGACGTTGTTTTGTTGCTGTTGACAGCTAACGCCATGTTTCGCTAACCACTGCTTAATGATGGCAGCCGTTTGGTCTTCCTCACTTGAAAGCGAAGGGGTGTTGATGAGGTCTTGAAGCAATTGAATTGCCTCTTGTTGCAGTTCTTCGATTCGACTCATATCAATGTGGTTTTGGGTGCATTTATATTTGAAAGTGCGGCAACATTGCTGATGATTACTTTTTTAACGCCATTTTGGAGTGCGTCAAAGCCGTTGTGCAACTTGGGTACCATTCCCTGATGGATGACCCCTTCCGCAATATAGGTTTCGGTTGTTTCTTTGGACAATTCAGCAATAACGTCCTCAGGTTTGTGGATGTCTTTTAGTACGCCCGCATGCTCAAAGCAATAGAAGAGCGTAACGTCATATTCCACCTGCATGGCCATGGCTATTTGCGCCGCTATGGTGTCTGCATTGGTATTGAGCAGTTGTCCGTTTTTGTCGTGTGTAATTGCACAAAGTACTGGAACAAAATCTTGTGATGTCAATGCGGCAAATACCTCCGTATTTATTTGTGTAATATCACCTGCAAAGCCGTAGTCGATATCGGTTACGGGTCGTTTTACTGCTTCAATGCAATTCCCGTCAGCACCTGTTAGCCCAACAGCATTCACGCCCTGCTTTTGCAGTTGTGCCACAATTTTTTTATTTGATAGCCCCGCATAGCTCATCACGGCTACTTCCAGCATGGCGGCATCTGTAATGCGTCTCCCGTTTACCATTTTGGGCGATATCCCTAATTGCTTGGCAAGTGCCGTCGCATGTCTGCCACCGCCGTGCACCAAGAGTTTGGCGCCGTCCAACCCAGCAAATGCAGCAAGAACTTCTTGCAGCGCAGCAGCATCGTTGACCAAATGGCCCCCAACTTTTAGGATATGTAGCGCAGTTTTCACGACAGCAATGTTTTTAATACCGCAGCAGCAACAAAGGTTCTGTTGTTGGCTTGCTCTATTACTTTGGAATTTGGACTGTCCAACACACCATCAGACACCACCACATTTCTTCGAATGGGCAGGCAGTGCATAAAGGCTGCGTTGTTGGTCGCTGCCATTTTTTCTGGTGTTAGCATCCATTCGTTGTCCGTACGTAGAATCTGTCCATACGAATCATAGGAACTCCAGTTTTTGGCATAAACCACGTCGGCACCTTTGAGTGCTTCGGCTTGGTTGTGTACCACAGGAATATCCTTAGTAATGCGTGGATCCAAGTCATAGCCTTCCGGATTGGCGATAACAAAGTCTGCATCTTGGTGTTCCATCATGCGAGCAAATGAATTGCCTACCGCGTGGGGCAATGCTTTTGGATGCGGTGCCCATGTCAATACTACCTTTGGTTTTTTGGGCAAAGACAACTCCGTTAGGGTTAGGGCATCGGCCAATGCCTGTAGGGGATGCGCAGTGGCACTTTCCATATTTAGGATGGGAACGCTGGCGTATTGGATAAACTTCTGTAACACTTGCTCCGATTCATCTTTTTCTTTGTCCGTCAGCGTGGCAAAGGCACGGATGCCCACCACATCGCAATACTGTGAAACCACCTGTGTAGCTTCCTTTACGTGCTCTGAGCGCAAGCCTTCCATAATGGTTTTGTCTTCGTATTCAATGGCCCAAGCCTCGTTGCTGAAATTCATCACCATTACATCCATACCCAACAAACGACCTGCTTTTTGCGTACTCAATCGTGTTCGTAAGCTAGGATTAAAGAATAACAGCCCGAGGGTTTTGCGTTTGCCTAGTTCCTCGAATTGATACGGATTTGCTTTGATTTCTTTGGCAAGGGCTACTTGCGCATCAAAATTTTGAAGGTCATTAAGCGTTAAAAATTGTTTCATAATATATGTTCTAAGGCAGTAAAAAACTGGTCAAGATGTTTTTGCTGCACGGTGAGTGGAGGTAAAATCCGCAATAACTTTTTGTTGCTGCTCCCTCCGGTAAATATGCGGTGTTCGTAAATGAGTTTTTTGCGTAGCTCGCCTACTTCAAAGTCAAATTCCAATCCGAGCATCAGTCCACGCCCTTTTACCTTTTTTATCTCGGGAATACGTTTGGCTCTCTCGATAAAAGCCTCGCCCAGTTGGGTGGCGTACTCCATTAACTTCTTTTTCTTTAATACTTCCAAAACCGCCAGACTTGCCTGACAGGCCAAGTGGTTTCCGCCAAATGTTGTTCCTAGCATGCCATACCAAGGCTTGATGCCGGGATGTGCCAAAATGCCACCTACAGGAAATCCGTTGCCCATGCCTTTGGCCATGGAAATAATATCGGGTGTAATGCCGTAGTGTTGAAAGGCAAAGAATTTGCCCGAACGGCCAAAACCAGATTGTACCTCGTCTGCAATAAGACAGGTAGCGGTCTCACGACAGCTTTTTTCCACCTGTTTCATGAATTTTTCAGTAGGCATATCCAAACCGCCAACCCCTTGAATGGCTTCGATAATAACGGCACAGACATCTCCTTTTGACAAGGTTTCTGCCAGCCCTTTTTCGTCGCCAAACTCAAGAAATATAACTTCTTGCTGCGCATTGAGCGGTGCAATAATCTTAGGCGTATCTGTTGCGGCAACAGCAGCACTTGTTCTGCCGTGAAAGGCATTTTTAAAAGCCACTATTTTTGACTTGCCCGTATGGAAAGAGGCGAGCTTAAGTGCGTTTTCATTGGCTTCTGCTCCCGAACTACACATAAACAGTTGATAGCCCTCACACCCTGACTGTGCTTCAATTTCATCTGCTAGTTGCGTTTGCAACGGGTTCTGAATGGCATTGGAGTAAAAGCCAATTTTAGAAATTTGTTTCTTAAGTCGTCGGTTGTACGCCGAGTTTTGGTGTCCTATACTGATTACCGCATGACCGCCGTATAAGTCTAAATACTTCTTCCTGTCGGCGCCATAGACATATACCCCTTTGGCTTTAACGGGTGTTACGTCATAAAGTGGATATACATCAAATAATGGCATAGTTAGTCTTGTGCTATTTCGTTAATCTTTTTAAAAGAAGACACAATTCCTTGTATCAACGACGAACTCAGTCCTTGGTGCTCCATTTCGTTTAGTCCCTCAATGGTGCAACCTCTAGGCGTGGTTACTTTATCGATTTCTTCTTCTGGATGCGCCCCCGTTTCAATAAGTAACGAAGCTGCGCCCATGGCAGTGTGCATCGACATTTTCATGGCTTCATCAGCGTCAAAACCAAGCTGTACGCCTCCTTGTGTTGTGGCGCGAATTAAGCGCATCCAAAAGGCAATTCCCGACGCACAGATAACAGTTGCTGCACGCATGTGCTGTTCTTCAATAACAATGCTCGTTCCCAATCCATTGAAAATGGCTTCGGCTATGGGTAGGCGTTCAGTACCCTTTTTGTTGGCACAAAGACAGGTCATCGATTTTCCAACCGATATGGCAGTATTGGGCATGGAGCGGATAATAAATACGTCGTGACCAACAACCTCCTCCATTTTGGCGATAGAAAAACCGGTTACCGTTGACATCAACACGTGATTTTCATGAAGCAAATCTTTTATTTCTTCGAGCAGCCCACTGAGTTGTCTTGGCTGTACGGCAAGGATAATGATGTCCGATTCTTGCACGGCTTTTTTGTTGTCAGCGGTTACATAGGTATTGGCATATTCTGTCCAAGAGGCAATGCTCTCAACAGAACGTCTTGTAAGATACAACTGCGTCAGGCTGTTGTTGGTGATAAGCCCTCGTCCAATGCTTAGTCCTAAGTTTCCGGCTCCTAGTATGGCTATTTTCATAATTAAAAAGATGTTGATTTTAAATGTAGTCCTGTTGTTTGTTCTAATCCAAACATAAGGTTCATGTTTTCTATGGCCTGCCCCGATGCTCCTTTCAATAAGTTGTCAATGATGCTGGTTACCAGCAATTGCCCTTCGTGCAAATGCAGGTGTACCAAACACCTGTTTGTGTTGACCACTTGTTTGAGTGCCAGTGGCGCACGGCTAACAAACGTAAACGGGCAGTCTTTGTAGTAACCCTCAAAAATGGCAAAGGCATCTTCCAGGCTTCCGTCAAATGAGGTATAGGCTGTAGCAAATATCCCTCGGGTGAAATTTCCTCGTATGGGTAAAAAATGCAGCTTGGCATTGCTGCCTTGTTCTTGTGCGATGGTTTCGCCTATTTCACCCAAGTGCTGATGCACAAATGGTTTGTAGTAAGACACATTGTTGTTTCGCCAGCTAAAATGACTGGTCGCTGAGGGAACAGCACCTGCGCCCGTACTACCCGTAATTGCATTTATGTGCACGTCTTGGGTCAGCTTTTTAGTTCCCGCCAGTGGCAACAACGCCAATTGAATGGCAGTAGCAAAGCAGCCTGGGTTGGCAATCGCTTGTGCTGATTTTATTTTTTCTTTGTTTACTTCAGTTAGCCCATACACATAAGAACGCCCCATAAAATCGTGGTCGTCTTTAAGCCTAAAATCGTTGCTTAAATCAATGATTTTGGTGTTGTCGTTTACCGCATTATCGTGTAAAAAAGCGGCTGAATTACCATGTCCAAGGCACAGAAACAACACATCTACTTCTTGATTTAGCGCTGCCGAAAAGGGCATGTCCAATACGCCCATTAAATCTGTATGAGTTTCGGAAACGGCTTTTCCTGCTCTGGTAGTGCTGTATATAAAGTCGATGTTTACATTGGGATGCAGCACCAACAAACGCAAGAGTTCACCTCCTGTATATCCTGCGCCGCCCACAACGCCTACGCTTATGTTATTTATTGACATGCTGATAAATTTTTCCGGCATTGGCCGATAGTTTGATAAATCCTTTTGCTTCGACTGCGCTCCAGGCTTCATTGGCTTCGCCATACGTCCCAAACGAATTGTCCATCAAATCAAATTTAGACTCGATTCCGTCAAGTGTGAATCGGTAGGGATGAAGCGTCACAAATACAGTTCCCGTAACGGTTCGCTGACTGCTTGTAAGCAAGGCTTCGAAATCACGCATCACGGGGTCTAGGTATTGTCCTTCGTGGAGCATCATGCCGTAGTATGACCCGATATAATCTTTGTGGTGCAATTGCCATTTGCTTAGCGTATGCTTTTCCAGCAGCTGATGCGCCTTGATGCTCACCAAAGCTGCAGCGGCTTCAAAGCCCACACGTCCTTTAATGCCGATAATGGTATCGCCCACATGAATGTCTCTGCCAATGGCAAATGCACCCGCA
This sequence comes from Flavobacteriaceae bacterium, assembly GCA_002862705.1. Classification (GTDB taxonomy): domain Bacteria; phylum Bacteroidota; class Bacteroidia; order Flavobacteriales; family Flavobacteriaceae; genus UBA7446. Next base: position 79,535 of record PKDU01000031.1, read on the forward strand.
CGTGTTTGTAATTGCTGAATGGCTTCAACAGGGCTGTAGGGGGTATCGTTAATTCCGACCAATTCCCCTTTGTCAAAATGCAAGGAAATTTTTTCTGCTGCCGTTTTTGTGCAATCGCTAGGGTATGCGCTATCGGGCAAGGGTTCACGAGATTTTAAGGTTTCGCTACCGCCAACAGATGTTCCCCACAAGCCTTTGTTGATGGAATATTGTGCTTTTTCCCAAGACCAATCCACGCCGTGTTCTTTTAGATAGGTGATTTCGTCTTCTCTTGAAAGTTTTTGGTCTCTGATGGGTGTGATGATTTCAATCTGCGGCGCCCGTGTTTGGAAGATCAAATCAAAGCGTACTTGATCGTTTCCAGCGCCCGTGCTTCCGTGCGCAATCGCTGTTGCGCCAATCTTTTTGGCGTGATCAACGATGGCTACCGCTTGGGTTACACGTTCGGCACTTACCGAAAGGGGGTAGGTGTTGTTTTTGAGGACGTTTCCAAAAATGAGGTATTTGACGATGTCTTCATAGAACGTCTCTACGGCTTCGATGCTTGTGTATGATGTTGCACCCAAAGTCAAGGCTTTGGATTCTAAAGCTGAAACTTCTGCGGCATCAAAACCACCCGTATTTACGCTTACGGCATGTACTTCATAGCCCGCTTCGCTCAGCGACTTGACGCAATAGGAAGTATCCAAACCTCCGCTGTATGCTAAAACTAATTTTTTGTTCATTTTTTATCTCGTTTAAATGCTTTTTTAAATGACTGTAACCTTCCAACAAAACCGTTGCTGTTTTTTGAAGCAGGATCGTACAACATCCCGGTGCACAAACACATACTTTGCTTGGTGCGTGTAAGTACGTCATAATTTTTACAGGTTTGACATCCCTTCCAAAAGGCAGGGTCGTCTGTTAGTTCAGAAAAAGTAACAGGCTTGTAGCCCAAGTCATAATTGATTTTCATAACTGGAAGTCCTGTGGTGATTCCAAATATCTTGGCCCCTGGATACTTTTCTTTGGTGTAGTTGAAAATTTTCGTTTTGATTTTTTTCGCAAGACCAATACCTCTGTAATGCGGATCAACAATTAGTCCTGAATGGGCTACGTACTTTTCATGTCCCCATGCTTCTATATAGCAGAAACCCGCAAAGGTATCTCCATCTAGCGCAATGATGGCATTACCAGATTCAATTTTTTGTTGAATATATTCGGGTGTTCGACGTGCAATTCCTGTCCCACGCACTTGTGCTGAACTGGATATGGTTTCCGAAATGATGGTGGCATACGTGACGTGTATGCGTTTAGCTACTTGAATTTCCATGTTACTGGATTGAAAAGAAAAAAATTAGACTGAAAAAAAACGGAGAGGGAAACCGGACACACCTAAGTTTCATATATAGTGAATTACCCCAAGGGGCGACGAGCGCGCGGGGAGAAGGAGTTACGTGAAACGTTATTTACAATCACAATGCAAATATATATTTTTTTTTAAAGCGATGATGCTATCGCCATTAATTAAGTAATTTTGTTTCATAAGTGAAGCAAAAGTTGGTAACACGCTCAAAAACAGACTTTAACGTAAAAAACTATCCTAACATCAAGGCGCAGCTCTTGGACTGGGCTGGTGGTTTTTCGCCTGTTGCGTGGTATGACTCCAACGATTATCCCCATCAAAACAACGATTACGATGCCCTTCTTGCCCTTGAAACATTTGAAGAAAACCCATGGCATACGTCCGAAAAGGCGTTGCAAACCGCATTGGGTACCGACTGGCTCTTTGGTTTTTTTAGTTACGAATACAATGCAGCTTGGGAGCACGTAACGCCCACCAACCCCTCTTTTTTGTCTGTGCCACAACTTCAATTCTTTAAACCCAAAAAAATATGGTTGCTCAAAGGCGATTTACTCACGGCACTTTATTTAGAATCGGATAATCCAGCCGTTGACTTTGCGTGCATCACAAACAGCACAACAAGAACGGAAGCCTCTTTGACAACCATTGATTTGTCGCCGCGCATCAGCAAGGATATCTATTTGCAGCATGCAAGTGCACTCAAGCAGCATATCATGCGTGGGGATATTTATGAAGTAAACTACTGTATGGAGTGGTATGCCGATGAGGTAGATGTTTCGCCCATGGCCTTGTTCAATGCATTAAATCGCATTGGCAAGACACCCTTTTCTGCCTTTCTTTCTTTTGACAATACCTATTTGATGTCTGCCTCGCCCGAACGGTTTTTACAACGCCGAGGCGATGCACTTATGTCCCAGCCCATTAAAGGAACTGCCGCAAGACATGAGGATGCCGTTATAGATAAATCGGTAGCCGAGGCGCTAAAGCTTGATGCTAAAGAACGCGCTGAAAACATCATGATAACAGACCTGGTTCGCAACGATCTTTCTAGGATTGCCCAAAAAGGCTCTGTTGCAGTTAGCGAGCAATGTGCGGTTTATCCATTTGCACAGGTGCATCAAATGATTTCAACCGTTAAGGCCCAGTGCGACTCCGCCTTTACTTCTTTAGACGTCATCAATGCCTGCTTTCCTATGGGCAGCATGACCGGCGCACCCAAGCAACGTGCCATGGAACTTATCAATCAATACGAACACGGACAACGTGGGCTGTATAGTGGGGCAGTGGGCTATTTTGCTCCCAATGGCGATTTTGATTTTAATGTGGTAATCCGCAGTTTGGTTTATGATGCGGCTTCAAAATACCTGTCCACGCATGTGGGGAGCGCACTCACCGCAGCTGCCGATCCATCAAAAGAATACGACGAATGCCAACTCAAAGTCAAAGCCATTAAGCGTGTTTTGGCAAACAAAAAAACAATTCCCAATATCCATGGTACAAAGGTTTAGCGACCATATCGTTTCCCTTTTGGGCACACCAAATAAGCATCGCTTTTTGCTAGGAGTTAGCGGGGGTGTGGACAGTGTGGTGTTGGCACATTTGTTACACACACTACAAATTGATTTTGGCATTGCGCACGTGAATTATGCCTTACGTGGGGCGGATAGCGATGCCGATGAGCAGTTGGTTCGTGACTTGGCAGCTTCTCTTGATGTAGCTTGTCATGTAACACAAGCACCCATAGCTCCCGCTGCATCGGGTATTCAAGAGAAAGCACGTGACTTACGCTATCAGTGGTTTGAGGAAGTGCTTGAAAGCAATGCCTACGATACGCTCTTGACAGCCCACCACGCAGACGATCAATTGGAAACGTTATTTATGCGCCTAACCAGAGGAAGTGGTCTAGAAGGCTTGGGAGGAATACATGGAAAAAGGGGCACTTTGGTGCGTCCGCTTTTGCCCTTTCGAAAAGATGAAATTTTGGCTTATGCAAAAGCCCAAAAACTAAACTGGCGCGAGGATGTTTCCAACAGTTCTACCCAATATTTGCGCAACGCCATTCGGCATAAATTACTACCGTCTTTTATGGAGTTGTCACCTGATGCAGCTACCAATACACTGACCAGTATGCAACATTTGCGGGATGCCTTTGAAGGCATACTGTCGCAACTGCAACACATTAAAACGGATTGGAAGCAGCACGGAGAAGCCTTAAGAATCCCTTTTTCGTCTATTGACGGATTGCACCCAAAAAGCTTTTGGCTTCACCATCTGTTTGCACCTTATGGCTTTGATGTCAAAGAAGTAGAAAAACTGCTGAATACCCATGCGGGAAAAAAATGCACTGGCGAAAAATATATGTTAACGCGCGAACGCAATCACCTGATTTTGATGCCCACAGCAGCAACTGCTGCAACTGAGCAAGACTATTTTTTGGTGCCGGAGGAGGGCATAGAAACCCCCATCAAACTAAAGATTTCAGCGGATGTCATTGTATCCCAACCCACGGCTAAATGCGCTTTTTTGGACAAGGAAAAATTGGATTTCCCTTTGATATTGCGTCGTTGGAGAAGTGGCGATGTATTTTATCCATCGGGGATGACAGGTAAGAAAAAAGTGGCAAAGTTTTTCAAAGACGAAAAAATGTCTTCGCTAGACAAAAAACAACAATGGCTGCTGTGTTCCGGAGACAATATTGTTTGGTTGGTTGGCAAACGAATAAATCGTAAATTTGAGGCCGTAGCCAATACAACTACGCTCCAAATTCAACTTGTATGAGACATTTCCTTTTTCTTTTTTGTTGCCTAAGCTTCACGTGGGGGCAAGACCCCGTCAAATGGAGTGCGCAAGCACGACAAACCGACACCAACACCTATGATGTAATCCTTAAAGCAAATATTCAGGACAACTGGAAGTTGTATGATGTAAGCCTTCCAGACGGAGGTCCTTTACCTACGGTGTTGCTCTGGAAAAACGCAACGGTCGTGGGTGCATTAGAAGGCAGTAAACCCAAAACGGGCTACGATGTTATTTTTGAAATGGATTTGGCCTATTACACCAAAGAGTTGATGTGGGTACAGTCGGTATCTACCGAAGAGACTACCATCGAATTACGTATTGAGTATCAGGCCTGTGACGATGCGCTCTGCATCTTTAGAGAAGCGCCTTTGGCTATTCCCACCGATGGGTCTTTGGTCAATGCGGTTGAACGCGACCTGACGGATGTGCAGTTAGCCGACAACAATCTAAAATTAGACCTTAAAAACACCGAACTACTGGAAGCTTCTGGCCCCAATGTCAAGGCATCTTGGTGGCGTATTTTTGTCTTGGGTCTTTTGGGTGGGTTTCTAGCACTGCTAACCCCTTGTGTGTTTCCGCTCATTCCGCTAACGGTTTCCTATTTCTCCAAAAGCAGTGTGAGTCGTGCGGTGGGCATTAGGCGTTCGCTTTCGTATGCCTTTTCCATTGTTGGGATTTATGCGCTGTTGAGTTTGCCTTTTCACTTTTTAGACCAACTGCGACCAGAAGTGTTGAATGCCATTGCTACCAATGTGGTGCTCAATTTGATTTTCTTTGCGGTGTTTCTGCTGTTTGCGCTTTCCTTTTTTGGATTGTTTGACTTAACACTTCCCGCAAAATGGTCTGCAAAATCAGATGCCGCTGCCACACGCTCGTCTTATTTAGGCATCTTTTTTATGGCACTGACGCTTGCCGTGGTTTCCTTTTCTTGTACGGGGCCTATTCTGGGTTCCTTGCTTGTAGGTTCGCTTACCGCTGATGGGGGTGCCATGCAGCTTACCGCTGGTATGGTAGGTTTTGGAACGGCCTTGGCGTTGCCTTTTGGGGTGTTGTCTTTCTTTCCGAATGTCCTGAGCAAACTGCCCAAATCGGGCGGGTGGTTGCAACATGTGAAGGTGTCGCTTGGTTTTGTCGAACTCGCCTTGGCCCTAAAGTTTTTATCCAATGCCGATATGGTACAGGGTTGGGGCATACTTCCGAGAGAGTTATTTATCGGAATCTGGATGTTGATATTGCTATTGTGGGCTGTTTACCTGTTTGGTGGTTTTGGATTTATGCATCCCAAGCCCAAAAAGAGCGGCGTTAAGCAAAAAGTTTTGGGGGTTTTGGTGGTCTTGTTTGTTGCGTATTTGGCGCAAGGATTGGTACCCAACCAACAGACGCCATTACGCGCCTTAAGTGGTTTTCCACCACCGGCATTTTATTCCGTTTACCCAACGGAATCTGACTGTCCCCTAAATTTGGATTGCTATAAGGATTACGAAACGGGTAGGGCAGTTGCCATGGAGCAGCAAAAGCCCATATTACTGGATTTTACGGGTTGGGCCTGTGTGAACTGCCGAAAGGTGGAAGAAAACATTTGGACCCAGCCAGAGGTGTATACGTTGTTACGTGACGCGGTAGTGGTGATTTCCCTTTATGTGGATGATCGCAAACCGTTGCCCGAAGCCGAACAGCAAACAATTACTTATGCCGATGGCAGCAGCCGTGTGTTGGAAACGGTAGGGCAACAGTGGTCTGCCTTTCAGGCCATTAATTTTAAATCGGTTTCGCAGCCCTATTATGTGTTGCTACAACCCAATGGAACCATTTTAAACCCACCTATTCAGTACACCGACAAGGCCACTTATTTGGCTTGGCTTAAAGCGGGAATAGCTGCTGCGGATTCTGAAAAACTAGCACCTGCCTTTGGGTTTGAGTGATTTACAATACGATAACTCCATTGCTTTTTGGTTTTATAAGCTTTATGAAGTTAGGTGATTTAAAAGCATAAAAGAGGTCCGCTGGCGCGCGTCTGTGACGCGTGACCGATCTTTGTGGCAATTTGAATCAAAAAACAATTCGTGTGGCGTGTCATAAGTAGGCTTTTAGAGGAATCTAAATAGATAACTTTTTAAACTAGGTACGCGTCACAGACGCGCGCCAGTGGGCTTTTAGAGGAATCTAAATAGATAACTTTTTAAACTAGGTACGCGTCACAGACACGCGCCAGTGGGCTTTTAGGGGTATCCAAATAGATAACTTTTTAAAATAGTCACGCGTCTGTGACGCGTGCCAGTGTTAAATTTTAAAGAAGAACCAATCACCCCAACCGTTGGTACCCGCCTTTGGCATAGAGTAGGGGGTTGCCTTCAAATCGTTTTCCATCCACAACCTGTCCGTAATAGACAATATGGTCGCCGACCTCCTCATGGTTGATAATATCACCTACCAAATAACCAAGCCCTCCTTTAATTACGGGAGCGGAATTGGGCAGCAGTTCGACCTGATCAAAGCGTGCTTCCTGACTGTTTTTGGAAGACGCAAAAGCATTGGAAACGGCCTCTTGTTTTTCTGATAAGATATTGATAGCAAAGGTCTTGCTGGCTTGAAAAGCAGCATTGGTTTCCGATGCGGTTTTTAAGCAAAACAACACAATCGCTGGCTCCAGTGAAACAGATGTAAAGGAATTTGCTGTGAAGCCATAGGGTTTGCCGTTGTGTGTGGTGGTGATTACCGTAATACCCGTGGCAAACTGTCCGCAAATTGCCCTAAAATCGTGTTGTTCCATGATTGCAAAGAACGCAAATATTTTTTTGTAATTTTATAAAAAACCTACTTGTATGCTTACCCAAATTTTTGGTTGTGCTGTCTTCGGCATCGATGCCCAACAAATAAGGAAATACTGCCAGCTGTCAAAAGATTCGTTGACACTGCTAAAAACCGCCATGGACAGGCTGCGACTTTCTGCCCGGGCATACGACCGTATTCTTAAGGTTTCCCGAACCATTGCTGATTTAGCGGGTTCGGACGCCATCGCCGATGCACATATAGCCGAAGCCATACAGTACCGCAGTTTAGACAGAGAAGGTTGGTTGGGTTAGCTAAAAAGGCGCAGTATTTTTTGCAGTACGGGAAACGACTTGCCATAGGGCGCATAGCGCTGAATGGGATCAAACCAAGTGGGGCGTGCCACATAAGATTTTAGGTGCGTAAACGTATCAAAAGAATACTTGCCGTGATAGCTGCCCACACCGCTGTTGCCTATGCCTCCAAATGGCAGTCGTTGGTTGGTGAAATACACGATTACATCGTTGATCATTCCGCCGCCATAACTGTGTTTTTTCATTAGTTTATTTGCCCACTTTTTTCGTTCAGAGAAAACGTAGAACGATAGGGGCTTGTCGTAATGCCGTATGATGCGGTCTATTTCAGTTTCGTCTTCATAGGTCAATATGGGTAGGATAGGTCCAAAAATTTCATCTTGCATGATTTTATTTTCCAAATGGTCAACTGCAACGATCGTAGGTGCCACATAACGGTTTTGTACATCGTGTTCTCCGCCGTAGAGGATGTCTTGCCCATCTAGTAGATTTACCATAGCAGTAGCGTGTTTTTCGTGCACTAAACGGGCATAGTCTTCCGATGTTTTGGGATTGTCGCCATACATGCGCACAATTTCACTTTTAAGGGCCGTGAGCAATGCTTCGTACTTGCTTTTGTGAACAAGCAAGTAGTCTGGTGACATGCATATTTGACCACAGTTCATGTATTTGCCCCAAGCAATACGTCTTGCACTTACCTTGATGTTTGCGGTTTGATCTACAATACAAGGGTTTTTACCACCCAATTCGAGTGTGGTGGGCGTGAGGTGTGCTGCTGCTGCTTGGGCTACGAGTTTTCCAACGCGAACGCCCCCTGTAAAAAAGATATAATCCCATCGTAATTGCAATAAATTTTCTGCTGTTTCTGGACCGCCTTGCACTACAGTTACCCATGCCTCAGGGAAAACGGCTGTGATGATTTTTTCAATTACAGCAGCGGTATGTGGTGCGTGTTCCGAAGGTTTTAGAACAACCGTATTGCCAGCTGCCACTGCGCCAATAAGAGAGTTTAGTGCCAATTGAAAGGGGTAATTCCAGGGTGCAATGTGAAGCGTAACGCCAAAAGGCTCTGGAACGATCCAATCCTTGCTAGGGGTGTTCAACCATTTTCCTTTAATGCGTTTGGGTTTTGCCCAAAACTGTAAGTTTTTGATAACGGTATTTAGTTCATCTAGTACGATGTAGATTTCAGCCAACCATATTTCAGCAGCAGGTTTGCCCAAATCTTTTTTTAATGCAGCACTGATGTCAGCTTCATGCGCTTTAACACTTTGCTTTAGCGCTTTTAAACGTGTTATACGTGTATTGATATGTAAGGTTTTTCCATTTTTAAAAAAATCAGATTGCATATTTTTTATTGGTATCAATGGGTTATCCTTAATCATGTTTAATGTTTCGTTGTTTTTTTTAGTGAATATGTAAAAATATGCTTTTCATTCATTATGCCGCCTACTTTTTCTACATTTGAATTAAAATACTACAAAACAAACCCAATTTTACACCTTTTATTTTATTCGATTTTAACGTCTCAATTAACAAACAAGCTATATGGTTGTTGTTTCGTATTTTAGCGCATCCTAATTTTAAGATTCATGGGGCATAATCGCTACTCAAAAACTGTTACACAAGATCCTAGCCAGCCGGCAGCACAAGCCATGCTTCACGCTATTGGCCTTACGGATACTGATTTTGAAAAGCCTTTGGTAGGGATTGCCAGCACAGGATACGAAGGAAATCCGTGTAATATGCACCTTAATGATTTAGCAGTTGAAATAAAAAAAGGTACCCAAGAAGCTGATTTGGTGGGCCTTATTTTTAACACCATTGGGGTGAGTGATGGTATATCAATGGGTACGCCCGGTATGCGTTTTTCATTGCCCTCAAGAGATTTAATTGCCGATTCTATGGAAACGGTTATGGGCGGTATGTCATACGATGGTATGGTGGCCGTAGTGGGTTGTGATAAAAACATGCCCGGTTCTGTCATGGCCATGTTGCGTCTCAATCGACCAAGTATTATGGTTTATGGTGGTACTATAGCGTCTGGCTGTGTTGCTGAAAAAAAATTAGACATCGTTTCTGCTTTTGAAGCATGGGGCGAAAAAGTATCAGGTAAAATTGGGGAGGCTGAATTCAAAGAAGTTATTCAAAACGCCTGTCCGGGTGCTGGTGCTTGTGGTGGCATGTACACGGCCAATACCATGGCTTCTGCCATAGAGGTGCTAGGGCTATCCTTGCCATATAATTCTTCTAACCCTGCGGTTAGTCAAGAAAAAATAACCGAATGTGTGGCTGCTGGTAAGGCGATGCGCTTGCTTATCGAAAAAGACATCAATCCAAAAGATATAGTTACAAAAAAATCACTGGAAAATGCCATGCGGTTGGTTACTGTTTTGGGTGGCTCGACCAATGCAGTGTTGCACTTTTTGGCAATAGCCAAGGCAGCAGAGGTCGATTTTACACTGGCTGACTTTCAACGTATTAGTGACACCACGCCATTCTTGGCAGATCTTAAGCCAAGTGGTAAATTTTTAATGGAAGATGTACACCGTGTAGGTGGTATTCCTGCTGTAATTAAGTTTATGCTTGATCACGACATGCTCCATGGCGATTGCATTACAGTAACAGGAAAAACACTAGCCGAAAACATGGCAGACGTTCCCTCGCTACAAGAAGGTCAAAAGGTTATTCGTCCATTGGATAACCCCATAAAAGAAACGGGTCATATTCGCATCTTGTTTGGTAACCTAGCATCCGAAGGTTCTGTTGCTAAAATTACTGGCAAAGAGGGTTTGTCATTCGAAGGTCCAGCCCGTGTTTATGATGGAGAATTTGCTGCCAATGCGGGTATCAAATCTGGAGAAGTTAAAAAAGGCGAGGTTGTAGTTATTCGCTATGAAGGTCCAAAAGGCGGTCCTGGAATGCCAGAAATGCTTAAGCCCACTGCTGCCATCATGGGCGCAGGTTTGGGTAAGGAAGTGGCACTCATTACAGACGGTCGTTTTTCTGGAGGTACGCACGGATTTGTTGTAGGGCACATCACACCCGAGGCACAATTGGGTGGCACGCTAGGGCTTGTTCAAAACGGGGACATCATCCGCATTGATGCCCAATCAAACGAATTGCATGTTAATCTCAGTGAAGCGGAACTCAATAAGCGTCGTGACGCTTGGGTTGCGCCAGATTTAAAAGTTAGTAAAGGCGTTTTATATAAATACGCAAGCTTGGTTGCTTCTGCTTCTGAAGGTTGTGTTACAGATGAATAACGGATGATGAAAAAAGAAAACATTTCGGGTTCAGAAGCTTTAATCCACTGCTTGTTGGCAGAAGGCGTTGATCTTATTTATGGTTACCCAGGTGGTGCCATTATGCCATTTTACGATGAATTATATAAGTTTCAAGACAAACTGCAACACGTGCTTACACGTCACGAGCAGGGTGCAACACATGCCGCACAAGGTTTTGCCCGTGTTTCGGGAAAAGTAGGTGTCTGTGTGGCAACGTCAGGTCCTGGTGCAACCAACTTGGTTACCGGTATTGCAGATGCCATGATTGATTCAACTCCTTTGGTATGCATCACAGGTCAGGTGCCATCGCACTTATTGGGGTCAGATGCCTTTCAAGAAACCGATATCATTGGTATTTCAACACCAGTTACCAAATGGAATTACCAGATTACAGACGTAAAAGAAATTCCCGAAATCATGGCCAAGGCGTTTTATATTGCGCGTTCTGGTCGTCCGGGCCCCGTGCTTATTGATATCACTAAAGATGCCCAATTTACCACTGCTGATTTTGAATACAAGCCCTGTGCGTCTGTTCGCAGCTATAAGCCAATTCCAGTAGTGAACCCATCTGAAGTTGACGCTGCCGCAGCCCTTATTTCGAATGCTAAAAAACCTTTGATTGTTTGGGGGCAGGGGGTTATCCTCGGAAAGGCAGAAGAAGAATTTAAAACTTTCGTTGAATCATCTAATATTCCAGCGGCTTGGACCATACTTGGTGTATCGGCGTTGCCAACTTCACACCCGTTAAATGTGGGTATGGTGGGCATGCACGGAAATTATGGACCTAATGTATTAACCAACGAATGTGATGTGCTTATTGCCATTGGTATGCGTTTCGACGACCGGGTGACGGGTAGACTTGACAGCTATGCCAAACAGGCTAAGGTTGTCCACTTAGAGATAGATCCTGCTGAGGTGAACAAAAACGTTGCAGCAGATGTGGCCGTTCTTGGAGATGTTAAGCAGACCTTGCCTGTGTTAACCCAAAAAGTAGCCTCTAAACCTTATACTGAATGGTTTGAAAAGTTTAAGGCTCACGACAAAATTGAATTTGATACCGTAATTAATAACGACTTAAACCCAACCAAAGAAGGTTTGAGTATGGCTGAGGTCTTAAAAGAAATTAACCGTGCTTCTAACAGCGATGCTGTTGTGGTTTCTGATGTAGGTCAGCACCAAATGATAGCTTGCCGATACGCAACCTTTAACCATTCAAAAAGTAATATTACTTCAGGTGGTTTAGGTACCATGGGATTTGCTTTGCCAGCCGCTTTGGGCGCAAAAATGGGTGCTCCCGACAGAGAAGTAGTTGCTATTATTGGCGATGGCGGATTTCAAATGACCATTCAAGAATTGGGTACGATTTTCCAAACGCAAGCAGCTGTTAAGGTAGTGGTGCTCAATAACGATTTTTTGGGTATGGTGCGTCAATGGCAACAGTTGTTTTTTGATAAGCGATATGCCTCTACAGAAATGGTCAATCCAGACTTTGTTAAAATCGCTGAAGGCTACTTTATCGATGCCAAGCGTGTTACCAAAAGAGAAGAATTAGGAAAAGCCGTTGATGAAATGATGGCTTCCGATAAACCGTACTTCCTTGAAGTATGTGTTGAAAAAGAAGATAATGTATTCCCGATGATACCTTCAGGTGCTTCGGTTTCTGAAATAAGATTGTCATAATATGGAAACAAATTACACCATATCGATTTATACGGAAAACAGCGTTGGGCTACTCAACCGCGTTTCTGCTATTTTTCAACGCCGTCATATCAATATTGTCAGCATCACTTCTTCTGCTTCAGAAATAGACGATGTATCGCGCTTTGTTATCGTGGTAAGCATGACGGAAGAAGCGGTAAAGAAAGTTGTGGGTCAAATTGAAAAGCAAGTTGAGGTAATCAAAGCGTTTTACCACACCGATGAAGAAACTATTTTTCAAGAATCCGCACTTTATAAGGTGGCGTCAAAATCTCTTTTTGAGGAACGCCACATTCAAAATATCATCAAGAAAAGCCACGCTAATATCGTGACGGTAAACACCGAGTTTTTTGTTATAGAAAAAACAGGCTTCCGACACGAAACAGAACAACTTTACGATGATTTAGCGCCCTATGGACTATTGCAATTTGTGCGCTCTGGCCGTATTTCTGTGACCAAGTCCCCGATGAACATTAAAGCATTATTAAACAAACTAAACGATTAAAACCAAAGAGATGAGTAACTATTTCAACACTTTACCACTAAGAGATCAACTACACCAACTGGCACAGTGCCGTTTTATGGATGCAGATGAATTTACCGAGGGTATTTCAGCCCTTAAAGACAAGAAAATTGTAATTGTTGGCTGTGGTGCTCAAGGATTAAATCAAGGATTAAACATGCGTGACTCTGGTCTTAATATTTCCTATGCATTGCGCAGTGGTGCTATTGAGCAAAAGCGTGCTTCTTATCAAAATGCTACATCTAACAACTTTGATGTCGGCTCTTATGATCAAATGATTCCAACGGCAGATTTGGTTATCAACCTTACGCCAGATAAAAATCACACATCTGTTGTGGAGGCCGTTATGCCCTTGATGAAAAAAGGCGCTACATTCTCCTATTCTCACGGATTTAATATTGTTGAGGAAGGAACAAAATTTAGAGATGATCTAACGGTAATTATGGTTGCACCTAAGAGCCCAGGTTCTGAAGTACGCGAAGAATACCTTCGTGGATTTGGTGTGCCAACGCTTATTGCTGTTCATTCCGATAACGACCCACAAGGAAAAGGTTGGGAACAAGCCAAAGCCTATTGTGTAGGTACTGGAGGTGACCGCGCAGGTGTACTGCAATCTTCATTTATCGCTGAGGTAAAATCAGATTTGATGGGCGAGCAAACCATTTTATGTGGTGTGTTACAGACAGGTTCTATTTTATGTTTTGATAAAATGGTAGCTGAAGGTGTTGATGCAGCCTATGCTTCTAAATTGATTCAATACGGATGGGAAACCATTACAGAGGCATTAAAGCACGGTGGTGTTACCAACATGATGGATCGTTTGTCTAACCCTGCAAAAATCAAGGCTTTTGAGCTTTCAGAGGAGCTAAAAGAAATCATGACACCATTGTTCCAAAAACACATGGACGATATTATGTCTGGTCACTTTTCTTCCACCATGATGGAAGACTGGGCCAATGATGATAAAAACTTGCTCGAGTGGCGTGCAGCTACGGCTGAAACAGCTTTTGAAAAAACAGCACCTACTACTGACGCGATTGACGAGCAAACATTCTTTGATCATGGTACCTTAATGGTAGCCTTTGTACGCGCTGGCGTAGAGTTGGCATTTGATACCATGGTAGCTGCCGGAATTAAGGATGCTTCTGCTTATTATGAGTCTTTACACGAAACCCCGTTAATCGCCAACACCATTGCACGTAAAAAATTATACGAGATGAATCGTGTGATATCTGACACTGCAGAATACGGATGTTATTTATTCGACCATGCCTGTAAGCCTTTATTGACTTCATTTATGGAAGGTATTGACACGTCTATTATTGGTACAACTTTCTCTCCAGACACCAATGGCGTTGACAACAAAAAGTTAATTGCCGTTAACGATGCCCTTAGAAATCACCCCGTAGAAAAAATTGGAAAGACACTTCGCACGTCCATGACGGCCATGAAACGCATCGTGTAGTGAGACCATTATTAGATTTATCGACCATTGAGGCTGCGGCCAAAAGGGTAGGGCAGGCTGCTGTTCCAACCCCTTTGGAGCACAACAAACGGTTGAGTGAATTGTATGATGCCACTATTTTGGTAAAGCGTGAGGACTTACAGCCTGTAAGGTCTTTTAAAATACGCGGGGCGTATAATAAGATTTCACTTTTAGATAAAGCAGCACGTGAAAAAGGTGTTGTATGCTCAAGTGCAGGTAATCACGCCCAAGGCGTTGCATATGCCTGTAGTCATCACAATATTCATGGTACTATTTTTATGCCTTCTCCTACAACACAACAAAAGGTTTCGCAAGTTGCCATGTTTGGTGGCGATAAGGTGACCATCAAATTGGTTGGGGATACCTATGACGATTGTTATGAGGCGGCCAAAGAATATGTTGCTGAAACAGGAAAAATATTTATACACCCCTTCGACGATCCTGATGTTATCGCAGGTCAGGCGACCATGGCATTGGAAATTATTGCGCAGGCAACGGAGCCCATAGATTATATAATAGTGCCCATTGGCGGTGGCGGATTGATTTCTGGTATCATCAGTGTTTTTAAGCAAAAATCACCTCATACCAAATTTATAGGTATTGAACCAAAAGGCGCGCCCAGCATGTACCAGTCTTTACAGCAAAAGAAGCGCATTCGACTCGACAGTATTGATGTTTTTGTAGATGGTGCCGCTGTTAAAACCATTGGCGAATACGGCTTTGATTATTGCACGCAGTATTTAGAAGATTTGCTTTTGGTTGACGAAGGAGAAATTTGTCAAAACATATTGAATATGTACACTTATGATGCTGTTGTGGTTGAGCCAGCAGGCGCCATGTCGGTATCAGCACTCTCTCAGTTGTCGGCAGCGATTAAGGGGAAAAACGTGGTTTGTTTGGTATGTGGTGGCAATAATGATATTACGCGTATGGCAGAAATCAAAGAACGCGCCTTACTTTTCAATAAACTTAAGCATTACTTTATTGTACGCTTTCCACAACGTGCAGGTGCACTTAAGGAGTTTGTGCAAGATATTTTAGGTCCAACAGATGATATTACCTTTTTTGAATACTCCAAAAAAAGCGCCCGCTCACAAGGTCCGGCCGTAGTGGGAATTCAGATAAAATCAGTAGATGACTTTAAGCCATTGTTAAATAGAATGAAAGAAAAAGGTTTTTTTGGTGATTATTTAAATAACAAGCCCGATTTATTTCAATTTTTGATTTAATTTTGTAATGCTATGACAGAAAAAATATGAATATACCAGCTCAATTTGCTATTGATGCCCCCTTCCATCACAACAGTTTTTTAATCAACGGAGAAATCACCCTTTGGGACGGTCCAACAGCGGACGTTTATTCTTCCATTTACACGCCTAATACCGGTGGCGCGCTTGCGCCAACGCATTTAGGTTCTGTGCCGGACATGGATGAGGCGCATGCCCTAAAAGCGCTTGAAGCTGCATCAAATGCCTTTGACAAAGGAAAAGGGGAGTGGCCAACCATGAAAGTAGCAGACCGTATTGCCTGTATGGAGCGTTTTGTTACGCTTATGAAGCAACAACGCGACAAGGTGGTAAAGCTATTGATGTGGGAGATTGGTAAAAATCACAAAGACTCTGAAAAAGAATTTGATCGTACGGTAGACTATATCGTAGATACTATTAATGAATACAAAGACATAGACCGCGACAGTGCTAAGTTCCACAATCACGGTGGCGTTTTTGCACACATTCGTCGTGGACCCATTGGTGTTGTATTGTGCCTTGGCCCATATAACTACCCTTTGAACGAAACTTTTGCGCTGCTTATCCCTGCTGTAATCATGGGGAACACCGCTATTTTTAAGCCTGCAAAGCACGGAGTTTTGCTTATTGCACCCTTACTTCAGGCGTTTAAAGAGAGTTTTCCACCAGGAGTAGTGAATATTGTTTTTGGTCGTGGAAGAACCATAGCCACACCCATTATGAAAACGGGACAAATAGATGTGCTTGCACTTATTGGGCACAGTTCGTCTGCCATGTCATTACAAGATTTACACCCAAAGAAAAGTAGGTTGCGATTGGTATTGGGTCTGGAAGCAAAAAATCCAGCTATCATTTTGCCAGATGCAGACTTGGAAAAAACAGTCCAAGAATGTGTAGCGGGTACCTTGTCTTTTAATGGACAGCGCTGTACAGCTTTAAAGGTTTTGTATGTGCACGAATCTATAAAAGAAGCTTTCTTGACCAAATTTCTTGCAGCAGTTGATGCTTTAAAACTGGGTATGCCGTGGGACAATACACTGCTTACACCATTGCCAGAGCCCAACAAGCCCGCCTATATCCAAGAATTGATAGACGATGCCACAGAAAAAGGTGCCAAGGTGCTTAATTCAAGAGGTGGTGAGCGTACAGAAAACTTTATTTTCCCAGCAGTTCTCTATCCTGTATCGCATGACATGCGTGTATACGAAGAAGAGCAATTCGGACCCGTAATCCCAGTGATGTCGTTTACAGACATCGATACACCTCTGGACGATATGGCTGCTTCTTCTTACGGACAGCAAGTGAGTTTGTTTGGTAAGGATGTAGATAAACTCGGACCGCTAATTGATACTTTGGCCAACCTTGTGTGTCGTGTGAACCTCAATAGCTCATGCCAAAGAGGACCAGACGTATACCCCTTCACTGGACGAAAAGATTCTGCTGTGAGTACACTGAGTGTGCGGGATGCATTGCGTTCTTTCTCCATCAGGACTTTTGTGGCTACCAAAGACACAGAAAGCAATAAGGAAATTTTAAGGGAATTGTTAGATACGCATAAATCTAACTTTATCTCTACGGACTATATGCTGTAATTAGTTGTTTAGCATTACGGGCATGACCAGCATGGTGACTTGTTCGCCTTCATCCAATCCATCAACAGGTGTAATGATACCCGCTCTATTGGGCAGGGAGAGTTCTAATTGAATTTCATCTGAACTTAGGTTGCTCAACATTTCGGTTAGAAAACGTGCGTTAAAACCTATTTGCATATCATCACCTTGGAAAGAACAGGTTAGGCGTTCTTCGGCTTTGTTGCTGTAGTCAATGTCTTCAGCAGAAATGTGAAGCTCTGCACCAGCAATGCGCAAACGTATTTGATGTGTTGTTTTGTTTGAGAAGATGCTTACCCTTTTAACGGTGTTCAAAAGCTGTATGCGATTGATGCTCATCACATTGGGGTTTTCCTTTGGGATAACCGCTTCGTAATTTGGGTATTTTCCATCGATTAGCCTGCATATCACTACGGTGTCCTCAAAAGAAAACTGAACATTACTATTGTTGTAATGAACTGTCACTTCTTCCTCGCTTCCAACAAGCACTGATTTGAGTAAGTTCAACGGTTTTTTGGGCATGATAAACTCTGCTGTTTCAGGGGCAACCACGTCTGTTCTTTCATACTTCACCAATTTGTGCGCATCTGTGGCAACAAAAGTCATACCACTCGAAGAAAGCTGGAAAAACACACCACTCATAACGGGACGCAAGTCGTCATTTCCACTGGCAAAAATGGTGTTGTTGATGGCTGTTGCTAGGGTGTCGCCCTGTATGCTCAGACTTGAAGCGTCTACAACCTCAGCGGCTTGTGGGTATTCGTCAGCATTGGCATAGGCAAGTGCATATTTCCCTTGTTCAGAGCTGATTTCAAGTGTGTTGTTGTCTGCTTTTGAAAACGTTAAGGGTTGTTCTGGAAATGTTTTTACGGTATCGAGCAGCAGTCTTGCGGGAACAGCTAATTTTCCCTCGCTAGTAGCTTCTACTTGTATCCTAGCGCTGATGGTAGTTTCGAGGTCAGTTGCCGTAATTTTAAGTTGTTGGGGTGCCAATTCAAACAGCACATGATCCAAGATAGGGAGTGTGTTACTTGTGTTTAAAACACCGCTGAGGGTTTGGAGTTGGCGTTGCAGTTGTGTACTTGATACAATAAAGTTCATGTGCTAGTGTGTTTACTTACAAATATATTGTTTACGCAGGCTTTCCTAAAACAAATTTATCAACAGCTAGGCATCATTTATGAACGCAACACGTATGGGGTCAAGGTATGTAAGGCCAAAAAGCGTGCTTGCACCGCCCCCATAGTTCGGACTTCCCTTAAATACGGCAAGTTCTAGATGCCCTTGTGCATTGAAAAGCGCCAGTTTTTTACCTACTTCCTCTCGTTGTGCTTTGGGTCTGTCGTAGCGTATGGCCTCGTGGTAATCGTTAAAGATTTCTTTAAAGTTGTGGTTTCGCGCATGGATGATAAACGGACGATTTCTTCCAACCTTTTGAAACAGCTGCTTGGTAATGTTGGTAACTATATTCCCAAACCTGTCGATATGCAACACATGCCCCTGTATTTCGTTGCCCTGTGGGTGTACGGATGGAATGTGCTGTGTGAGTTGCTTGAGCGTGCTAATGGGTGTGCCTATTACGCTAAGGGCACCACCGCGATGGATATGGGCTATGGCCTCTACGCCACGCGCTTGGTTGGTAGTGGCAGCCGTGTTAAGCGCAACAGCTTTTGTGGGTTTTAGTTCGGGTTCTAACAAAGACAAGAAGCCATTGTCTGCGCAAACAAAAAAATGATCGTTTAGTTCGGCTACTATTAACGCTTGCTCGGGGGTTTGGTTGAAATTTATGCCCACAAAATGAATGCTGCCTTGTGGAAAACTGCGGTAAACAGAACCCAATACATAGGCGGCTTGAATAATATGGAAGGGATCAATAAGGTGGGATATGTCTACAATTTCTGGTGCTTCCAACTGGTTGTAAAGTTGTGCTTTTAGGGCTGATACATATGCATCTTGAAGACCAAAATCGGTAGTTAGCGTAATCAGTGGCATTTTAATAACCTTATCTTAATTTAGCAATCTAAAAATTGCTTAATTTTGATTACAAAGTTACCAAAAAAGAAACCCACGTGGTTTAATTATTAAAAAGACGCATTTGAACGAAATTACAATCGAACTCGCCGAAGTTAATCCAACGGAATTCTATGGCGGAAAAAGCAACAAAAATGTTGCCCTATTAAAGAAGTACTTCCCCAAAATTAAAATTGTTGTGCGCGGCAATAAAATTACAGCCTTTGGAGAAGAAGAGTTATTAGAGCACTTTGAGAAGCAAGTGGACAGGTTAGTGATGCACTACGGGAAATACAACACGCTCGACGATGATACGGTTCTCAATATCCTTCAAAGCGAAGAAGACGATACCTTTGGTTTGGATCCAGAAGACAATAAAGTAATTCTACACGGGGTGGGTGGTAAAATCATCAAAGCCAAAACCCTCAACCAAGCAAAATTGGTTACTGCCATGTCTAAAAACGATATGGTTTTTGCTGTTGGCCCTGCTGGAACCGGTAAGACGTACACAGGCGTGGCACTTGCCGTAAAGGCACTTAAAAACAAACAGGTTAAGCGTATTATCCTTACCCGACCTGCTGTTGAAGCTGGTGAAAACCTCGGTTTCTTACCTGGTGACTTAAAAGAAAAACTGGATCCCTACATGCAGCCGTTATACGATGCCCTGCGGGATATGATTCCTGCTGAAAAGTTGGATCACTATATTGAAAACGGAATTATTCAGATAGCACCCATGGCATTTATGCGAGGGAGAACACTTGATAATGCTTTTGTTATCCTCGATGAAGCACAAAATACCACCCACAATCAAATGAAGATGTTTTTGACGCGTATGGGTAAAAACGCTAAATTCATGATTACGGGCGATCCAGGTCAAATCGATTTGCCGAGACGTGTCATTTCAGGGCTTAAAGAAGCTATTTTGGTTCTCGGTAGCCTTAAAGGGATAGGCATGATTTACCTAGACGACAAAGACGTTATTCGTCACAGATTAGTCAAGCAAGTTATTGAGGCCTACAAACAAAC
>PKDU01000052.1 GCA_002862705.1 Flavobacteriaceae bacterium
CCAAAAGCTATCATAGCAATATTCAAAAACGTATTTTTGTCAATCACTGGCCCAGTAGTTCAACTGGATAGAATATCAGATTTCGGCTCTGAGGGTTGGGGGTTCGAATCCTCCCTGGGTCACAGATTATTACCAAAAATAATTTTTTATATCTGGGAATTTTTTTTTAAAGTATTTACCACTAACTACATTCAAAAGTTCTGAAAAATCATTAATCAAGCAATGGTCAGTAAAAAGTTATTTAGGGGCAGCATTAAACTAATTTTTTTGAAATAAAGCTTTATAATTTTATTAGATAAGTAACATAGACAGATTAGAAATATGAATCACTTAATTATCAGAATTAAATCAATTTTGAATTCTATAGATTTGATATTTTTATTTATTTTGAGTAAAATTTTTATTTATGAATAAAAGGCATCTATTTTGGATTATCCCAACGGTTCTAATACTGATATTAATCTCCTCAATATATGGTTTTAACAACAGCGCAGTAACCAAGCTTGAGCAAGTTAAAACGAGCCTTTCAAATGTTGAATCATCTTATCAAAGAAGAAGCGATGTGATTTCAGGACTTGTAAATACAGTTAAGGGGGTTGCTAATTTTGAGCAAGAAGTTCTTACAGAGGTTGTACAAGCCCGTGCTAGTGCAGGTCAGACAAATATAGACTTGAACAATCTCAATTCTTCCAACATAAATGAGTTTACACAGGCTCAACAAGCCTTATCAGGAGCATTATCGAGACTTTTAGTTACAGTCGAGCGATATCCGGAACTTAAAGCAACTCAAAATTTTCTTGAATTTCAATCTCAACTAGAGGGAACCGAAAACAGAATTAATGTTGAAAGGAATAGGTATAACGAAGCTGTAAACACATACAATACGCATATAAAAATCTTCCCAAATGCAATTTATGCTCGATGGCTAGGTTTTGGTGAAGAGTTTGAAAGATTTACATCAAGCGAAGGTTCTCAAAACGCACCTGAAATTGATTTTGACTAATGGATTTAGCATCATTTTTAAATGCGAAGCAAATAAAAGACCTAGCTAGAATAATTTCTGAAGCCGAATTGCTAACATCTGGTGAAATAAGGCTACATCTTGAGGAAAAATGTGAAATTGAAACAGAGGCTAGAGCTCTAGAGGTTTTTTATTCTTTGAATATGGGAAACACAAAGCTAAAAAATGCAGTGTTACTTTATATTTCGTACGGAGATCAAAAATTTGCAATATGTGGAGATGAGGGCATACACAAATATGTATCAAATCGTTTTTGGAAATCATTGAAAAATAGTTTGAAAAGAGCTTTTGGAAAAAAAGATTTTTTTAATGGAATTTCTGTGACTATCATGGAATGTGGCAGACAGCTGAGAACATACTTTCCATATCAATATGATGACATCAATGAGCTAGAAAATCATGTTACATTCGAAAAGGATTTAAAATAATGCTAAAAAAATTAATTTTTTTATTATTTGTTTTTATCCACTCTTTCGGGCAATACGAAATCCCAAATCAGCCTACAACCCAAAAAGCAGTCTATCAGTATAAAAAAATACTAAATGACTCTGAAGAAAATTCTTTAAATCAAAAGCTTACAAAGTATGCTGACTCAACCTCTACCCAAATTGTAATTGTATCTATTGACTCAACCAAGGGGGAAGATGTTCTTTTTTTGGGAGCTCAATGGGCTCAAAAATGGGGAATTGGCCAAAAAGAATTAGATAATGGTATTTTAATTTTAATAGCTGTTGATGATAGAAAATTATCTATTAATACTGGTTATGGCGTTGAGGAATTTTTAACCGATGCCAGAAGTAAAAGAATCATAGACAATACAATTAGTCCAAACTTCAAAAAAAGTGAGTATTACAAAGGACTAAATTTAGCGACCGATCAAATTATAGAAATTTTAGCAGGGAACTTTGACTCTGTTAAAGAAAACAGAAGTGATGACAATGAACTTCTTTATTCCATTTTGTTTGGGATGCTTGTATTGTTGTTTATGTTCTTTTATCCAATTATTCCATCCTACAGGGAATTTAAAAAAAGAAAGAAGGATGGTCAAGATGTCATCTTTTGGGATATTTATAGAGACTATGCATTCAATGATGGTGGCATTTACCACCCTTCAGGAAAATTTTCAAGCCCATTTTCAGACTCTGGTGGTGGAGGTAGTTTTGGTGGCGGCTTCGGAGGTGGCGGCTTCGGAGGTGGTGGAGCTAGCGGTGGATGGTAATCATTAAAAATTAAGCCCACAAAAGTGGGCTTTTGATAGTTGAAATAATTATTACAGTTTGGTAGAAAGTTCAGGTCTAAATCTTGTTTTTTGAGCGAGATTTCCCCATAACTCAATAGCTTCTGAACTTGCTTGCCAGTCAGTAGACCAGGCCTCATAGCCAAACATTTCATTATAAGCATCTCTAACAGAAGAATCTTCAGGGAGGTTAGTCCATATTCCACTTCCATCGCCACCATGCTGATCAAATCCGTAGACTACAGCAAATTCCCTTGTGTTTCCTCCATTTTCAATTCGAAATACCGCCCGATTTCCAGTGTAATTTAATTCAGCCATTAACTTGGCCATTCTTTCGTGTGCGCGCAAAAACTGAGCTGTCATTCCAGCTTTTACCACTACTCTGTTCTGTTGATAAAACTTATTAACATTGGTATTTTCAGGTCCCCAACCGTATGAAGCTCCTTTAAAAATTCTCCAAGTTTGTTGACCACTTTGATCAGCGATATACTTTCCAACATTCTTTTTCCAATATTCAATTTCTTTTGAGAAGTCTTGGTCAAAAAAAGATCGATCTTTTCTAGTAACCCATCTTTCATAGGTCCCAGAATTTGGTCCATTTACAACCTCAAATGTAAAGATTGCAGTTTCTAAATTGGTGTTCCATTTATTTGTTTTTTCTTTTACTGCTTTTTCAAACTCAGAGATTTGATCTGCTTTTGGGGTGTATTTATAAGATATCCAATATTCCCTATTTCCCCAGGTTTGAGCACTTAAAGAATATGAAAGAATTATGATTAAAAAAAATATTGTTTTTTTCATTTGGTTTAAATTATTTTTTGAAATATGTGAAAATATATACTAAATAAAGATGAATAATATTCTAAGGTACTTGAATTACTTTAGATTTGTTTTACAGATAACTCGCATAATATTTTTTCAAATACATATCACTAACCCCACTCAAAAAGTTTGAACTACCATAAGTTTGGGTCACTTATGAATAGAACGTCTGCATATTATGCAAGCTTTTTTTGTTTTCATATAAAACAAGGCTTGATTGCGTGTGTTTTTTCGAAACGCGTTGGGCTTCGACTGTAGTTTAATTTCTTAAATAATTATAGGACAACAGTACATCAATGAATGCTTGGCGAATCTCTTTTTCCTTTGCCGCCTTCAACTGCAACATTACCCATCATGGAAACGATAGGTTGGTCGGTGCCATTGTCAGCAGTAAATATCATGATGGTATCATCACTCAATCCCTACTGCTCAATTTTATCTCATCTTAGATTTCCAATCATTTAAATCAGCCAAAAGTGCTGTTCGTATTTTTGTTTTTTCATTGCTTAAATCATGTTTTTCGTAAGGGTCTTTTTCCATATTGTAGAGCTCAATCCTATTGGATTCAAACCAATGAATAAGCTTGTATTTTCCCTTTCGTATGGCAGATGATTTTGTGTCTCCTGTATTTTTAGGTCTTGCTTTTTCAGAATGCCAATAAACGGTTCGGTTTTTCCATTTCTTTTTTGAATAAAGTATGGGCATCATGCTTTTTCCATCCATGCCCAAATCAATGTTGGCAGTTGCATCTAAAAGTGTTGGAAAAATGTCCATGAGCGTTACAATTGAAGTATCTTCAATCCGAGGTTTAAATTCACCTTGCCATTTAATAAATAAAGGAACTTTTATCCCTCCGTCATACAACCACCCTTTTCCAGCGCGCAACGGAAAATTCGAAGTAGCCAATCGCCTTTTGTTATAGCCATCATTAGAAAGACCTCCATGGTCAGAAGAAAAAACAAGTATCGTATTTTCCATTACGCCAATCGATGCTAAATGGGCTAAAAGTTTACCAATGTTGTAGTCTAAGTTTTCTACCATAGCAGCATAAGCGGGATTATCCTGACGCATTTTTGTTCGCCCTGTGCCTTCTTCAATATAGCTGGGCTGATTGCCAAAATCAGTAGTATCTATTTCTCTACGGTTATGCTCAATATCATTAGGTTTTGCTTCAATAGGCTGATGGACAGCATAATATGAAAGCATAAGCATAAATGGCGTCGATGGGTCATGCTGCTTTAAGTACTTAATTGCTTGATTTGTCATGACGTCAGTAAGGTAATCCCCTTTAGTACTTACGGCATCAACATCTGGAATGGGTTTCTTTTTGTTTCCCCCTTTTCCTTTAAAAACATTAAATGGATGAAGATAACTAATCGGCGAGCCAGCTTTTCCAGCACCAAAGCTAAATTGAAATCCAAAGTCATGTAAGCTTTGTTCATCTCCTAAATGCCATTTACCAAAATAAGCCGTTTGATAACCTATTTTATTGAATGTTTTAATGAAGCTTTTGTTTGCAGCTATATTACTAATTTTAAATCCATCATCTGGAACACTTCCATTTTGTATTGGATAATTCCCGGTCATCATAGAAAATCTGGAGGGTACGCATCTTGGGTAGTTTGAATATGCTTTTGTAAATGAGACTGATTGCCTTGCAAGCATATCAATATGTGGCGTTTGATATATTTTAGAGCCATGAATACTCAGATCATGGTATCCTAAGTCATCAGTATGAATAATGAGAATATTTGGAGGCGATTGACCAAAAGATAAAATTGAAAAAAAACAAAAAAGAGCATTTAAACAATAAGTCGCATAGCATTGTCTCATAGTTGTAAAAATAACAACTTGAATAATAACTTAGCATGTTTGGTTTTTAATTTATTTTCAAGTAACATAAACTATCGAATTACAGCGATTATAACAAGCGCATTACGGGGGTGTATTTCTGACAACTATTGAAATAGTCTTACCAGCTTTCTAAAGGTACATAATCATTTATGTGTCCTGCCTTGTCTCTAACGCAAAAAAATAATTAAGTCAGTATAAGGTATTGGGGGATTAATTATTAGCTTTATGGCTAAGAAAAAAGATGCATTAATACCATTTGACCAATAAATTGAAGGGGCATACCATACCATTTAAAATAGAACGAAACCATTGGGCACTAACATGTTTTTTAAGACTTTTTGTTTTACCGATGCTATTTATTTTGGTTGCTTCATGCAACAAAAATGACAGACCCAAGGTTGATAAAATGGTCATAGCTACTTCTATGAAAGATCAAAATATTGAACAATACAAACTTGAAAACAGCAATGGTGTTGTCGTTGAGTTACTCAATCTAGGCGGCATCATCACTTCCATCAAAACACCTGATAGCAGCGGAAAAATAGCAGACATTGCCTTGGGCTTTGATGACCCTAAAAAATACCTTGAAAGTCACCCTTATTTCGGTGCTATTATTGGTCGTTTTGGCAACAGGATAGCAGGGGGCTCGTTTTCGCTTGATAACAAAGATTACCAACTGGCTGTTAATAATGGGTCCAATCATTTGCACGGAGGTATCAAAGGTTTTGACAAGGTGTTTTGGGATGCAAAGAGTTTTAGCGCTATAAATGCCTCTCGTGTAGTGTTGCATTACCTATCCAAGCATATGGAAGAAGGTTATCCCGGAAACCTTTCCATCACCGTAACGTATACGCTTACAAGCGATGATATTTTAAAAGTGCGTTACGAGGCCTCAACAGACCAAAAAACAATAATAAACTTGACCCAGCACAGTTACTTCAACCTGTCTGGGGATTTTGCTTCACAAATTTTAGATCATGAACTCATGATAAACGCCGATGCGTTTTTGGCTGTTGATGAAAATCAGATTCCTACGGGAGCCCATACAGCTGTGGCACAAACGCCATTCGATTTTTCTTCGTTCAAAACCATAGGTAAAGATTTTAATGCTGAGAACAAACAACTCGAAATAGGAAACGGCTATGATCATTGTTTCGTTATCAACCCTTCGGAAACGGCTATGGTTGAAGCAGCGGTAGTACAGCACCCCAAAAGCGGACGAGTGATGAAGGTCTTTACTGACCAGCCAGGTGTCCAACTTTATACGGGTAATTTTTTAGACAATACGCTAACTGCAAAAAACGGCGGAACATATGGGCCACAAACAGGATTTTGCTTGGAAACACAACATTTCCCTGATGCACCTAATCAGCCCAATTTCCCCACAACCACGCTAAACCCTGGCGAAACATTTACAAGTGAAACATGGTTTCAGTTTTCTGTAAAATAACACCACGCATAAACACCAGCACCTGATCTTTTATAAGAACTCGGAGAGGTATCATGCTTATCAAGGAACATAAACTTCAGCAGCGGTTATAATTGTTGCAGTTAGCTGCGAGAAGTGGCTACAGCCCTCTAACTTTCTTTTCCCAAGCCCATGCGGATGCGATGGCCTCGTCTAGGCTGCGTTGGGTTTTCCAGCCCAAGACTTCATTAGCTTTTTTGGTGTCGGCATAAGCAGCGACCACATCTCCAGCCCGTCTGTCACCGATCTCATAGGTTAGTTTTAAGCCCGAAACACGTTCGAAGCTTTGGATTACTTCAAGAACGCTACTTCCTTTACCTGTGCCTAAATTAAAGACTTCATAGGCTTCAGACGTTTCATTTGATGTGATACGCTCAAGTGCCACCACATGTGCTTCTGCCAAATCCACTACGTGAATATAATCTCTGACATTGGTGCCATCAGCGGTAGGGTAATCGTTTCCAAAAACGGTAAGTTTTGGATAAAGCCCAGCCGCAGTTTGGGTGATAAAGGGCACCAAATTTTGTGGTTTGCCCAGTGGCAGCTCTCCAATTGCATTTGAGGCGTGTGCGCCAATAGGATTAAAATAGCGAAGTGAAATTACCCGAAAGCCCTCAAGTGCATTAACGGTATCTGCCAAGATTTCTTCCCCCACTTGCTTGGTATTGCCGTAAGGCGACATGGCTGGCTGTATGGGCGCACGTTCCGTAATAGGAAGTGTTTCGGCCTCGCCATAAACCGTACACGAAGAACTGAAAATAAAGGGTATTGGTTTGTGTGACTTTTCGATCTCAGCCAATAAATTCAGCAACGACCCTAGGTTATTTTGGTAGTAAGCAATGGGTTTTTGAACGCTTTCTCCCACAGCCTTTGCAGCAGCAAAATGAATGATTCCAGTGATGTTGTAAGCTTGAAAAATTTCTGCAACGCCTACACTATCTTGTAGGTTTAGCACTTCTAATTTTGGACGCGTGCCGCTCGCGGCTTCAATACCATCTAAAACCTCGATAGTAGCATTGGATAAGTCATCTACAATAAGTACTTCATGTCCTTTTTCTTGTAGTGATACTACGGTGTGAGATCCTATAAAACCCAACCCACCTGTGACTAAAATCATGTGTTTGTTTTGAATTACAAAAGTATGTAATTCATCCTAACTTTTTTTCTCAGATGCGATCCAAGCATTTACCTTATTTGACAACAGCGCTAATGGAACACAGCCCGATTCTAATACCACACGGTGAAATGCTCTAATGTCAAAATCATCGCCAAGTGCCTCTTCAGCCTTGGCACGCAATGCCCTAATTTTCAATTGACCAATCTTATAGGACAATGCCTGTCCAGGATTTGCCATATAGCGTTCTATCTCTGAAGTAATGGCATATTCAGGTTCTGCTTCGTTAGCCAAAGAATAAGCAATGGCTTGTTCTCTAGTCCAGCCTTTGGTATGTAGCCCCGTGTCAACAACCAGTCGAATGGCACGGTGCATTTCGGCACTTAACATACCAAAATATTGATACGGGTCGTCATACAGACCAAGTTCTTGACCAAGCGATTCACAGTATAGTGCCCAGCCTTCGCCGTAGGAGCTGTACCAAAGCGTTTTTCTAAAGTCGGGTAGTTCTGTGTTTTCTTGTTGCAAAGAGATTTGGAAGTGATGACCAGGAATGGCTTCGTGTAAAAACAAATCTTCGTCAGAAAAAACATTGTATTCCTTTACGTTTGGAATGGGTACATAAAACACACCAGGTCTGGTGCCGTCTAGTGACCCTGGGTTGTAGTGGGCACTAGCCGATTTTTCTCTGAACGCCTCAACCCGACGTACTTCAAAAGCAGTTTTGGGCTGTAGTTCAAACAAGGCATCTACTTTGGCCTTCATCTTGTCATGAATGGCGTTGAAATTGTCAATTACTTGCTGTGGATCATCAAAAGGCATAAGTGATTTTTTGGTGCGCACATGATCAAAAAAGGCATTTAGATCCCCTTTAAAACCCACTTGTTTTTTGATGCGCTCCATTTCACTGCGTAAACGTGCAACCTCAGACAATCCAAGTTGATGGATTTCGTCGGCCGTCATATCCGTAGTAGTGTATAGTCTGACGGCGTAATTGTAGTAATCTTCCCCAAATGAATAGGCATCAAATCCGCTACTGTTACGTCCTGCAGCTAAATAATCACTCGCCATAAACGCCATCAAACGTTGGTAGGCAGGTATGATTTTATTGGTTACCATATCGGCATAAGCCTTCGATAGCTTTTCTTTTTGCTCCGCGGTAAAATCTTCTGGAAAATTGCGTGCAGGTGTGTAGAAAATATTTTTTTCTAGATCGGCTTCTGTAATAGATGCCAACTGAGGCACAACCTTACGAATAAGTGATTTTGGCAATACCACTCCTTGTTCAATGC
The DNA here is from genome assembly GCA_002862705.1 of Flavobacteriaceae bacterium. Lineage (GTDB taxonomy): Bacteria > Bacteroidota > Bacteroidia > Flavobacteriales > Flavobacteriaceae > UBA7446. The sequence continues at coordinate 8,809 of PKDU01000052.1, forward strand.
CTTCTGCCATACGCGTCTTCGCACTTGACAACCAAACTACATAATCGTCCACTCTTGAGAGCCAATTTTCGTAGTCTTTAACCGTCTTAAATGGCTGTGCGCCCGTTCCTGTGGCCAATTGACCCATGGTAAGTTGTAAGGTCCACATTTGATCAATAGGGAGCAATTCTCTAGGGAATTCCATTCCCATCAAGTTGGTTTCGCATTCCCATTTTAGTATTTCTTTACTCAATTGATCTTCTTCACCTAGGCTGTTGTCCGCTATGCTGTTTAGTTCTTGCAATATGTCTTTATAAAAAGTCTTGTGCTTACGCATGACATCATCTGACAGATAATTTGGTAAATAATCGTTGTAGCGCGTATCCCCTTGATAGGTCGCGCCAATCGGATTCATTTTAAGTGTTTCCTCGTGATACGTTTGCATCAGCTCTTGCAGTTGCGCTGTTGGTGAAGGAGTAGTACAGCCAGAGATCAGGACTGTAGAAATAAGTAGTAATATATAAGTTCTCATAACGATTGAATTTAGTTTAAATTAGTTAATGTTTGTTGTCATTTTTATTTCCCCTGCCAGTGCTTTGGCGTGAGGTATCCATTCCTTTAGGTTTGCAATACGCCTTTCTTCACTAGGGTGCGTACTTAAAAATTCGGGTTGTCCGCCTTTTGATTGGGCTTTCATACGTTCCCAAAGCTTGGGTGCTTCTTCGGGTTTATATCCGGCAATGGTCATTAGCTCCAAACCAATTTTATCGGCCTCCGTCTCGTGTTTCCTGCTAAAAGGAAGCATTCCGCCAACAGTGGTGCCTATGCCATAGGCCATCATAATTCGTTCTCTATTGCGATCGTCTTGGTTCTTACTTACTTCAGCTGTGATCATGCCGCCCGCTTGCTGAAGAATTCCCATAGACATGCGTTGCGCTCCGTGGTCAGCAAGTGCGTGGGCTACTTCGTGACCCATGATGGCTGCAATGCCGTCAGGGTTGTCTGCAATGCCCATGATGCCGGTGTAAAAAACAATTTTCCCGCCTGGCATACACCAAGCATTCACTTGATCTCTTTTTACCAGATGATACTCCCAGTCGTATTCATCAAGGAGGTTGGGCTGCCCTTTGTAGCTGAAATAGGTTTTTGCTGCTTTGGCAATATCTTTTCCAATACGCGATACAAGCCTGGCATTTTCAGTGCCGCGAACTACTTCATGTTCGCTTAGAAATGTTTCGTATTGTTTGAGTGACATAGCAAAAAGCGGCTTGTTGTCACCAAAAAAGTTAAGTGTTTTTTTTCCCGTTAATGTATTTGTTTTACACGCTGTAGCAATAGCAAGAACGAAAAAAAGCGGGAGCAGTAATTTGGAAGGTTTCATTTAAAAGATTTGATGTCATAAAAATAAGAAATAAAATCTTTAAAAAGGATTAAGCATTGGCAACATGCCTTAAATTTTTGATGGTTTCAGTTGGATTCTCTGACGAAAAAACAAAACTCCCAGCAACCAATACATCGGCGCCAGCTTCAACCAAATCGGTACAATTGGTAGCATTCACACCGCCGTCAATTTCAATTAGGGTTGCTGATTTGTGCGCAGCTATCATGGCTCGCAACTTTCGCACTTTAGCATAGGTGTTAGGGATAAATTTTTGTCCGCCAAACCCTGGGTTTACACTCATCACGCACACCACATCAATGTCAGCGATAACGTCTTCCAGCACGCTTATCGGTGTATGTGGATTGAGCGCAACTCCTGCTTGCACACCCGCATCTTTGATGGCTTGAATTGTTCTGTTAAGGTGCGTGCACGCTTCAGCGTGTACGGTTAACACATCGGCACCAATCTGAGCGAAAGTCTCAATATAGCGATCGGGATCTACAATCATTAAGTGCACATCCAATGTTTTTTCAGTGTATTGCACCATAGCTTTGAGTACAGGCATTCCAAATGAAATATTAGGAACAAAAACCCCGTCCATGATATCTAAATGAAACCAGTCTGCTTCGCTTTGGTTTACCATTTGGATGTCGCGTTCTAGATTGGCAAAATCTGCTGCCAACATTGACGGTGCAATTTTAATTGTGCCCATTAACCGAGGTAAGTTTTTAGAATTTTACTCCTTGAAGTATGCTTTAACCTTCTGATGGACTTTTCCTTAATCTGACGAACACGCTCGCGCGTTAGGTCAAATGTTTCTCCAATTTCTTCCAACGTCATCGGATGTTGGTTTCCTAAACCGAAATAAAGACGAACAACGTCGGCTTCTCTAGGCGTAAGGGTCTCGAGTGCACGCTCAATTTCTGTACGCAGCGATTCGTGCATAAGCTCTCTGTCGGGGTTTGGAGACTCACCACTTCGCAGTACGTCGTATAGATTTGAATCTTCTCCTTCAACAAGTGGCGCATCCATGGATACATGACGACCGGAGTTTTTCATGGATTCTTTTACATCAGAAACCGTCATGTCGAGTTCCTTGGCAATCTCTTCTGCGGAGGGAACACGTTCGTGCGCTTGCTCTAAAAAGGCGTATGTCTTGTTTATTTTATTGATAGACCCAATCTTATTGAGTGGTAATCTTACAATACGAGATTGCTCAGCTAGGGCTTGCAGTATAGATTGACGAATCCACCACACGGCGTAGGAGATAAATTTAAATCCACGCGTTTCATCGAAGCGTTTTGCAGCCTTGATAAGCCCTAAATTTCCTTCATTGATAAGGTCGGGTAGGGTTAAGCCCTGATTTTGATATTGTTTGGCAACAGACACAACAAAACGCAAGTTGGCTTTGGTAAGCTTCTCGAGTGCAATTTGATCACCAGCCTTGATGCGTTGCGCTAGTTCAACTTCCATCTCTGCAGTAATCAGATCAACTTTACCTATTTCTTGAAGATATTTATCTAGGGAAGCCGTTTCACGATTGGTAACCTGCTTTGTAATTTTTAACTGTCTCATTGCTTTGTGTTGTAAGGATGTTATGTGTTATACGTATGCATGTGTATGAAGGTTACATTAAAAACAAAAAAAATCCGCTAAAATTGCTTTTAGCGGATATGAATTGTTGTTGAAGAGGTGTTTAGTTTCTTCTAGATCTACGGTCGTTTCCGCCGTTTCTTCTTCGGTCGTTACCTCCAGACGGTCTAGGCTTGCGCTCTACATATCCTTCAGGCTTTTCTAAAAGTGCTTTTCTAGAAACCTTTTCTTTGCGTGTGCGTGAATCGATACCGAAATATTTCACATCAAATACATCACCCATGTTTACCACATCAGTAACATTTTCTGTGCGTTCCCATGCCAATTCACTAACGTGAAGTAACACTTCGTTTCCAGGTGCATCTGTATATTCAACTACTGCTCCAAAGTCAAGAATTTTGATTACTTGAACCTCATAAGTTTCACCAACTTCCGGCTTGAATGTCAGTGCCTCTAAGCGGGCAAGTACATGATCAATTCCTTCTGGGCCAGTACCTAATATTTCTATAATACCTTCACCTGTATCTGGATCTTCATTGATAACGATAGTGGTATTGGTTTCCTTTTGAAGTTCTTGAATTACCTTCCCTCCAGGGCCGATAATGGCTCCAATATATTCATTAGGAATTGTACGCATTACCATCTTGGGTGCATGCTCTTTTACATCTGCTGCTGGCGCCTCAATGGTTTCATTCAGCTTATCTAAAATGTGCATACGTCCATCACGTGCTTGTTTTAATGCTTGGATTAAAATATCATAGGGAAGTCCTTTGATTTTAATGTCCATTTGACAAGCAGTAATGCCGTTTTCAGTTCCAGTAACTTTAAAGTCCATGTCTCCAAGGTGATCTTCATCTCCCAGAATATCGGATAAAACGGCAAAACGTTCTCCGTCAGAAATCAGTCCCATGGCAATTCCAGAAACTGGATTTGCGATTTGAACTCCAGCATCCATAAGTGCCATAGTACCAGCACAAACAGTAGCCATTGATGAGGAACCGTTAGATTCCAAAACTTCTGAAACCACACGAACAGTATACGGACAATCATCGGGCATTACCTTTTTAAGCGCACGTTGCGCTAGGTTCCCGTGTCCTACTTCGCGTCGAGACGTACCTCTTAACGGACGTGCTTCACCCGTACAAAACGGTGGGAAGTTGTAGTGGAGGTAGAATGTTTCCTCGCCTTGTGCCGTTGGTAAATCAATCATATTGGCCTCTCTAGAGGTTCCAAGTGTTACCGTTGCAAGTGCTTGTGTTTCGCCACGTGTAAATACAGATGAACCGTGTGTTGATGGTAGGTAATCTACCTCACACCATATGGGTCTGATATCTGTTGTTTTACGACCGTCAAGACGAATACCTTCACTTAGTACCAATTCGCGAACCGCTTCTTTTTGCGCCTTGCTAAAGTATTTGCCAATTAGCTTTTCGTTTTCTTCGAGTTCTTCCTCAGAAAAAGTGGCTAATAAGGATTCTTTTACTTCACCAAATGCAATGCTGCGGTCTTGTTTAGCGCTGCCTTTTTTGGCAATGTCATAACATTTTTGGTAAGCGAAATCGTGAATTTTTTGTTGCAATGCCTCGTCGCTGTCCTCAGCTTCGTATTCACGTGTTTCTTTTTTGCCAACTGCTTCTGCCAACTCAATTTGAGCTGCAATTTGAAGTTTGATGGCTTCGTGTCCAAAGCGAATGGCGTCTGCCATTACTTCTTCAGAAACTTCGTCAAATTCTCCTTCAACCATTGTTACAGAGTCTGCGCTGGCACCAATCATGATGTCAACGTTAGATTCTTTAAGCTGTGCTTTACTAGGGTTGATAATAAACCTGCCATCAATTTGTGCTACGCGAACTTCAGAAATAGGACATTCAAAAGGAATATCAGATAGTTGAATAACGGTAGAGGCAGCAAGGCCTGCAAGTGCATCAGGCATAACGTTTTCGTCGTGTGACATCAATTGAATCATCAATTGTGTTTCTGCGTGATAGTCTTTAGGGAAAAGGGGACGCAACACGCGGTCAACCAAACGCATGGTAAGAATTTCTTCGTTGCTGGGTCTTGCTTCACGCTTAAAGAAGCCACCAGGGAATCGTCCTGCGGCTGCGAATTTTTCACGATAATCTACCGTTAAAGGTAGAAAGTCAACCGGTGAGGCCTGTCGTGCAGAAACAACAGTAGCTAATAGCATACAGTTGCCGCTTCTAATAACGACAGAACCGTCTGCTTGCTTAGCAAGCTTGCCTGTTTCTAGGGTAATAGTCCGACCATCGCCTAAGTCAATAGTCGATGTATGTACATTGGGTATCATTTGTTTTCAATTTAAATTAGTATCAGTGATGTTGTGTTGTGGTCGTAGATACCCCTGAAAAAACGATGATGCGGATGCTTTTAAGTACTTACTTACGAATGCCCAATTCCTTAATCAAGGAACGGTAGCGCTCGATGTCTTTATCTTTTAAATAATCTAAAAGACTTCTTCGCTTACCAACTAACATAACCAATGAACGCTCTGTGTTATAATCTTTGTGATTGGTTTTCAGGTGTCCTGTTAGCTCGTTGATACGCTTTGTGAACAGCGCAATTTGTCCTTCTGTACTTCCGGTGTTTTTTTCAGACTTTCCGTACTTCTTGAAAATTGCTGCTTTTTCTTCTTTGTTTAACATGCCAATATTATTGTAAATGATTATTATGCAACTTCGAGTTTATCTCGAAGGCTGCAAATATAGCATAATAATTGATTGAAATTACAGCTGAGCTGAAAGCGGTCGATTTAATATTAAATCGAGGTAAAGATTGATGTTCTTCTTTAAATCTTTTCGGTGTGTAATAAAGTCTAAAAAACCATGCTCTTGAAGGAATTCCGCAGTTTGGAAGCCTTCTGGCAGCTCTTGACCGGTGGTATCTTTTACAACCCTTGGTCCAGCAAAGCCAATAAGCGCACCAGGTTCAGAAATATTAATATCACCTAACATAGCAAAAGAAGCCGTAGTTCCTCCTGTAGTTGGATCTGTACAAAGCGATACATAAGGGATTTTGGCGTCGGCAAGTTGTGCGAGTTTTGCAGCCGTTTTTGCCATTTGCATTAAAGACAGCGCCGCTTCCATCATACGTGCGCCACCAGATTTAGATATCATTACAAAGGGAATCTTCTTTTTTAGTGCGTAGTCAGCAGCGCGGTATATTTTTTCACCGACAACAGAGCCCATAGAACCTCCAATAAATGAAAAGTCCATGCAAGCAACCACCAGCTCGTTTCCGTTGGAACGTCCAACAGCAGTTCTTACCGCATCACTGAGTTTGGTTTTTTTCTGTGCAACCTTAACACGATTTTTATACGTCTTGGTATCCTCGAACTTAAGCGGATCTTTGGACTTTAGCTTTTTATCGAGTTCGCTAAAGCTGTTGTCGTCAAACAAAATTTCAAAATACTCCTTACTCCCAATCCGTACGTGATAGCCGTCTTCTGGAGATACATAGAAGTTTTCCGCTAGTTGTTCTGTGTCAACAATTTTTCCAGTGGGAGACTTATACCACAATCCTTGGGGTGTGTCTTTCTTTTCACTGGTTTGGGTTTGAATTCCTTTTTCGGTACGTCTGAACCACGCCATAGGCTAAGAATTTTATCAAATATATAAAACCTTATGAATTACATCGTATTCACGTTGTTTAGGTCTTCAAAGGCTTGCTCTAGTCGCGTTACAAATGCCTTTTCACCTTCGCGCAACCAAACGCGTGGATCGTAGTGTTTTTTGTTAGGCACATCGTCCCCTTCAGGGTTTCCAATTTGTTTTTGCAAATAAGCCGACTTTTCCTGCATATAGTCGCGCACACCCGTCATAAAGGCATATTGCATATCGGTATCGATGTTCATTTTAATAACACCATAACTGATACCTTCTCTAATTTCTTCAACCGTTGACCCCGATCCTCCGTGGAATACAAAGTCAATGGTGTTAGGTCCAACCCCGTATTTCTCACTTACAAATGCTTGTGAGTTTTTTAGGATTTTTGGCGTTAGTACCACATTTCCTGGCTTGTATACGCCGTGAACATTACCAAATGCTGCTGCAATGGTAAAGCGTGGACTTACTTGTGATAATTCTTCAAAAGCAAATGCTACTTCTTCTGGCTGTGTATATAATTTCGAGCTGTCAATGTCTGTATTGTCAACGCCATCTTCTTCACCACCTGTAACCCCCAATTCAATTTCAAGTGTCATGTCCATTTTGGCCATGCGCTTTAAATAGTTTTTGCAGATTTCAATGTTTTCTTCAATGGGTTCTTCCGAAAGGTCAATCATGTGAGAGCTGAAAAGTGATTTTCCTGTTTCTTCGAAATGCTTTTCACTTGCATCGAGTAGTCCGTCAATCCAAGGCAGTAGTTTTTTGGCAGCATGGTCTGTGTGTAGAATAACACTGACACCATATAGCTCGGCCATTTGATGTACGTGCTTGGCACCGGCAATAGCACCAGCAATAGCAGCCTGTTGGTTTTCGTTAGACAAGCCCTTACCCGCGTTAAACTGCGCACCTCCGTTTGAGAACTGAATGATTACGGGTGCGTTTAGCTTTGCAGCAGTTTCTAAAACAGCATTAATGGTGTCTGAACCAATTACATTTACTGCGGGGAGTGCAAATTGCTTGGCTTTTGCCAAAGCAAAGATTTCTTGAACTTCATTTCCAGTGGCTACGCCTGGCTTTACGGAATGCGACATGTTGATTTTATTTTTTTTGGTTGGAGCAAAAGTAGCAAACTATTGTGGGCTTAGAAAGGATAATTTATCCCAAGTGTGGGATTTGCATTTTTTAGCTGATAATTCCAATTCCAACGGCTCCCTCTCGGCAACACAGGATTGTGTGTTTTAAAGCCCATGTCTAGCCTTAACAGGAACAGCCCGAAATCATATCTAAGTCCAAAGCCTGTGCCCACCGCCAGTTCGTCTAAATCGCGGAAACCATCAAACCTTCGGGCGGGTTCATCGACGTTGTCGGCTACATTCCAAATGTTTCCAGCGTCAACAAAAAGCGCTCCCTTAAAGGCGCCAAGGAGGTCAAAACGGTATTCAACGTTGAAAGACATTTTGAGGTTTGCCTCGTTAAATTCATTTCCAGTATCACTAGACCCAGGCCCTAATCGATATACTTCCCAAGCCCTGTTGTCATAGGCTCCACCGCCAAAAAAAGATCGGTTAAAAGGGATGTTGTCCGCATTGCCATAGGGAATAGCAGCCCCAGCAAAAGCCCTAATGGCTACGACTTGGTTGTCGCTAACAGACCAGTGCTTGACCAAATCCGTCTCTAATTTTATGAATTGACTGAACGGCACCTCAAACAAAAGGTACTGCCCATTCTCTTGTTTCCAATCCAATGCTTTTGCCAACCCTTCTAGTAGGTTTCCGGACCAACTGAGATTGGCCCTAAACTGCGTAAACGCCCTGTCAAAAATCCCTTGTTTGGAAGAGCTGAAAAAATTGATACCCGAACTTATAATGAGGTTGTTTTGCGTGAGTCTATTTCGGCGTTCCTCAATGCGCTGTACCCTTTGATAGCTTGGCTCGTTAGCTAAAATACTGGTGCTGCCTCCCAAAACATCCCCAATAAAAGCATCCGCTCCTTGGGGAATGATGAGCATATCGTTTAGTAGATATGTTGGATTTGTATTGGTGTTTCCTGTAATTTGATTTAATTCTCTGTAAGCATTGGTGTAAACGCCAAAGTAATTTGCTTTGTTTTTATTGTTTACGAACTCCACGTCCATCAAAGAAAAGGTCCATCTGCGTTTTTCCCTTGGGTTCCATTGGTATTGAATGCTTCCAGTCAAACTCTGCTTGTCCAAACCTATATTTTCCTGAGAACCCACACCAACTCTTAAAATGGTGAGTGGCGCAAGTTTCTGTTTGTTTATTTTACTGCTAAAGGGCAATAGAAACTGGGGTGCGCGCAGCTGAATGTCAAAACCATACTCGGAAATAGCAACGTCGGCAGAGCGACCAAACGAACCCCTAGCACCCAACTCCAAGGTTTCAGCCCCTTTAAAAACATTTAAAACGCTTAAGCCAGAACTAAAAGCTATACCACGTTTTAAAATATTGGATTGGGTCACGTCCAACGCAAAGTCTAAGGAGTACCTTTTTTTTGGCATTAAAAAAATGGAGGCGTCTAAAAGTGTTTCGTCTTCATTCGCATATTGATACCTAATGGTTGGATAATCAAAACTTTGCAGCCTGTTGAGTTGTTTTAGTGTAGTAGTTCGTGAAGTGTCGCTGTAAGACTCATTTGTTTTAAAATCAATGGACTCTCGCAACAATTTGCTGCTGTACTTCATTTTGCCCTGACTAAAAACGGTCATTCCCTCAAAAACGCCAATAGAATCGTAAGCTTCGTTTCCAGTGTTGCCCGCTTTGCCTAAAAAAACAGCAACGGTATTCATTTTTGAAATTTTATACTCCTTTGGTACAGGGTTTCCCTCTTGATTTTCGATATAGTTTCGGATGTTGAGTTGTACCGGTAAGCGATAGTCTGTTCCCGTTGAATCTACACCAACGCTAAAGTCAATGGAGTTAAGCTGAAATGGATAAACACCCGCATTCCTAAACAGTGCAGAAAGCCTGTTTCGTTCTTGCTCAAATGCTGTTGTGCGAAAACGGTCTCCTTGCTTGAGTTTACTATTGACTTTGTTTGCCGTATAAATAGAATCCAAAACGGGACTTTGGATGTTGGCTTGTATGCTATCTATAGAGTAGGGTGTATTGGTACTGACATTATAATTTACAATAGCATTTCGTTTTTTAGTCGTAGCTGTTGTTTTGACCACAGCATTAAAATAGCCTTCATTTGAAAAAAAGGCTTTTAGCTTTTGTGCATTTATTGCCGTAGAAATTGAATCTGAAAGCACGGGTGCTTCTCCCGTTTTTCTTTTCCATGCTTGAAAACCGCTTTTGTAGGCCTTCATTTTTTTTACTTGCTTTTCGGACCATATGGCGTTCATTCTTTTTTGACGCCCTGGTTTTTTAGTAAGCCAATTGTCGAAAGCAACATCCGTGCTGTCTTTTGCAGATTGATAAAGCAACAACCCGAAGGGAATGCCCAAAAAACGATTATTAGGCTTGGGTTGAACAATGTTTGCAACTGTGTCAACTGCCGCTTGATCGTCTACAATTACCGTGTTTTTACGCAACAAGACGCTGCCCTCAGGCAAGTTGCGAACAGCAGAACATCCTACTGTTATGCCCAAAAGCACACCAAAACCTAGTATTTTTGAAAATCTTGTGGTCAAGAGAAAGTTGTAAAAGTCAAAAATACACCAAATACATGGTTAGCAAAAACGAACTAAAACAGTTGGCTCAGTTGGGGCAAAAAAAATTCCGCAAACAACGCAGGCTTATCCCTGTTGAGGGCAAAAAAGCCATAACAACATTCCATCAAAATGGATTTGAGATGCGCTACTGTTTTTCACTCGAAACCGCTCAAATTGGGGGTGTTGCTGCTACTACAATCAGCGCCTCTGACATGAAAAAGCTGAGCAATTTAAGTACTCCTCCCAACGTCTGGGCGGCCTTTTCGCTTCCAAATCCAGCCGATTTTGCTTCCCAAAACATCAATATTGCTTTAGACGGCATCCGAAATCCGGGCAACCTTGGGACCATCATTCGTTTGTGCGATTGGTTTGGGATTGCCCATTTACTTTGTTCATCCGACACAGTAGACTGTTTTAATCCCAAAGTGGTACAAGCAAGTATGGGCTCCTTAGCCCGAGTACAACTCCATTATGTAGATCTTTTAGAAGCATTTGAAACACACGGTTTGCTGGCAGTGGGTACAGATTCCAAGGGGACAAACATGTATGAAGCAGTACTTCCTCAAAATGCGGTATTGGTGATGGGGAATGAAGGGCAAGGCATATCTGAAGCCATTAGTGCTGAAATTAGCGAAAACATAAGCATACCTGCTTATGGCAACCCTGCAGCTGAAAGCCTAAATGTTGCCATGGCAACGGGTATTGTATTAGCTGAATTTAGTAGAAGAGGCTGATCTACTCAAAAGTAAACCGCAAGAACACACCCCGACTTTTCATGCTCGCAATGTGTCGGGTGTAAACGCTATTTAAATTTTCATCTGGGACAAACTCATCACTGATTGCAAAAAAGCCATGTACAGAAGTGGTGAATTTAAAATAGGGCAAGTAAACATCAGTGCCGACCGCAAACTCCCAAGCATATACATCTCGTTTCATTCTAAAGGTCCCCGAGCTGTTATCCTCTGAATTTGTTTCCTCGCTCGTGATATTCATGTTATATGAAATACTACCCATTACAAAAGGACGTGCATTGCGAATGCGACGCGTGTTTAATTTGATGCCTACTGGAAAACGCACATAATTGGACTTCACAACACGTTCGATCAGTGCTTTGGTAAAGCGAGAATCGTTTTCAGAGAAAGGAAACGTAATTTCGCGTTCAACAAAAGCTACGCCGGGATGAAAACGAATATTTAAAAACTCATTGATTCTATAATCTGCTAAAAGCCCTACATCAAAACTTGGCTTTGGTTTTACGGAAATACGAAAAGGGGTGCTTACGTAGGTTGGTTTGTATTCCATTTTTGCACCAACGGCGTTTAGCCCCAAAAAATAGCCAAAACGGATTCTTTTCGAGTCGTCTTCTTTTAGGTTTTCTATCTTATCCAGTTGCGCTTGTAGCGGGATTACCGAACAAATGGATATAGCAAAAACAAAAAATGTATGTCGTAGGTTCATTTTTGTGCATTGTATAAAGTAACTACACCCCCTGTTAAAGGCCTGTGCGTTACTTTAGAAAACCCAATTTCTCGTAATTTATTGCACATCTCTTGGCCATCTGGGAAGTGTGCTGCAGATTCACCTAAATAGGCATAAGCGCCCTTGTCTTCGGCAAAAAGTTTACCCATCGATGGAATCAGTATTCTAGACATGATATAATGCGCTTGACGCATTGGGAATTTTTTAGGCTTTGAGGTTTCTAAAATATACAGAGAGCCCTCAGGCCGAAGTACACGATACATTTCCCCCAAGCCTTTTTCCAAATTGGCAAAGTTTCGAATCCCAAAAGCTACCGTTACCGCATCAAATTGGGTGTCAAAAGGCAATTTTTCTGCATCGGCAACGTGAAGTTTTATGCGGTCTTTCAGTTGGAGCTTCTCAAGCTGCTTGTCTTGCACCGCCAGCATTTGCGTAGAAAGGTCAGCCGCATCAATTTTTAGGTTAGGAATTTTACTCAAGGCTATGGCAACATCGCCAGTACCAGTGGCAACATCCAAGACATCTACTGCTTTTTGCTCGCGAACAAGCTTGATAAGCCGCTTGCGCCAGCCCTTATCTAGGCCAAGGGAAAGCACGCGATTAAGGTTGTCGTATTTTTGTGCAATACGGTCAAACATCAGGGTCACTTGCTCTTTTTTTGAAAGATCAGAATCGCCGTAGGGAGTCACATTTTTAATCATATCTGGCAAATGTAGCTATTATCTACAGAAGCTGTTTTAACCATGCCGAACAGAAACTTCCTATATTTGCACATATAATTTCTTTTAAAGATGAATATTGCCATCGCTGGCGCTAGCGATATCGGATTTCACTTAGCCAAATTACTTTCGTTTGAGGCACAGGATATTACCCTTATCGATGCCGATAAGGAATTGCTAAACTATGCCGATAACAACCTAGACCTCCGTGCAGTTAAGGGAGATCCTTCTGCATTGGCAACACTCAAGCTTGCTGGCGTTGACCAAGCAGACATGATGATTGCCGTTACTTCTTCAGAAACCACCAACCTTATGTGTTGTTTGTTGGCGAAACAGTTGGGTTGCAAGCAAACCATAGCCCGTGTTACCGATATTGATTTTGAAAAATACAAGAACGACGTTGATTTTAAATCTTTGGGAATAGACGAATTGGTCTCTCCTGAAGAATTAGCGGCTGAAGAAATACAATTGCTAATCCATCAATCCGCTTTTGAAAACAGCCACGAATTTGAAGATGGTGCACTCACCATGATGGGTACCACATTAGAAGACGATGCGCCATTTGTTGGTAAGACGGTTCGTGAGGCCGCTACCGTATTTCCTGGCGTTCACTTTATGCCGATAGCCATAAAGCGCATTGAGTCGCATAGTACCCTAATTCCAAGAGGAGATACCTGTTTTGAAAAAGGAGATCAGGTATATTTTACAACCCTGCCGCAAGGGGTCTCAGAATTGTATAGCCTCACGGGCGAAGTCAAAAATAAAATCAAGAATGTGATGATTTTGGGCGGAGGTCGTGTCGGTCTTAAAACGGCTGAAGACCTCTGTAATCGAGGAATCAACGTAAAACTTATTGAACTTGATAAAGAACGCGCCATTGACATGGCTGAGCGACTGCCCGATACGCTCATCATCCACGGAGATGGGCGTAATGTCGAGCTACTACTTGAAGAAAATTTAGATAAAATGGATGCCTTTTTAGGGGTAACCAACGATGCTGAAACCAACATCATGTCTTGTTTGATGGCCAAATCCAAGCAAGTTCCGAAAATCATCGCACTCATTGAAAACATGGACTATTTTGACTTGACCAAATCCATTGGAGTGGATACGCTTGTCAATAAAAAAATGTTAACGGCAAATACAATTTTTCGATACATCAGAAGGGGAGAGGTTGTCGATTTGGCTAAGCTCAATAATATGGATGCCGAAATTGTGGAATTTAAGGTAAAGCCAACCGCCAAGGTAATTGGCAAGGCGATTAAAGATTTAGACTTCCCAAAAACGGCTACTATTGGAGGTGTGATCCGCAATGGTGCAGGTGTCATTGCACTTGGCGACTTTGTTATTGAAGAAAGTGACCTTGTTTTGGTTTGCTGTTTGCCGCAATCCATCAGACGGGTAGAACAATTTTTCTTGTAGGTCATGAAGGGATTCAACCTCAAGCTTATCGTACATATTCTCGGACTACTGTTGCTGTTCAATGCCATTTTTATGGGGATAACTACGCTATACAGTTATCTGCAAAATGACGGCATCACAACTGGACTGCTCAAGGCTTTAGCACTCAACGTTATTGTCGGCGGTTTGGCGCTTGGTCTCACATTACATCACCGCAAGGAAATTAAAAAACGCGAAGGGTATGTCATTGTTGCTTTTGGATGGCTAACCATGGTCGTTTTTGGTATGTTCCCCTACCTGTTTACAGCCACTATCGGTTCTGGTACAGACGCCTTTTTTGAAACCATGTCCGGTTATACGGCAACGGGCGCTACCATTCTAGACGATATTGAAGCTTTGCCAAGAAGTATCTTGCTTTGGCGCTCCCTGACTCATTGGATGGGAGGTATGGGTATCATCGTTTTAGCCATTGCCATACTGCCGTTACTCGGTATTGGTGGCATGCAGCTTTTCAGTGCCGAAGCTCCTGTTTTGGGAGGAGATAAACTTCATCCGCGAATCAGTGATACGGCCAAGCGTTTGTGGTTGATTTACGTAGGCCTAACGCTGACCAATGCTTTGTTGCTTTTCGTTTCTGGCATGCCGTTTTTTGACGCCATAAATCACGCCATGAGCACCATGGCATCTGGAGGATTTTCCACTAAAAATGCGAGTATTGGACATTGGAATTACATGCCACAAATTCAATACATAACCATCTTTTTTATGATTTTGGCGGGAAGCAACTTTGTGTTGCTTTACTACGCTATTAAAGGAAAATTTAAACGTGTTTTTGCCGATACGGAGTTTAGCTGGTACACGGGCTTTTTTGCGGTCTTTGCCTTTATCGTGATGGCGTCTATACTGCGTCAAGGAACTTATGTTACTGCTGACGCCAGTATGTTTGCAGTATGGGAGCAATCCTTCCGCCATGCCCTGTTTCAAGTAGTTGCCGTAATTACCACTACAGGATTGGTGACAGCAGATTTCACCGCATGGACACCCTTTGTGACCATGTTGTTTTTTGGATTGATGTTTTTAGGTGGATCGACGGGATCGACATCTGGTGGGGTAAAAGTCATGCGTCACTTGATACTCCTCAAAAATGGTTTCTTGGAATTCAAACGTGCGCTACACCCCAATGCCATCTTGATGGTTAGGATGAATAAGGTTACTATTGAACAGTCTATTGTTTACAATGTATTGGCATTCTTCATTCTCTACATGATTCTTTTTATCATCGGAGCAGGTGTGCTAAGTACCCTTGGTTTGGATTTCACTACGGCCATTGGAGCTGCCGCAAGTTCGCTGGGTAACGTTGGGCCAGGCTTGGGTGACGTCGGCCCTGCAAGTACATTTTCTTCATTACCTGATTTTGGGAAGTATTGGTGCTCCTTGCTTATGCTTCTGGGAAGGCTCGAATTATTTACCGTTTTAATTCTCTTTACGCCCTACTTCTGGCGGAAGCACTAGTTGTTGAATTACGTTTTTTATATATTTCCTGTGAAAAAGGTTATCTTTGTCTAAAGTCACAAGTAACCTCCGTATAATTTTTTCATGCAGTTCTTGTACGTTTGTCTGAGAAAATTGTTTTGGTTTGAAAGAATTAAATCGCCATGACTACAATCACTTTTAATGAAAACATACATTTCTCAAAGCAACATTTTGAGACATTGGAAGATTTTCAGTTGTATGTGGTTCAGAAGCTTCAAAAAGCTGATTTACCGCCTGCGCACAAAGAAATTCTTGACCAGCGATTAAAAGATGCCGAAGAAAACCCCGAAGATTTTGTTACACTAGATGCTTTAAAATCTTCCATTAAACGCATTTAAATGTTTGCTTTTCATATTCGCGTTCTGGCAAAAGCGGATATTCAAGAAATTGTTGCTTTTTATGACGGTCATACCACATATTACAAATATTTTTTTGGAGCGTTTGTATCAAGAATTCGATGGCATTAAGGAAAATCCGTTTTTGTTTCAAAAGAAATATCGCGATACGCGTGTCCGTTATGTAAAAGGCTTCCCTTTTGGCATATATTATGTAGTTGATGAAAAAAGCATTACGATTCTAGCGGTACTGCACACAAGCAGAAATCCCGAAACTTGGAAAAGCAGATAGTCACTTACAGCTACTGCCCACTCCCTGTAGACAGACAAAGTTGACAGGTTCATAATCCTATCGTACTACTTACGCTACAGCTTCACGGATACGGCGTACCGCTTCTTCAATTTCTTCAAGAGAGGCGGCATAGGATATGCGAATGTTGTTTGGGCATCCAAAGGCATCGCCAGTAACGGTTGCTACATGGGCTTCTTCCAAAAGATACATGGCAAAGTCAGAAGCGTTTTCAATCATGGTACCGTTTAATTTTTTCCCAAAAAATGACGAAATATCAGGGAAAATATAAAAAGCACCTTTTGGCACATTTACGTTAAACCCTTCAATGTCCTCAACGAGTTCTATGATGCGCTTGCGTCGAAAATCAAACTCATCGACCATGTATTTGATCTTACCTACAGAAGCACGAACAGCCGTAATGGCAGCGCGCTGTGCAATACAGTTTGTGCCACTAGTTACCTGCCCTTGCATTTTAGTACAGGCTTTAGCCAACCATGCAGGACCACCCAAATAGCCTATTCTCCATCCTGTCATAGCAAACGCTTTCGCCAAGCCGTTGACCGTGATGGTTCTGTCGAACATGCTCGGAATGGCAGCAAAGCTAAACGGGGTTGCATTGTCATAGTTGATGTGTTCGTAAATTTCATCAGAAAGCACGTAGATGTCGGGGTGTTTTACCAATACTTTAGCCAGCGCCTCGTATTCTTCCTTGCTGTACATCGATCCACTCGGGTTGTTGGGCGAGTTAAGCATCACCAATTTGGTTTTGGGGGTGATGGCTGCTTCCAGTTGGGCGGGTGTTATTTTAAAATCGGTTTCGATATCAGAACGAATCTCTATTGGATTTCCTTCCGCAAGAATGACAATAGCTGAGTAGCTTACCCAATAGGGGGCTACCAAAAGTACGTCATCGCCTGGGTTGATGAGCACTTGAACCGCATTGGCAATTGATTGCTTTGCCCCTGTTGATACTACAATTTGGTTTGGTGCATAGTCAAGGTCATTATCGCGTTTAAATTTTTCGCAAATGGCTTCTTTGAGTTCTGCATATCCGTCAACGGGGGTGTAGCTGTTGTAATCGGCATTGATGGCTTCAATAGCTGCCTCTTTGATAAAATCGGGCGTATTGAAATCAGGCTCCCCCAAACTCAGCCCAATGATATCTTTACCTTCGTTTTTTAGCTCACGTGCTTTGGCTGCCATAGCCAACGTAGCTGATGCGGGTAAACGCTTAATGCGTTCGGATAATGCTTGACTCATATTAAATTTTTGTCAAAGATAATCGCTATCAAACAACAAGCACAACATTTTAATTAACAGCTTCCTTATTTTTGTAAAAATTATGGATACAACAATCAAAACCTATTTTCCTGAGCTAAGCGAAAAACAGCTAAATCAGTTTGCGCAACTCAAGCCGCTTTACGACTCGTGGAATCAACAAATAAATGTGATTTCACGCGCCGACATGACGCATTTCTATATCCGTCACGTACTCCATTCGTTAGGTATTGCCACAGTGCTGACATTTAAGCCTAAATCCAGCGTATTGGACGTGGGCACGGGTGGTGGTTTTCCAGGAATTCCACTTGCTATTATGTTTCCACAGTCACAATTTACGCTAGTCGATTCTGTTGGAAAAAAAATTAAAGTAGTGCAAGCCGTTGCAGATGCCTTAGCACTTGACAATGTCAAAGCGTACCACAAACGCGCCGAAGACCTTACGGGGACATTTGATTTTGTGGTCAGCAGAGCTGTTACACGCATGGAGCGTTTTGTACCTTGGGTACAACACAAAATCAAAGCAAAAAGCAAACACGCACTTTCAAACGGAATTCTCTACCTCAAAGGCGGTGACCTTAAAGAAGAATTAAACCCTTTTCCCAAAGCAAAAACCCATGATTTGGCTGCGCACTTTAACGAAGATTTTTTTGACACAAAAAAAGTGGTGCATTTACCGCTTTAATCCATACACGGATAGCGATAATCTTTGGCAGGAACAAGCGTTTCCTTTATCAACCTTGCCGATACCCAACGCAATAGATTTAGCGCTGAACCAGCCTTGTCATTGGTTCCTGATGCACGGCTTCCTCCAAAGGGTTGCTGCCCAACAACAGCGCCACTGGGTTTGTCGTTGATGTAGAAATTACCGGCGGCATGGCGCAACTTTCCAGATGCGTATTCAATAAAATGGCGGTCTTGCGCAATAATGGCACCCGTTAGCCCATAGTCAGAAGTGTTGTTTACCAATTCCAAGGTGCTTTCCCATTCGTTGTCTTCATAAACATATACCGTGACAATAGGCCCAAACAGTTCTGTTTCCATGGTGGTGTAGTGTGGGTTGGTTGTTTTGAGTAAGGTGGGATGTACAAAATAGCCCTTGCTTTTGTCATAGGTTCCACCGGCGAGTATTTCGACTTGCTTGTCGGTTTTTGCCTGCTCAATATAGCGCACAAGCTTGTCAAAAGAATTTTCGTGTATGACAGCTGTTATAAAGTTGTTCATGTCTTCAGGAGATCCAATTGAAAAACTTTTGATGTTTTCAACTACTCCCGCAAGTGTTTCATCGGCAATGGAAGCGGGGAGGTATATGCGTGATGCAGCTGAACACTTTTGTCCTTGAAATTCATATCCACCTCGTGTGATGGCAGTCACCACAGTTTGGATGTCGGCAGTATGGTGGGCAAAAATAAAATCCTTGCCTCCTGTTTCGCCAACAATTCTGGGATAATTACGATAATGCGTAAGCTTGTTTCCAATCTGTTGCCATAAATGTTTAAAAACCTCTGTAGATCCTGTGAAATGCAATCCTGCAAACTGTGGGTGGTCCAGTACCATATTGGAAATCATAACTGGATCTCCAGAGATGAGGTTGATGACGCCTGGGGGTACACCCGCTTCCTCAAATATATCCATGATGATTTTGGCAGAAAACATTTGATGATCGCTTGGTTTCCAAACCACAACGTTGCCCATAAGGGCAGGGGCGGCACACAAATTGCCTGCAATGGCGGTGAAATTAAACGGGGTCACGGCATAGACAAAGCCTTCAAGTGGTCTGTATTCTAGCCGATTGATAACGCCATCTCCTTGAATGGGTTGCTGTGCGTAAATGTCCGATGCAAAAGCAACGTTGAACCTTAAAAAATCGGCAAATTCGCAGGCAGCGTCAATTTCTGCTTGAAAGATATTTTTGGATTGCGCCAACATGGTCGAGGCATTAATCCTAGCTCGATAGGGTCCTGCAATCAGGTCGGCTGCTTTTAGAAATACAGCAGCGCGATGCTCAAAAGAAGTGTTTTCCCAATCAGGGCTAGCCGCTAATGCGGCGTCAATGGCTTGGGTTACGTGCGAAGCTTCAGCCATGCTAAAGCTGCCAAGTGTATGCTTGTGGTCGTGTGGCGGCGCCATTTTTGCACGTTCTTTAGTCACAATTTTTTTACTGCCTATGTAAAGGGGCACGTCGATAGTGCTGTTGTACAAGGCTGCGTATGTTTCTAATACTTCTTTCCGTTCGGGACTGTTTTTTTTATAATCGAAAACAGGCTCATTTACCGGTCTTGGAACTGAGAAAAAACCGTTTTTCATAAAAATAATTTTAATGGTTAGTTGAGTGCAAACGCAGGGCTTAGCTCAAATTTAGGAATATAGGCGCGAAACTTTTTGGTCGATGCTAAATTGATCATGTCGTAGTGTCCTTGCATGGCGCCAATAGGCGAGCTTAGCAAGCAGCCCGACTGATAACTGTAGACCTGACCAGGTTTAATAACGGGCTTTTTTCCTACCACACCTTCTCCGTCAACAATAGCCGTGGGCTTTAAGGAGTCAAAAATTTTCCAATGTCTAGATTGAAGTTGAACCGTGTCTTTTCCGTGATTGGATATGGATATGCGATAGCCAAATGAATAGTGCAAGCGGTAGTTTTTGAAGTAGGTCCCTTCAAAAAATGCGTTTACTGAAATGCGTATACCTTGTGTAACTTGCTGAATCATAGTATAAAGATAAACATTTTTCTATAAGCCAATGTCTTCTGCGTTTGCATTTCCAACGCCAATCAATTCATCGCAGCGTGCGCCTATGGGTCTGTAGTAAATTAGCACAGCATATTCGTTTTCTGTAGGCCAATAATTGCCAGAAATAAGATTGTCGTAAGGCGTTCCGTTGCTGTCTTGACTTGCAAACTTATAGTTGTAAATACCTTGCTTTAGTAATAATGCAGCCTCAAAGCGACCAGAGTCAGGGTTGTAGGTCAGTTTGTTTTCATCACCCATGATGTGTTGGTTAAAATCTCCAACCACAAAATGCGCTCCGTCAAATAAGAAATCTTCCGCAAAAAGCGAAAATACTACCCGGCTGTAATCCGATTCGGTATTTGGATTGCTGCCTTGAAAAGTGTTGATGCGGAAGTCGCCGTTTATGTCGGGTGCATAGGTATAAGGCCTGCCAGAGCGCACCCATTGCGGGTTTAAAACAGATATAAATAAGTCTTCACGAAACACACGGGCTACATTGCCGCCTCCACTGCGAATGTCTTGTGTGTCAAAAAAATGATATTCATTCCCAGCAGCAAACGTTGTTTCGGGCTTGAAGTTGAATTGCATTTGATTGTTGAGGTTATAGGTGGGCACACCTGCCTCACGCCATGTTTGCCAGCGTTGGTTTTGTACGATAAACGGCTTTATTTGTTTTTCAGGAAGCCGCACGTTTAGGCCATCTAGATTCACTACAAACTGTACGCTTTGATGCGTTTGAATGTCTTCAATGCGTTGCGATCGTTGCACACGCACCCCAACTGCCGATGCTTGTTGGCTAACCAAAAACCTTTTTTGCAGCACCAAGTTCCTGCTGTCATCCCAGATATTCAGCATGTAATTCCCGCTCTTTTTTAAGCGCGTTTGGGCATTGGGAAGGGTAAGGGTATAGTGAATGTATGGCTGCAAGGTTCCGACGGCATAGGATATGTTTTGTATGCGAATGTCATCATAGCCGTCCATATAATCTGCTCGGAACAAATCGGTCTCGTTCCAATGAGCATCAAAGCGATCAATGGTGTAGTAATAGGTGCTGTCGTCCGCATTTAAATCATCAAACTTTAGCGTGATTTTTTCGTTCAATCCAACAATAGGTAGCGACGTATTTTGTTCGTTTACGTAAAAAAGAACCGATTTGATGTGTTCGGGTGGCGCAAAAACACCTAATCCTTGCCCAAAAATGAGTTGACAACCTAGTAGAAAAAGAAGCTTTTGTTTAATCATTATTTTAGTGCTTAAAGGTTTTTTTGGCTTGTTTATAGATAAGAAGCCAGCGCGCTCTTTTTATTGCTAATAGGCCAAAGTTAAACAAACTATTTTACGGTTAATAAATTTGTGTAATTATAGGGTATAAGACTTCATTTTTTAAGTACCTTATATTACATTTGCAGTGCAAAAATAACCACACATGTCCGCTGACATAATCCTGAGTAAAGGCCTGACAATTCCCATGAGCGGAACAGCCGATCTCAACATTTCATCTGCCGATTCTGCTGACAACTTTGTCATTTATCCTCATGACTTTCATGGTGTTGTACCAAAGATGCTCTTGAGAGAGGGTGAGGCCGTGTTGCAAGGACAGCCGATATTTTATTCAAAAGCCAACCCTGAAATAAAATTTGTTTCCCCAGTTAGTGGGACGCTAACCAAAATTGAGCGCGGCGCCAAAAGACGTATCATGTCTTTGTCTATTGCGTCTGATGGCAAAAACAAGGCTGTTACCCACAGCCTAGAAAAGCTCGACAAGCTCGAAGCAGCAGATGTTAAAAAACACTTGCTCGAATCGGGTTGTTGGCCTTTTGTAAAGCAACGTCCTTATGATGTGATCGCAGATCCTGACAGTACGCCAAAAGCCATTTTTATTTCCGGATTCAGTACCGCACCACTTGCTGCTGATGTTCCTTTCATTCTCAGTTCACAAAAGGAAGATTTCCAAAACGGTATAAACGCACTTGCAAAGCTAACTCCGAAAGTTCACCTCTCTGTTGATGCTTCTTCAGCTTCTTTTTTGACTGAAGTTTCTAATGCAGAAATACACCGCGTAAAAGGGCAGCATCCTGCTGGTAATGTAGGTGTTCAAATTCACCACATTGACCCCGTCAATGCAGGCGAAACCGTTTGGGTTGTTGGACCAGCTGATGTGGCACGCATAGGCGCTTTCTTTTCAACAGGTATTTTTGATGCTTCCCAAATGGTTGCCGTAGTCGGTCCAGTGGTGAAGTCTCCTTCCTATTTCAAATCTCGTATTGGCGCAGCAGTTACCCCACTTTTAAAAAAAGCAGGTATCTACGCAGCTGGTCAGGTACGGATTATCAACGGCGACTCGCTTTCTGGCACAGCAACGCATGCCGATGGTAACCTTGGCTATTACAACAACACACTTACCGTATTGGCAGAAGGAAACCGCTACCGCATGTTTGGTTGGTTGCCTTTTGTTGGCAGTAAGATATTTAGCATGTCTCGCACTTCCCTTTCTTGGTTGTTGCCCAAGCGTACATACGCATTGGACACCAATATGAATGGCGAAGAACGTGCGCTGGTTGTCACTGGCGAAATGGAGCAAGTGTTGCCCATGGACATATTTCCCATGCAACTCATCAAAGCGTGTATGGTACAGAACATAGAAAAAATGGAGGGTCTTGGTATTTATGAAGTTGCGCCAGAAGATTTTGCGTTGGTGGATTATGCCAGTACCTCCAAAATTGAAGCCCAAGCGATTATTCGTGAGGCGCTTGATTTAATGATAAAAGAAGTAGGTTAAACTAGATATATGAATTTTATACGCGAACGCATAGATGCAATTAAAAAACCTTTTGGTAAAGGCCAAAAGTGGGAGCGTTTTGCCCCCGCAGTGAATGCATTTGATACCTTTTTATTTGTTCCAAACCACACCACCCAAAAGGGTGCGCATATCCGCGATGGTGTTGATTTGAAACGTACCATGGTAACGGTTATTATTGCCTTGTTGCCTGCATTTGTTTATGGAGTGTACAACACCGGTTACCAATACTTTATCCAATCTGGACTTGCCTTTACTTTTTGGGATGCCATGCTGCATGGTGCGCTGAAAATCATGCCCATGGTTGCCGTATCCTACGGAGTAGGCTTAGCCATCGAATTTGCTTTTGCCGTCTATCGTGGACACGAAGTAAACGAAGGCTATTTGGTGACAGGACTTTTGGTTCCCATGATTATGCCAGTAGACATTCCACTTTGGATGGTGGGTCTGTCTGTGGCTTTTGCGGTATTTATTGCAAAAGAAGCTTTTGGTGGAACAGGAATGAATATTCTTAATCCTGCACTTACAGCACGCGCCTTCGCATTCTTTGCTTATCCAACCTATATGTCGGGCAATAAAGTATGGGTTTCGGAAGCAAGTAATGTCGATGGAATTTCTGGTGAAACGGTTTTGGGTAGTCTTGCCGCTGGTAATGACGTTAGCTACTCCATGTTCGATATGTTTGTTGGTGCTATTCCTGGATCCATAGCCGAGACCTCAACACTTATGGTGTTGGTAGGCGCAGCCATACTGATACTTACAGGGGTTGGGAGTTGGCGTATTATGGTAGGTGGTGTACTTGGTGCAGCTGCTACAGCTTTCTTATTTAACCTTTGGGGTGCCAATGCCCTTATGTCCTTTAACTGGACAAATCAACTCATTGTTGGTGGTTTTGCCTTTGGTGTGGTGTTTATGGCGACTGACCCCGTTTCAGCAGCCCAAACAACCAAAGGAAAATGGATATACGGCCTGCTCGTTGGCGTCTTCTGTATCCTTATCCGGGTATTTAATCCAGCATATCCAGAGGGGGTGATGTTGGCTATTTTACTAATGAACGTATTTGCACCAACCATTGACCACTATGTGGTTGAAGGCAATATTAAACGACGCAAAAAGCGTCTCAACGCAACATTAACACCTGCAACATGAACAGAGATTCGAACAGTTATACTTTTGGTTTTGCTGCTGCCATGGTTTTGGTTGTAGCATCTGTACTGGCGTTTACCGCTAGCTCATTGAAAGACCTTCAGTCGGAAAATGTCCGCAAAGAGAAAATGCAAAATATCCTTTCTACCATTGGCATTGAAACCAACAGAGAAGGAGCTGAAAAATTATTTAACGATTACGTCACAGAGCAGCTTGCGCTTCGCAACGACGGCACAGTCGATGAAACGGTGGATGCGTTCTCGGATATAAAACTGGCCATAGAGATCAAGAAAGATGCTGAATCGCAACGCTTTCCACTCTATGTCGCATCGGTTGATGAGGCAACGTATTATATAGTACCGCTACGCGGTTCCGGGTTATGGGATGCTATCTGGGGATACATTGCCCTTGACGAAGATCGCAATACTATTAAGGGTGCGGTGTTTGATCACAAAGGAGAAACAGCAGGGTTGGGTGCAGAAATCACACAACAGTGGTTTATGGATCGCTTTGTTGGCGAAAAAATATTTGACACATCTGGAGATTTGGTTGGGATTTCGGTTTCCAAAACCAATAATGACCCCAATGATACAGACAAAGACGACCACGAAGTTGATGCCATTTCTGGCGCAACCATTACGGGCGATGGTGTTTCCGATATGATTATCGAGCGTTTACAACACTATCTGCCATACCTAAAAGCAACACCTGCAGACCTTGCGTATAACAACTAATTATGTCCAAACCAAAATCAAACAAAAAACCCGCAATTTTCTTTGTTACCAAAGAGCGTGAACCGCTTTTTTCAAAGAAAAATCGCGGTTTATTAAAAGATCCGCTAGACGACAACAACCCCATTACGGTTCAAGTATTGGGTATTTGTTCGGCCTTGGCCATTACCGTGCAGCTAAAGCCCGCCGTTGTGATGACATTGTCCGTGATTGCTGTAATGGCAGCCAGTAATGTTATTGTTTCCCTTTTGCGAAATGCCATTCCAAACCGCATCCGTATTATTGTTCAACTCGTTGTGGTTGCCTCCATGGTAATCTTGGTTGATCAAGTATTGCGTGCCTATGCCTATGACGTGAGTAAACAGCTTTCCATCTTTATCGGACTAATTATTACTAATTGTATTGTAATGGGACGCTTGGAAGCTTTTGCCTTAGGCAACGGCGTTTGGAAATCCTTTTTAGACGGTGTTGGTAATGCCGCTGGATATGGATTTATGCTTATACTCGTCGCCTTTTTTAGAGAGCTGTTCGGTTCAGGAAAATTGTATGGCTATCAAGTAATTCCCGATTCCATTTATGAAATGGGCTACGAAAACAACGGCTTGATGTTGTTATCGCCGATGGCCTTGATTACATTGGGTATTATCATCTGGGTGCAACGCGCACGTAACCGTAAACTCATTGAAAAAAACTAGGCCATGGATTTCGTAAACCTTTTTGTTAAAAGTATTTTTATTGAGAACATGATATTCGCCTATTTTTTAGGTATGTGTTCTTATTTGGCCGTATCCAAAACCGTAAAAACAGCCGTTGGTCTTGGTTTTGCTGTGATTTTTGTACTCTCCATAACGGTACCCATAAATTATTTATTGGATAACTATCTGCTCAAGCCAGGCGCCATGTCGTGGCTGGGTGAAGATTATGCTGCATTAGACCTTAGCTTTTTGAGCTTTATCATGTTTATTGCCGTGATTGCATCCATGGTTCAGTTGGTGGAAATGATTGTTGAAAAATTTGCCCCTGCACTTTACGGTGCCTTGGGTATTTTCTTGCCGCTTATCGCGGTAAACTGTGCCATTTTAGGTGGATCACTGTTTATGCAGCAGAAAAGTTTTGCCTCAATAGGGGAATCTGCTGTATATGGCTTTGGTTCTGGAATTGGTTGGTTGTTGGCTATTTTGGCCATTGCCGCCATTCGTGAAAAAATTGCGTATTCCAACGTTCCCGCACCATTGCGTGGACTAGGAATTACCTTTATTATTACGGGTCTTATGGCCATTGGATTTATGAGTTTTATGGGAATTAAATTATAAGCATATGGATATTACTGTCATTATCGCAAGCATTGTTGTTTTCTTAGCCATCACTTTTGTTTTGGTGGGAATGCTTCTAGGAGTCAAGGCACGTTTGATGCCCTCAGGCCCCGTGAAACTATTTATTAATGGCGAAACAGACGTTGAGGTTTCATCAGGGAGCACACTGTTATCTACCCTTGGAGACAACAAAATATTCTTGCCATCGGCCTGTGGAGGCGGAGGCACCTGTATCCAGTGTAAGTGTATCGTTAAAGACGGTGGAGGTGAAATTCTTCCAACAGAAAAACCACACTTCTCCAGAAAAGAAATTGCCGAAGGCTGGCGTTTGGGCTGCCAAGTCAAGGTAAAAGAAGATATGGTTATCGAAGTTCCTGAAGAGGTATTTGGGATAAAGAAATTTGCAGCCAAAGTTGTCCGAAACTGGAACGTAGCCTCGTTTATTAAGGAGTTTGTCGTAGAAATCCCTGAAGACATGCACTACGAAGCTGGGGGGTATATCCAAATTGAAGTTCCTGCCTGTGAGGTAGACTTTAAAGATATTGATATTTCAGCGCATCCAGAAGAGCATCCAGACGACGCAAACAAATTTAAATTGGAATGGGATAAATTTAAGTTATGGGACTTAAAGATGAAAAACCCGGAACTGGTCGAACGTGCTTATTCCATGGCTTCCTTCCCAGCAGAGGGAAAAGAAATCATGCTGAATGTGCGTATTGCTACTCCACCCTTTGACCGTGCTAAAAACGGTTGGGCAGATGTAAATCCAGGTGTTGCGTCATCCTATATTTTCTCGCTCAAAGAAGGCGACCCGGTAACCATTTCGGGTCCTTATGGTGAATTCTTTATCAATCACTCCGAAGCTGAAATGCTCTATGTGGGTGGTGGTGCTGGAATGGCGCCCATGCGTTCGCACTTATATCACCTCTTCCGTACCCTAAAAACAGGCCGTAAGGTTACGTTTTGGTATGGCGGTCGTTCCAAGCGTGAGTTGTTCTACACAGAGCATTTCCGTGCGTTAGAGCGTGACTTCCCTAACTTTAAGTTTTACGTTGCGCTTTCCGAGCCTTCTGAGGAAGACAACTGGAAAGTAAAAGACGGGCTTGATGGCGAAGGGGATGGCTTTATTGGGTTTGTTCACCAAGTTGTGATCGATAACTATTTAAATCACCACGAATCACCCGAAGACATTGAAGTCTACTTCTGTGGACCTCCACTTATGAATCAAGCAGTTGAAAAAATGGCTGAAGATTTTGGTGTCCCAGACGAGAATGTTCGTTTCGACGATTTCGGGGGATAACAGCTAAAGAGGCTTCGGCCTCTTTTTTTTTGCTCAAACAGCTCGAAAGACACTGTTTTAGAACATCATAATGACCTAAAAGTATGACTTTTAGTCATTATTACAACTTTTATATCTTTGTATAGCGATGTATTCAAGAATTTTAGAGCGTCTATTAAAAGAAAAAACAAGTAGCGGTAAGGCTATCATTGTGGTTGGCGCTCGTCAAGTTGGTAAGACCACATTGATTAAACAATTTCTAAAAAGTATTCCTTATTTGTTTTTTGATGCTGACGACCCAACAGTCAGGCAGCTACTGTCTATCCCAAACACCGAGCAACTGCGAACCCTTTTAGCAGACCATAAAACTGTGTTTATTGACGAGGCACAGCGCATTAATGAGATTGGGTTAACCTCAAAAATAATTACAGACCAATTCCCAGAAGTACAACTATTTGTTTCGGGTTCATCATCGTTTGAATTGGGAAATAAGCTAAATGAGTCCTTGACTGGGAGGAAATGGGAATATGAATTATTTCCTATTTCGTGGGAGGAGTATGAATTAAAGCATGGGTATTTAGCATCCGAACAGCAACTGGAAAACCGTTTGCTTTTTGGTTTTTACCCTGAGGTTTTAAATCATCAAGGAAAGGAAAGGACGATATTGAAAAACTTGGTAAGTAGTTATTTGTATAGAGATATCTTATCATTTTCTGAAATTAGAAAACCTGAAGTTCTAGACAATTTGCTCTTAGCTCTTGCTTTACAACTTGGAAATGAAGTTAATTACAATGAACTTGCTCAAACTGCAGGGGTTAATAAAATTACCATTCAAAAATATATTGAAGTACTTGAAATGGGGTACATTGTATTTAGGCTTAATAGTTTTAGTCGTAATGCTAGAAATGAAATTAAACGAAATAGGAAAATCTATTTTTATGATAATGGCATTAGAAATATGATTATGGGTAACTTTAATTCACTCAAATTGAGAACAGATGTTGGTGCGCTTTGGGAAAATTTTTTAATATCCGAAAGAATAAAGCAGAATGTGTACAAAGAGACCTTTGCAAAAATGTATTTTTGGAGAACAAAACAACAGCAAGAAATAGATTTTGTGGAGGAGAAAGATGGTGAGATTACGGGATATGAATTCAAATGGAATCCAAATTCCAAAGTGAAAATCCCTGATGTTTTTACTAAAACATATAGTGCTAAAACACATATTGTCAAAAGAGACAATTTTCGAGAATTTGTTGTCATCTAATAAAAAAATCGTTTAATAGTTCCTGTAAATTACATTTTTATACCATGCAAAAGCTATCCGAAAAAGAATTACACCAACTGGCCATGACTACGGTAGGTCAGTCTCTAGAAGCGGATGGCTATGAATTTTTGGCTGTGAACAGTGCGCCCAAAAAAGATCCGCAATTTGTGTGTACCAAAGACAAAACCTTGCATTTTGTAGTTGTGCGTCATGTGCGATACCCGCAAAATCCAAATGAATTTGACAGCGAACTTATGAACCAAGTCAAGGAGCATGCAATAAAGTTTAAGGCCAAAACCTATTATGCTGGCGTTGGCTTTGCCCATGCTTCAGATTATGACAAACCACTCTCTAAAAACGAACCCTATGCCGTCAATTTTAACGGGATCAAAGAAATATAGTTTCCTTCTGCTTTTCCTTGCCATCGCTTCTTGCCAAAATCAAGACAAGATGCAGCGCTTCCAAGGGGATGCTCTTGGCACTTCATACAACGTACGCTACTTTGACATAGCGCCAAACCAAAGGGTTTCCGATTCTATAGATGCTGTTTTTTTACGTATGAATCAATCCATGTCAACCTATTGGCCAAATGCCATTATTTCAAAAGTAAACCGAGATGAGGCAGTAACCACAGATGCAGACTTTAAAAAGGTTTTCCAAACGGCCAAAGTTATTTGGGAGCAAACCGATGGCTATTTTGACCCAACGGTAGGCGCATTGGTCAATGCCTATGGTTTTGGTCCAGCTAAGTCTTTGAAAGAAATAGACCAAGTAACAATAGATAGCCTGCTCAATATTACGGGTTTTGATAAGGTCTCGCTGTTGTCCGACGGAACCATTATGAAAGCACATAAAAATACCTATCTCGACTTTAATGCCATTGCCAAAGGCTATGCCGTTGACGCACTTGCAAGCATGCTTCAGTCGTTGGGGTATACGCAATTTCTTGTGGAAGTAGGGGGTGAGTTGTTTGCTTCTGGCCTACATCCTGAAAGAGAAAAGCCGTGGCGTGTAGCCATTGACCATCCCAAACAAGATGCCAACCGCACCTTTATCGCAACGCTTCCGTTGCAAAACCAAGGCCTGGCTTCATCGGGTAATTATCGAAAATTTAGAACGGATGCATCGGGCAAACGATATGTCCATACCGTAAATCCAAAAACAGGCGAAACCGTTCAAAGCAATGTACTAAGCACATCGGTTTTGGCACCTTCCACCATGCTGGCCGATGCCTATGCAACAGCGCTTATGGCCATGCCATACGAACAAGGGAAAACACTCATTTCAAATCTATCAACTATTGAAGCCATGTGGGTATTGGCGGTAAATGACAGCGTGCAAGTAGTCGCTACGCCTGGTTTTACTTACGATCTTGAGTAGGGCGCATACAAAGGGGAATGTATTCGTCTTTTGTCACTGCATAGCGCAATCTTTCGGCTTCGGAAAGTGATTTTCCAAACTGTATTTCGCTTAGCTCAAATCCCGTTTGGCGCAACTTGTTAAAATAATCTTTTCCATAAACACGCACGTGATCGTACTGACCGAAAACTTTGGTACGTTCTGCCTTGTCGGTGATGCTGTTGTCTTCAAAGGTTTCTGCGCGACTACTGTCTAAAGGCACTTGCAACAAGGCTTTGCCACCAGGTTTAAGTACACGATAGAGTTCTTGCATGGCCTTGGTGTCGTTGGGAATATGCTCCAATACGTGATTGCACAGTATCCAGTCAAAAGAAGCACCGGCAAAAGGCAAATCGCAAATATCGGCTTTGACTTCTGCCAAAGGCGATTCCAAATCACAAGTGGTATAGTCGAGGTGATTCATTTTGCTGAGGCGTGTCATAAACGCCTTTTCGGGTGCCATATGCAATACTTTTGCAGACGTTTTAAAAAAGTCTGTTTCTCGTTGTAAATAGAGCCAAATAAGCCTGTGACGTTCAAGCGATAGCGTACCGGGACTGAGTGCATTAGGTCTTATTTTCACATAGCCATAAGGAAGAAAGCTTCGATAGGACTTGCCGTTAATGGGATCTGTATAGCGATTGCCGCGGTAATAAAAATCTAAAAAAGGCAAAAGAAGGTTGGCAAGACGTTGCAACCAAGTTCTTGGAAATCTGCCAAGTATCCATCGGGCGAAGCTTTTCATATCTCCAAGGGAACTGCTCTAAAAGGCGCTTCCTCATCTGTTACGATACCCAATGCTTCGTTTACATATTTGAAGGTAGAAAGCAATTCGGGTTTTCCGTTGACAATGGCCACATTATGCTCAAAGTGTGCGCTAGGCGCACCATCTGCAGTGCGTATGGTCCAGCCGTCTTTTAGTTGTTTGATACGGTGGGTTCCTTGATTAATCATGGGCTCAATCGCCACTACCATACCCTGTAAAAAAGCTTTTCCACGACCTCTTTTTCCGTAATTGGGCATTTCGGGTTTTTCGTGCATGGTGGTTCCCAATCCATGCCCAACCAATTCACGCACGACGCCATATCCAAACTGCTCGACATACTGCTGAATGGCATAGCCCACATCACCAACCCTGTTGCCTATGCAAAAGGCCTCAATCCCTTTGTATAGCGATGCTTTTGTTCGCTCAAGGAGTTTTTCGGTTTCGGGGTTTATTTCACCAACCGCAAAGGTATAGGCGTGGTCGCCGTAGTATCCGTTTTGCAAGACACCGCAGTCTATGGAGATGATATCGCCCGCTTGCAGTGGGGTGTTGTTTGGTATGCCGTGGACCACCTGCGCATTGGGGCTCATGCAAAGGGTGTTGGGAAAATCGTACAGCCCTAGAAATCCAGGGATGGCGTTGTGGTCTCTAATAAACGTCTCTGCTTTTTTGTCGAGGTCAAGCGTGGTAACGCCGGGTTTAATTTCGGAGGCAAGCATGCCCAAGGTTTTGGATACCAACAAGGCACTGCTGCGAATGAGTTCAATTTCTTCTGTTGTTTTTTGGAGCGACATTAGTTTTCGTACGTGTGTTTGTAAGCTGCCCCACTTAAAATAGCCAGCATATCGTCTTCCAAAAATTCAACGGGCGACTCCACAATGCGATGGACTTCTTTGCCGTCTTTGTAAAAAATAAAGGTAGGAACATTGGTAATGCCATTTTTTGTAGCGCTAACCGTAGGTGTTTTTTTGTCTCTATCCACGCCAATAATTTGCACTTCTCCCGAAAATGCCAATGCGTCTAGGACACGAAAAAAGGCAGGGACATGCATTTGGCTATCAGAACACCAAGTACCCATAAAAATAGTAATGGCTACATCTTTTTGCAGGCCTTCGAGTTGAGTTATGGTTTTGCCAAAGGGGGCGTAGTTTTCGTATTCCGTATTAAACCATTCGGCAAAAGGTTCTTTTTTTAAGTCTTCAAGTGCAATTGGACCAATAATATCTTGGCCATATGCAAAACACATACACATCACTAAACCCAAAAATAACAAGCGTTTCATGGCACTAAAGTAATGATTTTGCCGTCATGGCTTCGGGTTGTGGTATCCCCATAAGGTCTAAAACGGTGGGGGCAATATTGCAAAGCGCTCCTTTGTTAATGCGTTGCGCAGCTCCATCAATCAGATAAACGGGCACAAGATTGGTGGTGTGTGCGGTATTGGGACTGCCATCGGGATTGATCATGGTGTCGCAGTTGCCGTGGTCGGCAATGATGATAACGGAATAACCGCCTTCTTTGGCTGCTGCCACCACATCAGCGGTGCAGCCATCAACGGTCTCACAAGCCTTTATGGCTGCTTGCATATCGCCTGTGTGACCTACCATATCGGGGTTAGCAAAGTTGAGGCACACAAAGTCAGCAGCTTTTTCTTTTAGTTTGGGAACGATCGCATCGCGAATTTCGTAGGCACTCATTTCAGGCTGGAGGTCGTAGGTAGCTACTTTTGGGGAGGGACATAAGATGCGCTCCTCTCCTTCAAAAGGTTCTTCTCGCCCACCATTGAAGAAAAAAGTAACGTGCGGATACTTTTCGGTTTCTGCAATGCGAATTTGCTTTTTATTCGCTTCTTGCAATACCTCGCCTAGCGTTTGCTCAATGTTCTCTTTGTCGTAGACCACCTTGACACCTTTAAAAGATTCGTCATAGTTGGTCATCGTGACATAGTACAAAGAAAGGGGCTTCATGCCTTGCTCGGGAAAAGCCTCTTGGCTGAGTGCTTGTGTCAGTTGTCGTCCGCGATCGGTTCTAAAGTTAAAGAAAATGACCACGTCGTCTGGCTGAATACGTCCGGCAGTAATTTCTTCTTGGGTGCCAAGGGCGATAGGTTCGATAAATTCATCTGTGGTGCCTGCATCGTAACTGGCTTGCATGGTCTCGGCAAGGTTTTGGGTGTGCGTTCCAGTTCCTTTTAGCAGTAGGTCATAGGCTTTTATGACCCGCTCCCAGCGTTTGTCTCGGTCCATGGCAAAATAACGCCCGACCACACTGGCTAAATGCGCATTGGAGTTGGCACATATTTCTTGCACTAGGCTTAAAAACCCTAATCCAGATTTTGGGTCAACATCACGGCCATCGGTGAAGGCATGCACATAGCTTTTGGGTACGTCTGCTGCTTGTGCGGCTTTCAAAAGTCCATCTAGGTGATTGATGTGTGCGTGTACACCACCATTGGAAACCAGTCCTAAGAAATGTACCGCCTTATTGTTTGTTTTGGCATAGGCAAAGGCGTCTTTGAGCACAACTTCGTCTTTTAGGGTATTTTGCTCCAACGCCATATTGATTTTAGCCAAATCTTGATAGACCACCCGACCAGCGCCAAGGTTAACGTGTCCTACTTCGCTATTGCCCATTTGTCCTTCAGGAAGGCCAACGTGCATCCCATCGGTGTGGAGTACATTATGTACGGCCTCTTGGGAAAGGCTGTCCGTAAAAGGGGTATTGGCTTGGGCTACTGCCGAAACCGTTGGGTCTGGGGAGATGCCCCAACCGTCTAAAATCATTAAAAGTACACGCTTGCTCATGGATCTGCGTTATGTTGCAAAGATACTGTAAAGGAGAATGTTTTAGAAGGGATTTTTTGCATTCAATTTTTTTGTTTGATTATAACTAAACAAACTCTAAATTTGTGCTTCTTTAGGGTTTTAAAATAAACCCGTACTGTTTGGGCAAATTTCACTTAAAATGCTTGGCCAATTTAACCTTATCTTTTGATGTTTGGCGCAATGCTCAATGGGATGCAGCTTGTAAAAAAGAATGAAATAGGTAAAAAATTAAGTTTTTGATTGCTTTAAATCGACAAAAGCTATGCCAACAGCGGTCTAATCTACTGTTAATTCGGTATTAATTCCTTTAATATAGGTGCGGTAGTATTCATCCCAAAAATCACGATCAATATGTTCACTTCCCCTAACCCCAACAGACTTAAAATAGGCAAATGCCATGCGTGAATTATAGCCCTTGAGAAAGGCTTTTGCCTCGGGCAAATAACTGTAATGCCAAGGTTCGTATGAAAAACCCGTGCGTGCAGCATCGTTGGTATAGACCAAATAAAAACCAAACTTGTGGGCGTTGGCTTGCATCCATTGGTGTAGCGGTACAAAAGGGCCGTTGTTGTGAAACTTACTGGGTACCAGCAGCCGCGTTTCATTTTTAATATTTCCATCCGTGATGTCTATGTCTGTTCCCCAGTGGTGGCGGGAGGTACCCGGAATGGTAGAGTATTTTAGGATGCGCGCAATGGCCGCTTCGGGCGACAGGCCTTCAGCGGTGTAGCGCACGAATTTGTCTTCCCATATATACTGCTGCCTTTCAAACGACCTATGCGCTGATACCAATTGGATGTCAATACCATCTTTTAGGGCGGCCGCTTGCATGGCACTAAAAGCTGCTGCCGTTTTGGGTGTTAGTTTATGTGTTTCAAATGTGCTTAGATGACTGTCTTCTATGCCCATCAGTTGCACAATATTCACTTGGGCAGTAGACCATTGACACAAGAACAATAAAAGAACTAGTAGTCGCATAGGTTTTTAGTCATTTTGAAGTGGGTTCCGCCATAGGGCAATTCAAATGCATTGCCTTGTTTTGTGTAGCCGCAAGATGCGTAAAAGGGGATGGCGATTAATCGGGCATTCATCCAAATACCGTTGAGGTCTAAATCTATTACCATTGCTTCGGCTTTGGCAAGCAGTTGCCTGCCTATGCCTTCTCCTTGATGATGCGACAGCACCGCCATGCCTCTCAGCTGTACGTCTTTGCTATTTGGCAGCAGTGTCAATACACCAACAGTTTTGTTTTCGAGATATGCACCCAAATGTATGGTTTTGCTGTCTTCGTCTCGGTCAAAAGCACAACTTTCAAGCGGCAGTCCGTTGCGCAGCACAGGATGACGCACGACATAAGTATCTGTTGCGTTAATTTGTTTAAATTGTATGTTTGTATGCTTTTGCAACTGTAGTTATGGAAATTGATTTTAGATATTTAAATGTAGGGAATATACCCGAAATTTTGCCGCTGATGCAAGATTTTACCGATCATAAATATTCCAATGCCACGCATAGCAGCCGCTTTGTTGCCATGTTCCAACACGAATATGACTGCATTGGTTTTTATGACAATGATCATTTGATTGGTCTTTGCGGGCTCTGGTATCAAACCCGACACTATTCAGGAAAAAGCTGTGAGTTAGACCACCTTTATATAAAGCCCGCATATCAAGGGCAGGGCTTGGGTGCTCGTTTTATCGATTGGATTGGGAGCAAACTCCAAAAAGCGGGTTATGAAGCGTTGGAATTAAATGCATACAAAGAAAATGTTGCCTCACACCGACTCTATGTCCGTGAAGGCTTTGAGCACCTTGGTTTTCACTTCGTCAAGCGTTTGGGCGAATAGCGTATATTTGTTAGGTAAGGAATTCTAATTTGATGTAATTTCTGATAGAAACGTTTCTTGCCGTAGCCAACCCATAGTA
Organism: Flavobacteriaceae bacterium; assembly: GCA_002862705.1. Taxonomy (GTDB): domain Bacteria; phylum Bacteroidota; class Bacteroidia; order Flavobacteriales; family Flavobacteriaceae; genus UBA7446. The sequence continues at coordinate 44,274 of PKDU01000052.1, forward strand.
ATTTTATATGCGACAGCTTTTTGTTTTTTTGCTTTTTGCGCCAATGCTCACGGCCCAAACCGATTACCGTACTTGGCTGAGGGGTAAGATTCTATACCAAAATCAAAATGTGATTGCTGCCAATGTGGTCAACACGACCACCAAGGAGGCTACAATTTCAGACAACAATGGCGACTTTGCCATTCAAGTGATGATGGGCGACGAGTTGGTTTTTACTTCCTTGCAATACCAAATTCGCGTAGTCAAAATAACAAAGGAGATTCTACAGCGCGGCCGTCTTGTTATTGATGTAAATGAAAAAATAACTGAGCTCGAAGAGGTGGTGGTTACGCCAGAACAGCGGCAGAAATTTTTAGACCTACGATCGGAAGAATTTAAGAAGTTTGACTATGAGCGTGACCGCTCCACACGATTGGAAAACGAGTTGATGAACAAAGACCAACTTACAAATGGCGTAAACTTCGTCAGTGTTTTTAAGGCGCTTTACCGCATGGTCGAAAACAAAGACAAAGCAAAAGACAAGACCTACGCACTCAAGCCCAGTGAGGTCATACGCCAGCTCTTTGATGATAGCTTCTTTAAAGAGCAACTGAATATCGAAAAAGACAATATAGGGTTGTTTTTGTTGTATTGTGACGACGAGGTCAAAACCAAAGAACTACTCGAAGAGAAATCTGATTTTGAAATCATGGATTTCTTGATCAAAACAAGTGAAAAGTTTAATAAAAACAATTGATGCGTTTTTTGTTTTTTGTGTGCCTATTGCCCCTTTTTTCTGCTTCTACGCATAAGTACTATGTGAGCACTACGGATATGTTTTTTAAGCCCGAGCAAAATCAAATACAACTGGTCGTACGGGTTTTTACCGATGACTTTACCGCTGCGCTTTCTCGTTTCACTTCCACTGAAATAAAACTAGATCCAGACCAACTTTCAGAAAACGTTATTTCGGGGCATATGTCTTCCTATTTCCAACAGCACTTTCAGCTCAAATCTCCCAATGAACCAACCGTTTTTTCATTTGTTGGTTGGGCGTATAAGCAAAATCAGACCATCTTATATGCTTCTTTTGACGCGCTTCCAGAAATGACTCAATTGGAGTGGTCCAACACTTTCCTTATGGACGTCTTTCCCGATCAAAAAAATATCGTAACGCTTTCGACATCAGGAGCAAAGAAAAGTTTTTTGCACACCAAAGACCGCATTTTTGCTAAACACAGTTTTTAATTTTCCCACAATCTAATATATTTATGCAAAATCCATTGAAAATGAAATTTACTTCAATATTCGCCTCAATCTTAACCCTTTCTTTTGCCATTGCTATTGCACAAGAAACAACTACACCACAGGGACATACCAACCAAAATAAGTTTCGACAGCTGTATAACGAATTAGCTACGCCAAATGCTTACAGAACAGCCTCCGGAGCCCCGGGTCCTGCTTACTATCAGCAGCAGGCAGATTATGTTATGGAGCTCACGCTAAATGATGACACCCAAGAATTGTTTGGCGATCAGACCATTACCTACACCAACAATTCACCCGAAACGCTATCGTATTTGTGGCTCCAGCTCGATCAAAATGTTCGTGCCCGTGATGGCCAATCTTTTGACCGACTTGATAATGGAAACGACTACTACGGAACCCAACGTGCTGTTGGTCCTGGCTTTGTCAATGAATATCTCTTGGAGGAAAAATTTGATGGCGGTTTTAAAATAGATTTGCTGCAAGACACGAATGGTATGGAGTTGCCATATACGGTGCATCAGACGATGATGCGCATCGACTTGCCAACACCATTGGCGTCTGGAACGGCTATTTCGTTCCGTCTTAAATGGCACTACAATATTCCCAACCGTCAGTTTTGGGATGCGCGTTCTGGTTACGAATACTTCATTAAAGACGATAACTACGCTTATTTTATAGCGCAGTTTTTCCCACGTATGGCGGTCTACAACGATGTTGAAGGCTGGCAAAACCAACAGTTTTGGGGCAATGGTGAGTTTGCACTCCCTTTCGGCAACTACGATGTAAAAATCACCGTTCCCGATGATCATATCGTGGAGTCTACAGGTGTGTTGGAAAACCGTAAGGCGGTCTATTCATCAACCATGATGAAGCGTTTTCGAGAAGCAAAAAAATCATACGACAAACCTGTGTTTATTGTAACGCAAGACGAAGCCGAGGCTAACGAAAAAAGCACACCAACAGGCACCAAGACATGGCATTTTACGGCAAAAAATGTACGAGATTTTGCTTTTGCTTCTTCGCGCAAGTTTATTGTTGACATGATGAATGTCGATGTGAATGGAATTGATGTGATGGCGGTTTCTGTTTACCCAAAAGAAGGAAACCCACTGTGGGAACAATGGTCTACCAAGACCGTGGCGAGTGCATTAAAGTCGTATTCGAAAATGACCTTTGACTACCCGTACCACAAAGCTGTATCCGTACACGCCGATGATGTGGGCATGGAGTATCCAATGATTTGTTTCAACTTTGGACGCCCAGACGAAAACGGCAAGTACAGCGACCGCACCAAGTTTGGTATGATAGGCGTTATTATTCATGAGGTAGGACACAATTTCTTTCCTATGATTGTGAATTCAGACGAACGCCAATGGGGTTGGATGGATGAGGGCTTAAATTCTTTTGTGCAGATTATTGCCGAGCAGGATTTTGGAAAGGCTCACCCAGATGCAATACCAGGAATGGATCATTATCCCTCCGACGATATGGATCCGCAAAACATAGTGCCGTATATGTCAGGCGATCAAGATTTTATTGCACCGATTATGGCCAATCCTGAGAACGTATATCAACTTGGGCCAAATGCGTACAGCAAACCAGCAACCGCCCTAAACATTCTTAGAGAAACCGTTATGGGGCGTGAATTGTTCGATCATGCCTTTAAGACCTTTTCACAACGCTGGATGTTTAAACACCCAACCCCAGAAGATTTCTTTCGTACCATGGAAGACGCTTCAGCTTTTGATTTGGACTGGTTTTGGCGCGGATGGTTTTTTACTACAGACGTGGTTGATATGGGTGTTACTGAAGTAAAAGACATCAAAAAATTTGATGATGATATGCGTTATTTCTCGCGTTATTTTACCAACAGTTTACGGAACTTAACACCCGATGCGTTCAAGAACCGCAAGGAGCCTAAGAAATTTTACAAGGTAACTTTTGAAAAACCAGGTGGTATTCCAATGCCGCTTATTGTCGAGTATGCCTATGCTGATGGCACCAAAGAGCGCAAGACCTATCCTGCGCAAGTGTGGCGTAAAAGTGATCGTGAAGTAAGCAAGTACATTGCTACAGACAAGGAAATCGTCGGTGTGCTGGTTGACCCTGACAACGCCACGGCAGATATCAGCAAGGGTAATAACGCTTGGCCTAAGACACTAGAAGAAAACGACTTTGAGAAGTTTAAAAAGCAACAGAACTAAAACGAAAACCAACCTTAGGGCTGGTTTTTTTTTGGATGTAATTTTGTTTGTCTGCTGACATGGCAGGCTATAAAGCAGCCTTAATCTCTTCCCAGTTTAGTTCAAAAGGAATTTCGTCAAACGTATCATCTACTTCGTGGTTTAAGGATGCTTTGATTCTGCTGTTGTTGTGTGGATGCGTCATGACCAATTCAATCTTCTCATCATAGGCCAAGTTTTCTCGGTTTAGTTTTCTAAAAAAAGAGGCTATTGATTTTGGTGATATGCTGGCATCTTCTAGTAGGTTTAAGGCAAACTGATCTGCCTCTTTTTCCTGTGACCTGCTAAAACCAGAAGAAATAAGAGTTTGGTATAAATCGGATAAGAGCACGGTATCTCCACCTGTCATGATAGAAAACAAGACCGAAAGGCTAAACTCTCTTGCCAATCTGTCAACCGTATGACGTTTTTCAACGTGTCCCATTTCATGTGCCAATACTGCTGCTAACTGTTCGGGCGAATCGCAAAATGATATTAGTCCACTGAACACATAAATGTTTCCGCCAGGAATGGTAAACGCATTTATTTGAGGGTTGTCCAAAACCGTGATGTTATAGTCGTATTCCGATGTTGGGATTTGTCCCTGTAAGCGTTTGCTAACAGCCCACATCATGGAGTCTATGGTTTTGTTTGTCAGCGGATTTTTATACTGAGAAGCGATGATATACTCGTCAATCAATTCACCCAAAGCAATTTCTTGTTCATATGAAATCAGGCTTATTTTTTCGTCCGAATAAAACCATTTGTTTTTTTTGTCTTCGGAGAGTAAGTTCAACCCAACATAAAAGAGGATAAAAATACCTCCGAAAATCCCCAGTGATTTTAAGCCATCGAGAAGTATTTTCTTATTCATTGAAATGGGGGTGTGTTCACGCTTTGCTCTACTTCTGGATTGAAATCTTCATTGTCATAGCTTAATCGGTTCCTCTTTGCGTACACCTTTTGATATGCATAGGGACCAAAGAAAATAAAATACATAAAAATGCCTTTACGCGCCCTAACGGCTGCAACAAGACTAAAGATAAAATAGACCAGATTGGCTATAATACTAAAGCCCAAATAAGCATAGAAGTAGTCACTTAACTCATAATTATCAAAAAAGAATATCTGTAGCCCCCAATAAAGTAGTCCCCAATTAACCAGTGTGGTGGGTAACTGCGACAATAAAGACTGCAAACAGTTAAAATGGATAAAGCGTCCTTTTTTTCTGTTTATGTAGTAGTAAATTACAGCAGCAATAAGATTTATAATGGGTAACGGAAGGCTAGTTGCCAAGGACGCAAACATCATAAGATATGCGCCCATGGCATCTTCCTTTTCTCGCTCGCTCAACTCGTGTGGTTGCGGAAGCACGTAATACGATTCCGATGACAAAGCCTGTGAATTATTTACTGGTAAATGGCGGATAGGTATCTGTCATATTACCCATATACAGATTTACTCGGTATTGCCAGCGAATGGTTCCAACCAAAAAGTCGTGCGCATCTTTAGGAAATTTTCCAGTAAACAACACAGATAAAAAACCGTAAATGGATAATATCAAGCCCCATAGTATTCTAAAATAGAGAATGAATCCGTGTGGTAGGATAACATAAAAAGCACCAAAAAGGAGTCTGACAATCGTCAACCCTCTACTGATGCGTTCGGGATAAGGTACTTCTAAAGAAGTGTGTTCGTCTGTTCCATTTAGTCCAAAAGCCGGGTAGTCATCAGCTAGATTTGACATTCGCGCCGTAAGTCTAAGATTCCATCGCAGTAGTTTAACTTGATATTCAAACATGCTTTCTGGGTAGCGTCCTGTAAATAATATGGTAATAAACGCCACTAACGATAATATAGATCCCCAAAGTGAGTAGAAGATCAGTAAAAAAGCATGTGGTAGTACGATGTAGAAAACACCAAGAATGGTTCTTAGTAATAATTCAGATCTTGAGTAGCTTTCTTGGTGTGTAATGATTAATTTCATTTTATATAAATTTGAGTTATTGTAGCACTAAAATATAATTTTTTTTAAATTCAAAAAAATCTACTTTTTTTGTTTTAACTTATATTTGTGATATGGTTGTTTATTTTATAAGCGGTGTTGAAATCGTATTTATATTTATGGTAGTGCTTTTGGTCTTTGGTGCCAATCGTGTTCCAGACATTGCACGCACACTTGCCAAGGGTATTCAACAGGTAAAAACCGCCAGTCGCGATTTTCGTGAAGAAATTGAAAAATCTGCAGAAGCTCAGGGCTTAGACACCAAAGAGCTTCAAAAGGAGGTAAACGACATTAAAAAAGAATTTAACGACATTACGGGTACGGTCAAGCGTAAGCGCTAAATCTTACGCAAGAGCGTTAACCCATCCCGTACAGCAAGTATTACGGTTTCAACGCGACTGTCTTTCGCTACTTTTTTATTAAAACTTTGAAGTGATTCTGTAGCCTCATCGGTGGCAGGCTCCAAAACTTTCCCAGACCACAATACATTGTCAGCAATAATCAGTCCTCCTGAACGCACCCGGTCAACAATCAAATCAAAATAGAGTGGGTACTGCTCTTTATCGGCATCGATAAAAACAAAGTCAAAAGTTCCTTCAATCGCAGGAATAATTTCGGCGGCATTTCCCAAATGCTGCACGATGTGTTTCCCATAACCGGACACATCAAAATATTTTCGTTGCATATCCGTAAGTTCCTCGTTTATGTCAATGGTGTCAATTTGCCCATCTGCTTGCAGCCCTTCTGCCAAACACAGGGCCGAATAGCCTGTATAGGTTCCGATTTCCAAGATGTGTTTGGGTGCAATTAGTTTGGAGAGTAAAGCGAGTAATCGACCTTGGTAGGCACCACTAAGCATCCTTGGTTGTAAAATTTTAAGGTGGGTTTCGCGTGCCAGCTCTTGCAGCAATTCGGGCTCTTGCTCGGAGTGTTCTGCTACATATGTTTCTAAATTGTGATCTAAAAAATTCATGCTTTTTTGGGTCTTGCGTATGCGTAGCGGTCTAACAGGCTTGTTGTGGCGTAGCCGTCTAAGCCGTTTATGGTTACGGTATTGGCATTTTCAAGCTTTAGCCACCCATCCTCTTGTTGTATGTCTTGGTCGGCAATAAAAACGTGCTCAACAGCACTAACTAAAAGCAAGGTGTCGTTTTCTTTGATTTCATATTCATTTAAAAAGCGACACCCCAACCGTATTTTTGCTCCTTTCACAAAAGGGGCAGGGAAGTCACCAAGGAATTCTTCTTCCAAATCTGTTTTGGTAAATTCCGAAACTTCATCTGGATATTTTGCGGAAGTGTGATGTGCATCTTCAATGATATCGCTGTAGATGTGGTTTACTGTAAACACGCTGGTGTCTTTAATATTTCTGTAGGTATCACGTGGTACTGTAGTAGGGCGGAGAATAAAGCCAATCAGTGGCGGATTACTCCCAAGATGTGTAATGCTGCTAAAAACAGCCACATTGCTCACGTCATTTAGCGATTTAGTTCCCAATAAATTTGCCGACTTAAAGCCTGTGCAACTGTTGATGAGGTTTAACCGAAAGATTTTATCCATCTGGTCAATGTCGGTACGTGAATAATGTATCATAGCGCTTTTGATGCAAACTTACGCAATACGTTGAATTTAGTTACTTTTGTGCCTCCGGGTCATTAACTCAGTTGGTTCAGAGTGTCGCCTTGACAGGGCGGAAGTCATTGGTTCGAATCCAATATGACCCACAAAGCATGATTTTTCAAAAAGAAATAAGTCTTCCACCTTACTCAAGGGGGTTTCATTTAATCACTTCTTACGTTTTAGATGAATTGCCCAAAAAAAGCGGCATCGTTCATGTGTTTATCAAGCATACTTCTGCGAGCCTAACCATTAACGAAAATGCAGACCCGAGCGTTCGGGTGGATTTTGAAACACACTTTAATAAAATGGTTTCGGAAGCTGATACGCATTACACGCATACTCTTGAGGGTCCTGATGACATGACCTCGCACATCAAAAGTAGTATTTTGGGATCTGCTGTGAGCTTTCCCATACAAGATGGAGTACCCCAGTTAGGCACCTGGCAGGGCATTTATCTGTGTGAACACCGCAATCATGCTGGTTCACGAAAAATTTTTATTACATTGATGGGGTAATCAAAACCTGCATCATGAGAATATTCCTAGCGCTTTTTATTTTTTCACTTTCCTTTTCAAACGGGCAAAATTTGGATAATACCGTTCGTGAACTTATTCAAGAAAACTTAGCTGAAACTACCGAACTACGACATTGGTTTCACCAAAACGCCGAACTGAGTAACCGTGAGTTTAAGACCTCGGAACGCATTGCTCTGGAGTTAAGGAAAATTGGGCTTGAACCACAGACGGGAATTGCCAAAACTGGCGTTCTTGCTGTTTTGAACGAAGGTAAGGCGGGACCTGTAGTAGCACTTCGAGCAGACATTGATGGCTTACCTGTAAAAGAGCGGGCAGACATTGCCTGGGCATCCAACATTACTGGGATTTATAATGGAGAAGAGGTTCCCGTGATGCATGCATGTGGCCATGATACGCACACAGCTATTTTACTTGCTACAGCCAAAGTCTTGTACCGTTTGCGCGATCAGATTCCGGGGCAAGTAAAATTTATTTTTCAGCCTGCTGAGGAGGGACCACCACCGGGTGAAGAGGGTGGAGCAGAGCTCATGGTTAAAGAAGGCGTACTAAAAAACCCTGATGTTGATGTTGTGTTTGGTCTACACATTAATGCGCAAACCACAGTTGGACAAGTCAGGTTACGACCTGAATCGATTATGGCTGCTGTAGATGAGTTTCGCATTGATTTAAAAGGAGTGCAAACCCATGGATCTACTCCTTGGACTGGAATTGACCCGATTGTGACGGCTTCGCAAATGATTAATTCGATTCAAACAATCGTCAGCCGCAATATGCGTCTTACTAGAGCGGCTGCTGTGGTTACCATTGGTAGTATTCATGGAGGTGTTCGTTCGAACATTATACCAGAAGACTTGTATATGTTGGGAACCATCAGAACCCTAGACGATTCCATGCGCACTACCGTACTAAAACGCTTGGACGAAATCGTTAGCAACGTGGCTGCAGCCAATAATGTAACGGCCAAGTTATCTTTTTTGAACAGCTACCCTGTAACCTATAACGACCCAGATTTGTACGCTAAAATGCTGCCCTCTTTACAAAGAGTATGCGGTCCCGAAAATGTCAGCTATATGGATGCCATTACAGGAGCCGAAGATTTTTCATTTTTTCAAAAAGAAGTGCCTGGCATTTATTTTTTTATTGGAGGTAGCAAAAAGGGACATGACGCAAGCAAAGCTGCTCCCCATCATACGCCTGATTTTTTTGTAGATGACTCCGCTCTTGAAACGGGAGTTAAAGCAATGACTACACTAACCCTTGATTACCTTTCGGCGGGTTCATAATCGCTTAAAAAGATAAAAAATCAAACTTAGGGCAAGGCTAATCAGGATAGAAGTTCCCAAAGGGAAATAAACTTTGGTATTCCCTTTTTCCCAACGCAGATCTAATGGATTTTTGTAACCGTATTGCTCTGCGGCAATCCATATGATGCCCATAACTACTAGTAAAAAACCAGAGAGGATTAAATATTTACCCATCACAAAAATTCAATTACTTGTTCCAAGGTTGCGCTTCGTGAACCTTTAAGTAGTATTTCGGTTGCATCAATAGGATTGTTTTTCAGAAAATCAGCTAGCTCAGCTACTGAAGAAAACCAATTTTCTTCAACAAGCGATTTATAGGGTTGGCCTACCCAGTAGCAAGAATCAAAATCCAAGGTACCTACCAGCTTAACTAATGATCTATGTTCTGCTTGCTCAAAGGAACCAAGCTCTGCCATATGCCCAAGAATTACTGCTTTTTTCCCTTGACGTTTGCTAAATGCACGAATCGCAGCCTGCATGCTTGTCGGGTTGGCATTGTAGGCATCTAGGGTTAGTGTTTTTCCATTTTGAATACGTAGCTGAGAGCGACTGTTGTTTGGTGCGTAATTAGTTATGGCACTGGCAGCATCTTTTGGCGCTACCCCAAAGTGCATCCCAACGCAATACGCTGCCGCTATATTGGCATTATTGTAACTGCCCGTAAGTTTGGTTTTAACTGTCAGTTGTTCCATACATACAGTCAAGGTTGGTTCTTCTTCAACAATTTCAATAGACCTTGAATTATATGTAACACAATGATTTTTGCCTAAGGATGAAATCAATTTCGGATTTTCTTCGTCGACAAAGATAAGTCCATTTGTTTTTTCAAGATACCGATACAATTCTGTTTTCCCTTGTAAAACGCCTTCCTCAGAGCCAAATCCTTCTAAATGGGCTTTGCCAACGTTGGTTATTAGGCCGTAAGTAGGTTGGGCTATCTCACACAAAAATGCAATCTCTTTAAGGTGATTGGCTCCCATTTCAATAATGGCATGGCTGTGTGCTGTCGTGAGGCGTAATAATGTTAGCGGCACGCCTATGTGGTTGTTTAGGTTCCCCTCAGTAGCCAATACCGTATAGGTGGTGCTTAGAACCGTGTCTATTAGCGCTTTAGTCGTGGTTTTGCCATTGCTTCCGGTTAATGCAAGTACGGGAATGTTAAATTGCTTTCTATGGTGATGGGCAAGTGCTTGTAGTGTTTCTAGGACATCATCAACCAAATAACAAGCTTGGTTTGCGTCAGCTGTGGTTTTGTTGTCAACTATGGCAGCCAATGCGCCCTTTTCAATGGTTTGATGCGCAAATGCGTTGGCATCAAAGTTAGGGCCCTTGAGGGCAAAAAAAAGTTGGTTGGATTTTACCTTCCTGCTATCGGTTTGAACTCCCGAAGATTTTAAGAATAATTGATATACTTCTTGTAGCGAAGTCATGCGTTTAGTCGCGCGGACGTTTCTTTTTACTGCTTTCACCTAAATAGGACATCGCACAACGGAAGCCTATGTAATCTGCCGCCATAAACTCGGGCAAATAGCGTCTTTGTGCAGGGTCTAGCCAGTATGCGCGATCTTTCCACGAACCACCCTTGACAACACGTGTCTGGTCAGATACCAGTGATTTTACATCATTTTGGTTTTGGATCGGATTGCCGTCTTTGTCAATGGCAAACTTATACATCTCTGTTTCGTCTGGATTCGGGATTGATTTTTCGTCTCCATCCAAATAGTTTGGATTGTATGCGCGATTAAAGTTTGGTCTAAATTGCGCGTCTGATTCGTCGATCTCAGTAAATTCAACTTGTCCTGGCAGCGCCTTAACGTTAAACTTGTTGTTAGGTGTAGTATCAATTTCTAACTCGTTTACCACAACCGTTTTTCCGTCTTCGCCTATAGCGGGTTTGGTATAAAGGTTTCCTCTGTAGTAGCTCATATCAGAAACATCACTGTTAATGATAGGTCTATATACATCAGCTACCCATTCTGCCACATTTCCAGCCATACCGTACAAGCCAAAGCTGTTGGCAGGGAATGCACGAACTGGTGCTGTGATATCTGCATTGTCAGAAGACCATCCTGCAACACCACTATAATCTCCTTTTCCTTGTTTGAAGTTGGCCAATTGGTCTCCTTCATTTCTTCGTTTCGTTGATCTTGTAGAGTCACCTGACCAAGGGTATTTCTTTTTACCACGGTAGCTGTTGTATTCTCTGAGTTCAGAAAGCCCAAGTGCTGCATATTCCCATTCCGCTTCTGTTGGTAAACGATATTCGGGTAACAACAATCCCTTTTCGCGTTTGACAAAAGTAAGCGCAGTTGAGTCTGTCTCTCTGCCACGAGGCTGTGCGTTTCTTCCAGCCACATCGGCAATATTACCTCCGTATACCTTGTCTGGTGCGCGTAAATACGTTTGTGTGTTGAATTCGTTTCCAGGTGAAATACTGTCAATTTGTAAGCTAACCCCTTTTTCGATGTAACCTTCTCGCTCCAACAAGCCTTCGTTAACACGCTCGGTACGCCATTTGGCATAGTTGGTAGCTTGTTGCCAAGTAACACCAATAACGGGGTAGTCTTGGAAAGAAGGGTGACGCAAGTAATTGTTCACCATGTCTTCGTTAAATCCAAGTGGACTTCGCCATACCATCGTATCGGGGAGTGCAGCAGCATACACATCTGAGTAGGCATCACCTTGGTTTTTATATACACGTTCTAACCAATCCAAATATTCGTTATACATCAAGTTTGTGACTTCTGTTTCGTCCATGTAGAATGAGCGGACCTGTACACGCACAGGAGTATTGTTCCAATCGCGCATGACGTCGTCTTGAACCCTGCCTTTGACAAATGTTCCTCCAGGGATAAATACCAACCCAGGACCAGCCTCTTGCCCTTTGTAGTTTGTTTCATATTGGAAGCCACCACGCGAAGAATTTATGTCTAATCCTGTTCCTTGGGAAACATTTGAACGGCGTTTGCTTGAGCTGCAACTTGCAAGAAGTGCAATTATTAAAGCGGAAATGAATAGATTTGTGTACGTTTTCATTGTTAATTTTCGATTCATATCAAAGGTGCAATATACGAATAAATAGTGCGTTTATGTACTTACAAAACGAAGTCAGGTGTAAATTAGTATGCAATACTCATTATACGAATACATATCCATTATCGTTATAACTATACATGCGTAACAAATTATTAGCTTTTTTCTTCTTTGTTTGTGGATGGAATCTCATTTCTGCACAAAGCTTGAATACGCATCCTTTTTTAGACGAAACGATGGTTTCGTGGCGTCAATTTAGCGTTGAAGAAACGGGGGTTCATAAAATTACCAAAGATTTTTTGAGCAAACTCGACCTTCCCGTTCAGGAAATAGACCCAAGGACCATTCGAATTTTTGGGCGTGGTGGTCAAATGCTACCATTGAAATTGGGCGATGCGGTTGAAACCTTGTACGAGAATGCACTCATCGTAAAGGGAGAGGAAGACGGTAGCTTTGATGATGCGGATTACATTCTTTTTATGGGTTATGCCAACGACACATGGAACAAAGAAAGTGAAACCTATCTAAACCTCTATCATGACACCGCACAATATTATATAACATATGGCACCTCTTTTGGAAAACGTGCCTTGGCTATGGAAGGTACAGCTAGTCCAGAAACAGCTGCAGTAACCGATGCCGTTTACACTGCTTTTTTAGAGGAGGATAAATACAATATAGGATCGCTTGGGAGGCGATGGTTTGGTAAGCGTTTTTCTAATGATAAGGAAGAATCATTCACACTTGAAACGCCTAATGTTGCCTCGGGCACTCAAATTGATGTAGCGGCAAGAGTTGCTTCAGACGGCTCAAACACCACCTCATTTAGGTTAACCATTGGCGGAGATGCAGATGCTAAATCCATCAGCGGTACCAGTAAAACGATAGTTGGTTCAGCGCCTAGCACAAGTTTCAATAAGCTTAGAGGCATGATTCATTTGCCGCAAAATGCCGCAGAAAGCATTACAGCAAAACTACTATATGACGCTAATGGCGATTTGTCTTCCAATGGATATTTAGATTTTATTATGGCGCAATACCAAAGAAACTTGGACGGCGCTGGAGGTAGTTTTATGTTCTCATTGGCGTCCCAAGACGCCGCGCAACAGCTGGCGGTAGCTGCTGCTTCGCCCGAAACCTGTGTGTGGGAACTGGATGGTGATGTTGTTCACATGCCGCCTGCTGGCGCAACTGCATTTGGCTGTGATGTCATTGTGGACGAAGACAGTAAATTTTATTTGTCAACAGCCTATAAAACACCAACCTATAGACGCAGCACACGTGTATTGAACCCCACTTCGTTTTTAAAGAACCTAATGGCATTGCCGCCCACAACGTATTTGTTGATTACATCAGAAGCATTTCGGAAAGAAGCAGAGCTATTGGTGAGTTATCGCAAAAATGTGGCGGGATTGTCGGCTCAAGTCGTAACAGTTGAGGAAATTTATGAGGCCTTCTCAACAGGGCAACAAGATATTGCTGCAATTCGAAACTTTGTGCGCTACCTGTATTTTTCTCAGGGCAAAAAACTCAAATACTTGTGCTTGTTTGGGGACACGAGTTATGACTATAAAAAAAGAACTGCTGCCAACGATATGGTGGTACCGACTTTCCATGCGTTAAATAGTTTTTCATTAACGAATTCCTTTATGTCAGATGATTTTTTCGTCATGTTGGACGAAAATGAAGGAATGCTAACGTCTTTTGACCATATGGATGTTGCCGTAGGTCGAATGGTTTTTTCCGATGCTTCTCAAGCGCGTGTTTTGGTAAATAAAGTTATCGATTACGAAAGCCCAACAAATAAGGGTAGCTGGAACAATAGCTTTACAATTCTTTCCGATGATGCAGATGTAGGAAAAAATAAAGATGACTTTTCACTTCAAGTTACCCTTGATGCTTTGGGTGATGAAATTGTGCGTCAGAAACCGCTGATGAATATTACCAAGATTCACTCAGACGCCTATAAGCAAGTTGCCTCAGCGGGGGGAGACCGTTACCCAGACGTGGAGATTGCTTTAGCGAATAGGTTATCACAAGGGACTTTGGTTGTCAATTATTTTGGACACGGAGGAGAAGATGGTTTGGCTCAAGAATTTATTGTGGATAAAGACATGGCCTCAACTTTGTTTCATCCAGGGAAATACCCGCTTTTTATCACGGTTACTTGCGAGTTTTCCCGATTTGACAACCACACTAGACCCACAGCTGGTGAAATGCTTTACCAAAATCCAACAGGCGGTGCCATTGGTATGGTTTCAACTACCCGACAGATTTTCATTAACAGAGGGATTGATTACAACAAAATTTTATCTAAGTACTTATTTGCTTACGGAAGTGAAGATTACACCAGTATTGCTGAAGCCTTACGGCGTGCTAAAAATGAATTTACAGATGCAAACCAAAAACGAGTGCTGTTTTATATCGGTGATCCAGCCCTTAAACTTCATATTCCCAAGCGAGAAATTGCCATATCGCATTTAAATGGCGTACCCATTGATGAGGTTGCTGTTGGAGCGCGGCAATTTAAAGCACTTGATAAGATCACTTTGGATGGTCAAATATTGGGCCCTTCAGGGGTGCTTCAACAAGATTTTAATGGTACAGTAAGCCTACAGATTTTTGATAAAGAAGTGGAACGCTCAACATTGGGCAATGACCAAGCCAAAACAATGAACTTTCAAACACTTGGCGCACAGGTTTTCGAAGGGCTTGCTACGGTTACCGATGGCTTATTTTCGTCCACTTTTGTTATTCCAAAAGACATCAATCTCGATGTAGATGCTGCTAGAATCAGTTTTATTGCCTTTAATCAGGATAAGACCGAGTCTGTGGGTGGTTCTTCAAATCAGTTCGACATAGGAGGAATAAACACGGCTGCTGCTAGCGATACGCAAGGCCCCACAATAGACGTCTTTTTAGAAAACAGAAGTTTTGTTGATGGTGGAAAAGTCTTTAATAGCCCAATGCTTATCGTTGATTTTGAAGATGAAAATGGCATCAATTCGTCTGGCGGATTGGGACACGATATCACCGCTACGCTAGACAACAATCAAGCGAGCCCGTATGTGCTCAATGCTTTTTATTCCACAGTGTTGGATGATTTCACTAAAGGAACGCTTTCGTATCCGTTAAACAATTTGGAATTGGGATTTCACACCCTTACGCTCCGCGCATGGGACACCCATAACAATCCAAGTAGTAAAACCATTAGTTTTACCGTGGTTGATAGCAGCGTAATTCAAATCGAAAATGTATTTAACTCGCCCAACCCTGTTACAAATCAAACCACATTTTTTGTGCAACACAACAGGCCTAGAGAGTTGCTTGACGTGAAAATTTCTATATTTACCGTCGACGGGAAACGCATTTGGGATAGCAGCCAAGAAGTGTTCTCATCAAGCTACCTGATCGATAGCTTAACGTGGGATGCAACAACCTACAGCGGTCAAAAAGTAAATAAAGGAACCTATGTATACACGATTGAACTAATTTCAACGTTATCAAATTCAAGCGATATATATTCTGGAAAACTTATTGTTAACTAATTATGAAAAAAATAACACTACTTACACTGCTTTTATTGGCAGCCCAACTCACTTTTTCTCAAAATAACATTCGCGTGGTCACCACAGCCGTACCCTTTTTATCCATAGCGCCTGATGCGCGCGCTGCTGCTTTAGGTGATCAAGGTGTGGCTACCTCTTCAGATGCATTTGCCAACCATTGGAATCCAGCAAAATATGCTTTTATAGGAAACGATACGGGTGCTGCGATCAGCTATACGCCTTATTTGAGCAAGCTGGTAAACGATATTTTTTTAGCTGATGTCACGTATTATAGGGCCATAGATGACCGTTCTGCTTGGGCGGTTGGTTTGCGTTATTTCAGCCTTGGTGAAATCCAGATTGGTGAAACACCTGCGGATTTTATAAACCCACTTATAGAAAGACCTAACGAATATGTTTTTGATGCTTCTTATGCACTAAAGCTGAGCGATAAATTCTCCATGGCCATTCAAGGATCGTTTTTGACTTCGGACCTAAAATTAAGATCATCTACAACAAACGACAGTACTTCTGCGAGTACGGTGGCTGTTGGTATCTCAGGTTTTTACCAGTCTTATGAAGTGCCTTACTCCAGCTTTTCTGGTATGTGGCGTGCAGGTTTCAATATTTCGAACATAGGTCCCAAATTAAAATATGAAGACGAGGGACAATCAGACTTTTTACCCACTAACTTAAAGCTAGGTGGTGGTTTTGATTTTATTTTTGATTCCTATAACAAACTTGCCGTAAGCTTGGAAATCAACAAGCTTTTGGTGCCTTCACCAAGCGAACCCATTACAGACGGTGATGGAAATATTACTGGATATGCGCAACCCAGTGACGTGGGTGTTTTGTCTGGTATCTTTAAGTCGTTTGGCGATGCGCCCGACGGTTTCAGCGAGGAATTAAAAGAATTTACGTGGTCGCTTGGTGCTGAATTCATGTATGATGAATCATTTGCATTGCGTGCAGGATACTTTAATGAGAACGAACTAAAAGGAGCTAGAAAATTCTTCACCCTCGGTGCTGGATTTAAATATAATGTTATCGATGTTGATTTGTCCTATTTAATATCTGCTGGCAGGGTTGTAAACCCACTAGAAAACACCTTGAGGTTCTCCTTGACGTTTAATTTTGGGGCAGAGCGCTATTAAGCCTTAGTTTTCGTTTTTTTGCCAAAGTAAGTTGCCTTATCTTTGCCATTCGCATAATTGACGCGCATTATGAAAGAAGTCACACGTGACACCTATCTCGATTGGTACAAAAACATGATGTTCTGGCGCAAGTTTGAAGATAAACTTGCCTCGGTTTACATACAACAAAAAGTTCGTGGGTTTCTACACCTTTACAATGGACAAGAAGCTATTTTAGCAGGTTCGCTTCACGCCATGGACCTTACCAAAGATCGCATGATTACCGCATACCGTAATCACGTACAACCCATAGGAATGGGCGTTGACCCTAAAAGAGTGATGGCTGAGTTATATGGAAAAGCTACAGGAACATCAAATGGGCTGGGTGGTTCGATGCATATTTTCTCAAAAGAACACCGTTTTCACGGAGGTCATGGTATTGTAGGAGGTCAAATACCTCTTGGTGCTGGAATGGCCTTTGGAGATAAATACCATGGAAGCGATGCCGTAACACTTTGTTTTATGGGCGATGGTGCTGTGCGTCAAGGTTCACTTCACGAAACACTTAATTTGGCCATGCTCTGGAAGCTGCCTGTAGTATTTATTGTCGAAAACAACGGATACGCCATGGGTACCTCAGTAGAACGTACAGCCAACCACACAGATATTTGGAAACTTGGACTAGGCTATGAAATGCCTTGTGGCCCTCTTGACGGGATGAATCCTGTTGCTGTTGCAGAAGGTATAGACGAAGCCATTCAGCGTGCACGACGTGGCGATGGTCCTACATTTTTGGAGGCCAAGACCTATCGTTACCGTGGCCACTCCATGTCTGATGCACAACATTACCGCACTAAGGATGAGGTGGAGGAATATCGTAAGATTGATCCCATCACTCAGGTAAAAGATATTATCCTAGCGGAAAACTACGCTACTGAAGAAGAACTGGCTGAAGTACTTGTGGATGTAAAAGCTCGTGTTAAGGAGTGCGAAGACTTTGCAGAGTCATCGCCATTCCCTGAAAAGAATGTAATGTACGACGCAGTTTACGAACAAGAAGATTATCCATTTATCTCACACAAACTATAATATGGCTACAATCATCAATATGCCGCGCCTTAGCGATACCATGGAAGAAGGAACCGTAGCTTCGTGGCTAAAACAAGTAGGTGACAAAATTGAAGAAGGTGATATTCTTGCCGAAATCGAAACCGATAAGGCCACCATGGAATTTGAATCTTTTCACGAGGGCACACTTTTACACATAGGCGTTCAAGCTGGTGAAACCGCTCCTGTAGATGTGTTGTTGGCCATCATAGGTGAAGAAGGCGAAGATGTTTCAGCACTGCTCAATGCAACTGCACCTGCTGAAGAAGCAAAAACTGAGGAAGCGCCAGCTGCAGCGCCTCCCGCTGAAACGGAAGCTGCAGCCATCCCCGAAGGTGTTGAAATTATCAACATGCCGCGCCTGAGTGACACCATGGAAGAAGGAACCGTAGCCTCATGGCTTAAACAAGTTGGCGATACCGTTGAAGAAGGCGACATACTAGCCGAAATCGAAACGGACAAAGCCACCATGGAATTTGAATCGTTCTTTTCGGGAGTTCTACTGCACATTGGTATTCAAGTAGGTGAAACCGCCGCAGTGGATACGTTACTTGCCATTATTGGCCCTGAGGGCACAGACGTTGCAGCCATTCTTGCTGCTCCTGCTGCTGCACCAAAAGCAGCTACTCCAGAGCCAACGCCTGTTGCAGCACCCGTACAAACGGAAATCCCTGTCGAAACTCCTGCAGTTGCTGCTGCAGTTGCACCCCCCCAAGCCGTTAAAACAAGTAGTGGAAGAATAATGGCATCTCCATTAGCTAAAAAAATTGCCAAGGAAAAAGGTATTGACCTAAACCTTGTGACTGGAACTGGAGAATCTGGAAGAATTGTAAAACGCGATGTTGAGCAATTTACTCCAGCAACTGCAGCAGCTGCGCCTGCGCAAGCCGCAGTCTTTGTTCCTGCGGGTCAAGAAAAGCAAGAAGAAATTCCCAATTCGCAAATGCGTAAAACCATTGCAAAACGTCTTGGGGCATCAAAATTCAGCGCACCCCACTACTATTTGTCCGTGGAGTTTGATATGGATGCAGCAATTGCCTTTAGAAAACAATACAACTCCATTCCAGACACCAAAATATCATTTAATGATATTGTGGTAAAAGCAGTGGCACTATCCCTAAAAGCACACCCACAGGTAAATTCTCAATGGTTTGACGATAAAATGGTGCTCAATCACCATGTGCATGTAGGTGTAGCCGTTGCCGTTGAAGATGGTCTTGTTGTTCCTGTGTTGAAGTTTGCTAACGAAATGAACCTCCCACAAATTGGTTCACAAGTGAGAGATTTTGCCGGTAGAGCAAGGAGTAAAAAGCTTACGCCACAAGAAATGGATGGCAGTACCTTTACTGTTTCCAACCTAGGTATGTTCGGAATTGATGAGTTCACATCCATTATCAATCAACCCAATTCCGCGATTCTTTCTGTAGGTGCCATCGTGCAAAAACCTGTAGTAAAAGAAGGAGAAATTGTTGTGGGCAATACAATGAAGCTTACCCTAGCTTGTGACCACAGAACAGTGGACGGCGCAACTGGAGCGCTATTTTTACAAACCCTTAAAGAGTATATCGAAAATCCCATTCGATTAGTCGTCTAGTTGTTTTGGATACTTCGAAAAACATTGTGATAACTGGAGCTAGCCGTGGTATTGGTCTAGCACTGGTTAAATGGTTTTCAGCGCATCATCACATGGTTTGGGCACTCTCCCGCAACACGACACCCATAACGCAGCTAAATTTGCCCAACGTCACAGTCAACGCACTTGATTTAACAAATGAAGATGGCGTAGTATCGTGGGCGCAAAATGAGGCACCTGACACCATTGATGCCCTGATTAATAACGCAGGAAAGCTGGTTAACAAACCCTTTGCCGAAACCACACAATCCGATTTTGAAGGGGTATTTAAGGTTAATGTTTTTGGGCTTGCCAATCTCACACGTGCCTTATTAAAAAAGCTACAGCCAACAGGGCATGTGGTCAATATCAGCAGTATGGGAGGAATTGGCGGTACATCGAAATTTCCAGGTTTGACTGCCTACAGCAGCAGCAAAGGAGCTGTTTCCATACTTACAGAGTTACTGGCCGAAGAATTCAAAGAAACGGGTCCTGCCGTAAATGCATTGGCGCTTGGTGCTGTGCAAACAGAAATGCTTTCTGATGCTTTCCCAGGGCTTGAAGTGCCCATGACCGCAGCCATGATGGCCGATTATATTGCCCAATTTGCGCTTGACGGACATCTTTTCTACAACGGAAAAGTTCTACCTGTGTCGAACACAACACCCTAATGTCTTCTGATTTTTATTCATATTTACCTGAGAGAGCCATTGCAAAATGTGCTTCGCTTATAGCTGGACACAAGGTTGTGATTCATGTCGTTCGCACTCGTAAAACCAAGCATGGCGATTTTAGGGTACAGCCCAAAAGACCTGTTTCCATTACTATTAATGCCATGGAAAACCCATATCGGTTTCTCCTTACCTTTTTACACGAATGGGCACATTATAAGGTGTTCACCTCCTATACATTTAGGAAGAAACCACACGGAAAGGAGTGGAAATCAGCATTCCAACAAATGGTAGCTCCTTTTTTGGAAGGGGATATCTTTCCAGAATCGCTGTTAATACCACTTAAAAAACACATGCAAAATGCTAGGGCAACCTTTGCTGCTGATGCCAATCTTTCGATGGCACTTAGAGCATTTGACCCACCCAACAATAAAAAATGTATTTTTGAATTGGAGCAGGGCGCACTTTTTAATGCGCAAGACGGGCGTGTTTTTAGCAAAGATGCCAAACGCAGAACCCGATTTGTTTGTACGTGTGTCAAAACAAAGAAGCAGTACCTGTTTCCACCTTTTGTTGAAGTAAGTCCGTTATAATGGAGTCAAAATTTGATTTTTCCGATAATCCTCAAGATGCGCCAAAAAAGCAAGGCTTAAGGTTTAGTCTTGGCTATTTGGTACAGCTTTTTGATATTAGTAAGGATACAGACTATGCCGCAACCTTAGATGCCGTGCGCCAAGACATTCCCTTTAGAGGTGCTACTGCTTGGGTATTGATTTGTTCAATTTTTATTGCTTGTATTGGTTTGAATACAGACGCTACTGCTGTCGTTATAGGCGCCATGCTTATTGCACCACTTATGGGCCCTGTGCTGGGCACTGGTGTTGGATTAGCCATTAATGATTTGGACATGATCAAATCAGCCACACAAAATTTTATTGTCATGGTACTGCTTAGCGCCGTGACCGCTACGGTGTTTTTCTTGTTTTTTCCGCTACAGCAAGAATCATCCGAACTTTTGGCACGTACCCGGCCCGACATACGAGATGTTTTCATTGCCTTTTTTGGCGGTGCGGCGCTGGCCATTGCGCGTACTAAAAAGGGTACCATTGCATCTGTTATTTTTGGTGTTGCAATTGCTACAGCACTTATGCCTCCCTTGTGTACCATTGGCTATGGTATAGCTGTGGGGAATGTTGGCTATACGCTTGGTGCGCTATACCTTTTTTTTATCAACGCTACTTTTATAGCCTTTGCTTCTTTTGTAGTTGTAAAACTGTTACGCTTTCCCATGATTCATTATGCCGATTCCAAGAGACGTCGGTTTGTGGTTCGTGTGGTAAGCTTTTTTGCTGTGTTGGTTATGATACCTGCAGGGATTACTTTTATCTATGCTTTGGGGGAAAATGCATTTAGAAAACAAGCAAATGCCTATTTAGACACCCATGTCTCGACATTGTCTTACGGCGATTATCTCGTGTCATCAGCAACAATTCAATACAACAGAAAGGCGGAAAGCCAACTGCTTATTAATCCATTAGGGCTGGTTCAAATAGACTCTACTAGGGTGCGTGTGTTGGAGCAGGAATTATTAGCATATGATAAACTTAAGGATACAGAGTTGATCATATTTTCTAAAGACTAAGTGTCATTTTAGGTATGCACTTGTTTTATTTTCTTCATGAGGTTTGAAGAATATACAAAGTCGTTAACAGCCTCATTATCCGTATTGAATATCAAATCTTTGCTGCCTTCCCAAGCCTTTACACCGTCTTTTAAAAATAAAATGGTATCTCCAATTTCCATAACAGAATTCATATCGTGAGAATTGATGACGGTCGTGATGTTATTTTCTTGGGTAATTTCTCTAATGAGGTTGTCAATTACGATGGCTGTTTTGGGGTCTAGCCCCGAGTTGGGCTCGTCGCAAAAAAGGTATTTAGGCTTCATGACTACAGCGCGGGCAATGGCAACGCGTTTTTGCATGCCACCAGAGAGTTCTGCCGGAAGCTTGTTATTGGCATTTTCAAGGTTTACCCGTTCAATAACTGCTTCGGCAACACTTTTTATTTCAGCTTGATTTTTGTCAGTTAGCATTTGCATAGGAAACATAACGTTTTCCAAAACTGTCATGGAGTCGAATAGTGCACTCCCTTGAAAAACCATACCCATTTCCCTGCGTAATGTTCGCCTTCCTTCCTCGTCCATTTCGCCAAAGGCTTGATCGTTAAAATGCATCTTTCCGCTATCTATTTGGTGTAAACCCAACAGACATTTAAGCAACACCGTTTTTCCAGAACCACTTTGCCCGATGATAAGATTGGTTTTTCCCGGTTCAAAAGCCATGCTAATCCCTTTGAGCACTTCCGTACCGTCGAATGATTTCGTGATGTTGTTAAGCGTTATCATCAAGCAAGTAATAATTGAGTGATAAAATAATTAAGAACGATGATGACTACCGATGTCCATACAAAGGCAACCGTTGCTGCTTTACCTACTTCCAAAGCGCCGCCCTTCATATAGTATCCGTGATAGGAGGGAATGGTGGCCAGAACCATGGCAAACACCAACGTTTTTATAAAGGCATATACCACATGGTAAGGCCTAAAGTCGAGTTGTATGCCTTCGATAAAATCAGCGCTACTTGAAAGCCCGCCGTATATGGTAGCGGCATAACCGCCAAGAATCCCTAAAAACATGGAAAAATTTATCACAATAGGCAGCAAAAGCATGGAAATTATCTTTGGAAATACCAGGTAATTTACTGAGTTGATGCCCATGACTTCTAACGCATCAATTTGTTCGGTTACACGCATGGTACCTATACTAGACGTAATAAACGAACCAACTTTCCCAGCCAAGATGATGCTCATAAACGTTGGTGCAAACTCCAGTATAACAGATTGACGCGTGGCAAAGCCAACTAAACTTTTTGGTATAAGTGGGCTTTCAATGTTAAGCGCCGTTTGTATGGACACAACACCCCCTACAAAAAAGGATAGAAAGGCTACGATACCTAAAGATCCGATAATTAGATCCTGTATATCTTTAAAAATAAGTTTTCGCATCACTTTTCCCTTGGTGGGCTTTATAAAAACCAACCTAAGCATTAAAATGTATTCACCGATGTGATGCAGTATTTTCACTTAAACGAATGTAAAAAATAATGTTACTATAACCTAAGTCTTAAAATAAAAATTAACATTTGTAAAAACATTACAAATGAATACCAAATCTCTTTATCTTATACTAGGTTTCCTATTTATAGGCTGTACCTCAAAACAAGACAGCGCCAATACCAAGCTCGTGGTAGGTATTGTGGTCGATCAAATGCGCATGGACTACATATACCGATTCCAATCGCACTTCGGCGAACAAGGATTCAAACGTTTTTACAACGAAGGTTTTGTGGCAAAAAACCACCATTTCGACTACAAGCAAACCAAAACAGGTCCTGGACATGCGAGTATCGCCACAGGAACCCCTCCTGCCATTAATGGCATTATTGGTAATGATTGGTTTGACAAACAACGCCGAAAAGAGCGCTACTGCGTAGACGACCAGAACTTTTTGTCCTTGGGAACAGCAAAGACTAGGGGTAAGGCACCTACTGCACTTTTGGTTTCCACATTTGCAGATGAGAATAGATTGGCAACCCAAATGCATGGCAAGGCCGTTAGCGTTTCTTTAAAAGACCGTAGTGCCATCCTCTCTATTGGCCATACTGCCAATGGCGCCTATTGGTTCTCAGGCGGAGACGAGGGCAACTTTATCAGCAGTACTTTTTATATGGATGCACTACCCTCATGGGTAATAGACTTTAATGCTTCTAGAAAAATTGATGCGTACCTCACCACTTGGGACACCTATTATCCCATCTCTCAATATGCGGAAACAGGACCAGATGACAGTCTCTACGAAAAGCGACCCAAAGGAAAGGATACACCTACATTCCCTTATGATTTGGCTGCCCTATCGCCTAATAATGGCGGATACGAGATACTGAAAGCCACTCCTTTTGGTAATAGCTTGGTTACAGATTTCGCATTGGCAGCTCTGAAAGGGGAGGACTTAGGCACAGATGACCATGCAGACGTATTCATGATTTCTTATTCATCAACAGACCATATAGGACATGCTTTTGGTACCAACGCCAAGGAATTACAGGACACCTATATCCGTTTGGACTTAGAACTTGCTAGACTTTTTGAGGCGCTAGACGCCCAAGTGGGTAAGGGCGCATATTCCGTTTTCCTGACTTCAGACCACGGCGTGGCTCCTGTGCCTAATTATCTAATCGACAACAAAATACCAGCAGGATATTTCAGCAAGAAGCCTTTTGTGAAACTGCTTAAGGAAGCGGTGTTTGATGCCTTTGGAGTGCGCGACATCGTGCTTGACGTGTCGAACAATGAAATTTATTTTGACCATGACCGTATTGCTGCCGCAAGACTAGATGTTGACGCGATAAGTCGTTTTGCTACTGCGTTTATACAGCAACAAGATGGTATTGCCGCTGCTTATACCACATCAAATCTTATGCAAATGGATGCTGACAACCCAATTGTGGAACGCTTGCAAAAAGGATATAATCCCAAACGTTCTGGTGATATAATTTACATGCTATTGCCAGCTTATATAGCCAATCGTACTTATGGCACCACGCACGGTTCAGCCTTTATCTATGACACCCATGTTCCGCTGTTGCTTTATGGAAATGGTATTCAAAAAGGGAGTACGTTTAAAAGGACAAAAATTCCGGATATCGCACCAACAATATGCGCGTTGTTAGAAGTAAGCAACCCAACAGGTGTTATCGGAAACCCCATTGGAGCGGCATTGAAAAGCCGTTAAAATCTATACGTAAACGCATTGATGTTCATGCCAGCACCCACACTGGCAAAAAGGGCAACATCCCCTTTGTTTATTTGATGACCATCAAGCTCATTTCGCTTAACCAAATCCAATAGGGTAGGGACGGTAGCAACCGAGCTATTGCCTAATTTATGAATGCTGATGGGCAGTATGTCTGCTGGTATGGATTGACGATAGAGACGGTAAAATCTCTTGACGATAGCTTCGTCCATTTTTTCATTAGCTTGATGCAGAAAAATTTTCTTTAAAGAACCAAGTTCCTCTCCGCTTTGGTCAAAACAGTCTTTCATGGCTTGGGGTACATGGCTAATGGCAAATTCATAAACTTTTCTGCCGAGCATTTTAATGTACTTATCCTCAGGTTTAGCAGTTGGGTCGTTTGACTTTCCAGAAAAGAGGTAAAACGCTTCTTCCGTACTATAGGTCTGCGAGCTATGGCTTAATACGCCGCCGGCTTCTTTGGTTTCTTCAATGATGGTGGCTCCGGCACCATCGGCAAAAATCATGGCATCTCTGTCGTTTTGATCGGCAATTCGCGACAAGGTATCTGCCCCAATGACCAAGCAACGTTTTGCCATGCCAGATTTGATAAATGCTTTTGCTTGAATAACACCTTCCACCCAGCCTGGGCAACCAAAAATCAAATCATACGCAACACAATTGGGATTTTTTATCTGGAGGTTATGTTTTACTCTTGTGGCCAAGGAGGGTAATATATCAGTTTGTATACAACCGTGTTGAATGTCACCAAAATTATGAGCTACAATTATGTAGTCCAAAGTTTCAGGATCAAGTGATGCGTCTTCAATGGCCTTTTCAGCAGCCAAAAATGCAAGGTCAGATGCGGTTTGATGTGGTTTGGCATAACGGCGTTCTTCAATGCCTGTTATGGCCTTAAATTTTTCAATAATATCTCCATTATCAGCACCAAACGGTTTGCCGCTATCGTCTAAAAATGTGTGCGCTGAAAAATCTTGGTTTTTTTCTTTGTGTGAAGGTATATAACTTCCAACGCCTGTGATGTGAATTCCCATGTTTGATTAAGGTAGTGGTCGTGTTCTGATGTTCAAATATAGAAATCTATATGGTTAGAAGAAAAAAGATGTGTTTATAAATGCTCCCCACTGCAAATTATTGGATTTCCGTAACCTGCTTTTCTGCATACATTTCAATGGGTGCACAGGTACACATAAGATTTCTGTCTCCATAAGCTTCGTCGACGCGTTGAACGCTTGGCCAAAACTTATTTTCACGTACAAACTGTAGGGGATATGCTGCCTCTTCTCTCGTGTAGGGCAGTTCCCATTCGTGTGCTGTCAACTGCGTCAAGGTATGCGGTGCATTGCGCAATAGGTTGTTGGTTTGTTCTTTTGTGCTGGCCTCAATTTCATAGCGAATAGAAATAAATGCTTCGCAGAAACGATCTAATTCAGCCAAGTTTTCACTTTCAGTGGGTTCAATCATCATGGTGCCTGGAACGGGAAACGATACCGTTGGTGCATGAAAACCATAATCAATTAAACGCTTGGCAATATCCATTACTTCTATGCCTTTGTCTTTGAAGGAACGGCAGTCAATGATAAACTCGTGTGCTGCTCGGTTGTTGTCGCCGCTATACAAAACAGGGTAGTGCTTGGCAATGCGTTCCTTAATGTAATTGGCATTTAATATGGCTACTTCTGTGGCTTTCTTTAGCCCTGCTGCCCCCAGTAAGCGTATGTAGGCATAAGAAATCAGACAAGCGAGTGCTGAACCATAGGGTGCTGCAGAAAGTGCTGCTATTCCTTGTTCGCCGCTTGTTGGAATTATGGCGTGATTAGGCAGAAACGGCACCAAGTGTTTGGCAACACAAATTGGACCTACACCCGGACCACCGCCTCCGTGTGGTATGGCAAAAGTTTTGTGGAGGTTCAAGTGACAAACGTCTGCGCCAATAACCGCCGGATTGGTCAAGCCAACCTGCGCATTCATATTTGCACCATCCATATATATTTGCCCTCCTTTGCTATGAACATAAGCGGTTATCTCTTTAATGGACGACTCAAAAACGCCATGCGTAGATGGGTAGGTAATCATCAGTGCTGCTAAATTATCGGCATGCTCGTTTGCTTTGGTCTTTAGGTCGTCAAGGTCGATGTTTCCTTTTTCGTCAGTCCCTACCACAATGACTTGCATGCCAGCCATTACTGCAGAGGCTGGGTTGGTACCATGAGCAGAAGCTGGAATAAGACAGATGTTGCGATGTGCATCGTCGTTGGCAAGATGATAAGCTCTTATGACCATCAGTCCTGCAAATTCACCTTGTGCACCAGAATTAGGTTGCAAAGAGGTGCCGCCAAAGCCTGTGATTTCAGTTAGATAGTCAGCTAGGTCATGCAATACGCGCCTACAACCAGCCGCTTGGTCTACGGGTGCAAATGGATGTATGTTGTTCCACTGCGGATCGCTTAAGGCGAACATTTCCGTAGCAGCATTGAGCTTCATGGTACACGAACCCAGTGCGATCATGGAATGATTTAGCGCCAAGTCTTTACGCTCCAGGGATTTGATATAACGCATCATGCTGGTTTCGGCATGGTAACTGTGAAATACTTCGTTTGTTAAAAATGAGGTTGATCGTTTATGCGAAACAGGCAGGCAGTCTGTTTCAACCAAACTGACATCAACAGCCGATTGTTTTGTTGCCTCTGCTAGTATGTCAATCAAGGTTTGAATGTGGTGGTCTTCTGTCGCTTCATGAAAGGAGATGCTTAATTCACTAGCGTTGATCTGACGCAGATTGATTCCTTTGGCAGCTGCCAAGCGCAGTATTTCTTGGGCAGGTCCTTCAATGTGAAGTGTGTCAAAGAAAGCTTTGTTTTTTTGGGGTATACCCAATTGTTCCAGCGCTTGATTGAGTTGGCAAGCATGACGGTGGATGCGTGTCGCAATTGATCTTAATCCTTCTGGGCCGTGGTATACAGCATACATTCCTGCCATAACAGCCAAGAGTACTTGTGCAGTACAAATATTAGATGTAGCCCTATCTCTTTTGATGTGCTGTTCGCGTGTTTGCAAGGCCATTCGCAAGGCTCTATTCCCGGATTTGTCTTGGGTAACTCCAATAATTCTTCCCGGCACACTGCGTTTGTAGGCAGTTTTAGTTGCAAAGTATGCTGCGTGTGGCCCTCCGTAACCTAGTGGAATGCCAAAGCGCTGCGTGCTTCCCACTACAACATCAGCACCCAAAGTTCCTGGCGCTTCCAAAAGCACCAAACTCATAAGATCAGCAGCAACAGCTGTCTTAACTTCTGCTTGGGCAGCGTTGTCAATAAAAGTTTTAAGGCTTGGTATATCGCCATTAGCACCTGGGTACTGCACCAAAGCGCCAAAATAGTCGGCTGTGGGTATAAAATCATCACAACTGCCGTAAACAAGTTTAATGCCTACGGGAATTGCTCTTGTTTCTAGCACGGATTTGGTCTGCGATAACGTATTTTCATCAACAAAAAACAGTTTTGCAAGTTCTTTTTTCTGTGTTCTTGTGCGCTGACCAAACAGTAGGCTCATCGCTTCGGCTGCAGCTGTGGATTCATCCAAAAGAGAAGCATTGGCAAGTTCCATTCCTGTGAGCTCCACAACCATGGTTTGGAAGTTGAGCAGCGCCTCCATGCGTCCTTGGGCAATTTCGGCTTGGTAAGGGGTGTATGCCGTATACCAACCCGGGTTTTCCAATATGTTTCGCTGGATTACGCCCGGTAATATGGCCTCGTGATATCCCAAGCCAATAAAGGAGGTAAATACCTTGTTGTGTTTCCCTAAGGCAGCAATGTGTTTCGAAAAGCTATGTTCGCTCATGGCTTCTGGAAGGGACATGGGCGCATGAAGCCTGATGGCTTCAGGAACGGTCTGCGTAACCAATTCTTCAAGAGATGATGCTTCAATAAGCGAAAGCATTTTGTCCAACTCCTTTTCGTTTGGACCTAAGTGACGAATTGTAAAGTTTTGCGTATCCATGAACACCAGTTTTAATACCCTTTCAAAGGTAATTTTTTGATTAAAATCAAAAAAACGAAACCTAACCATTTCAGCCTAAAGTTGTTAACCATAAACAGCTACCTTATTAACACATTTGGTAGTTTTGTAATTCTTTATGAAGCATATCAACTTCCGCCCCTACATTAAATCCAGCTTGCATGTAGCCTTGTCGCTATGGGCTTTTTGCTGTGTGTTTGCCATGCAACAAGGATTTCATTTACCCACATCATTGCAGTGTGCTATTTTTGGATTTGGCTGGTTTGCATATCAATATTTCCATTTCATTGTGCCTGCCTTGGTGGAAAAACAAAGGATTAATTTGTCCCAAGCCATCACGCTACTATGCGCACTAGCAATTGGGTTTTTTGGTCTTATTATGCAAACAACAACCGTGTGGCTGATTTTTGTTTTTGTAGGGATGCTAACAAGCTTATACGCACTTCCTTTCGGCGCCCATATGGGTTTGCGCTATGTACCTACACTCAAGATATTTATTGTGGCCTTGTGCTGGTCAACCCTTGCTACTTTTGGTTTGTATAACTTGACCTCAGTTCCTTTTGCTCTGATTGCCTCAAAAGCCATTCTCTGGGTATTGGCCATGATTGTACCCCTCGAAATTCACGATCTTAAAAGAGATGCACCAAGCTTAAAAACACTACCACAAGTTTTGGGTGTTAGCGCGGTAAAGCTGCTGTCGTATGTGTTGATTTTGATAGCTATCATTTTGGCCTTTATGACTTCAACTTCAATCCCGTTTGCTTGGATTGAAATGGGAATGCTGGTTTTGTTAGTAGTACTTATTTTTAAAGTAAAAACAGCTAAGCCAAAATACATTACTTCCTTATTGGTTGAGGCGATACCGTTGTTGTGGTTGACTTTAAGCTATGTGACCGTTACTTTTTGTTGATGTCCTTTGCACTTTGATGTACTTTCTCGCCCAAAGAAGCTTTATAGGCAATCATGGCTTCGCGCAAGGCTGGATTTTTTACACCTAGTATTTGGCAGGCCAATAAAGCAGCATTTTTTGCACCGTTTAATGCTACGGTAGCAACAGGCACGCCGCCCGGCATTTGCAGTATGGATAAAACAGAATCCCATCCGTCAATTGAATTGGAAGATTTAACAGGCACACCAATGACGGGCAATGGGCTAATTGAAGCCACCATACCCGGCAAATGCGCTGCGCCTCCGGCGCCGGCAATGATTACGTCTATGCCGTTTTCGTGGGCCGTTTTTCCAAACGCCATCATCTTATCGGCAGTTCTGTGCGCAGATACTATATCAACATGTGTTTCGATTTCAAAAAGGGCCAAGGTGTCAATGGCGTCTTGCATTACGGGGAGGTCGCTTTTGCTTCCCATGATAACGGCTACTTTCATGTTAATTGGCTTTAAGTTTAAGTTTTGCTTTTAGGTCTTTAATTTCTTTAAAAATAACATTTAAATCCGCACCTGTAAGCGTAATATGTCCCATTTTTCGTTGCGGTTTGGTCGTTTTCTTTCCATAGATGTGTAGCGCAGCTTTTGGTGTGTTGAGAATGTGATCTACGCCCTCATATACAAATGTGCCAATAAGCTCTTGTGGACCAACCACATTGGCCATGATGGCAGGTTGATCAAAACGTGTTTTGCCAAGAGGTGCATTAAGTATGGCACGTATGTGCTGCTCAAATTGTGAGGTATTGGCACCTTCTATGGTTAGGTGACCGCTGTTGTGCGGCCGTGGCGCCACTTCGTTTATGAGCAGGTTATTTTCATTGTCAACAAAAAACTCCACTGCCAATAAGCCAATATGTCCCCATGCGCGTACCAACTTATGCGTAATCTCATGGGCCTTTTTGGCCATTTCTTTGCTTATGTCGGCAGGGAAGTAGACATATTCTACTTGATTAGCCGCTGGATGAAAAGCCATCCCCACAGGGGGGTAAAGTGCAATTTCACCATCAGGACTTCGGGCGGCGATAATGGCTATTTCTTGCTTGATGGGAACCAGCGCCTCGATGATACATGGGTTATCTGGCAAAGCATCAATAGCTGCCTTATCATCAATTTTTTTCACACCAAATCCGTCGTAGCCAAAGCGTGCAGCTTTCCAAATAAAGGGAAAGGTAAAGCTGCCCTTTGAAACATGCGCCAACAGTTCTTTTTTGCTTTCGCAAGAAATAAAAGGGGCAGTTGGTAGTTTTTGTGCTACAAAAAACGCTTTTTGTGTTTGTTTGTTTTGAATGATGTCAAGTGTTGCCGGTTTTGGATAAACCAAAACACCAGCCTTCTCCAATTCATAGAGGGCATCAATATTAACGTGCTCTATTTCAATGGTGAGTACGTCAACTTCTCTACCAAAGTTAAGGACTGTTTCATAGTCCATCAAGTCGCCTTGAACAAATCGGTAACAGCTGTTTTTTGCGGGTGCACCAGCGTTGGCGTCAAGAATATGGGTACGGATATCCCATTTACGCGTCACATCGGTTAGCATTTTCCCTAGCTGTCCGCCACCTAAGATGCCTATGGATAAATTGGAAGATATATACTGTTGCATTATCGGCACAAAGGTAAGGATATTCCACAATGTTGCACATCGGTAGTCTTCCTGATTAAAATAGAATATCTTTGCATGGAAAATAACAACCATGAAGAACATTATTTTGTTTGGCAAACCCGGAGCTGGAAAAGGAACCCAAGCTGTTTTTTTAAGAGACCATTTTAATTTGATTCACATCTCTACAGGAGATGTCTTTAGATACAACATCAAAAACCAGACGCCCCTTGGTATTATGGCCAAGCAGTATATGGACAATGGTGATTTGGTACCAGATGCGGTTACCATCCAAATGCTGGAGCGTGAAGTTGATAAAAAGCCTGATGCTGCCGGTTTTATTTTTGATGGTTTTCCGCGTACTATCTCGCAGGCCGAAGCCCTCGACGACTTTTTGTCTAAAAAGCAAATGTCGATAGCCGCTACTTTGGCGCTAGACGTTGACGAGGATATATTGGTAAGCCGTTTGTTATCTCGTGGAAAAGACAGCGGTCGTGCAGATGACCAAGACGAGGAAAAGATTCGAAATCGCTTTGCTGAATACAACGCAAAAACAGCTCCGCTCATCGCATATTACACGGCTCAAGAAAAGTTTCACGCCATAGACGGATCAAGATCTATTGAAGCGATAGCCGAACACCTAACACGTATTGTTGATCAACTGTAATGACAGAAGGTAACTTTGTAGATTATGTTAAAATACACCTTACTTCTGGAAACGGAGGCAAGGGATCTACGCATTTTCACAGGGAAAAATACATCACTAAAGGCGGCCCAGACGGTGGCGATGGTGGACGTGGCGGACACGTCATTGTTCGGGGCGACAAAAACCTGTGGACACTGGTTAACTTTAAGTATAAACGTCATTTTAAGGCAGACCACGGCGGACATGGGAGCAAGAGTAGAAGTACAGGAGCAGATGGAACAGACTTGATAATACCCGTTCCTTTGGGGACCATTGTCAAAGACACCGAAACGGGCGAGCAAATTGCGGAGATTACTTCTGAAGCAGATGTGATTGTGGTGCCTGGTGGTATGGGTGGACGTGGCAATTGGCATTTTAAAAGCCCCACCAATCAAGCGCCGCGCTATGCACAGCCTGGGATAGCAGGTACTGAACGTCACATCACGCTAGAACTAAAAGTCCTTGCCGATGTAGGTTTGGTAGGATTTCCAAATGCTGGTAAGTCCACTTTGTTGGCAGCATTGACTTCTGCAAAGCCTAAAATTGCAGATTATCCCTTTACAACGCTAAAACCCAACCTTGGTATTGTTGAAAACCGTGACTATACATCTTTCGTAATGGCAGATATACCCGGCATTATTGAAGGAGCAGCTGAAGGAAAAGGATTGGGGCATTATTTCTTGCGACATATTGAACGCAATAGTGTGCTGCTTTATGTTATTCCAGCTGATGCTAACGATATTAAAAAACAATTTACTATTTTGAACTGTGAATTGACACGGTACAATCCCGAGTTGTTGGATAAAGATTTTTTAATCGGTATTTCAAAATCTGATATTTTAGATGAAGAGCTTTATGCAGCTATTGAAGATGAATGTAAGGCTGCTTTTGATCAAATACCTTTTGTTTTGTTTTCGTCCGTTTCACAACAGGGTATTCCCGTATTGAAAGACAAATTATGGCAATTGCTCAACGACTAATCCTTATCATTTTTTGTGTAGGTTTTTCCTACAGTCAACGTATTCCTGTCGCTCTTTTTGAGCCCGTTGTTATCACTTCCGAACAACAGTATCGCATCGATGTATTAGATTCTTTAGCGGACAAGTCAGTTGGGCAACAACACGAACTTGCACTGCTCTACGCCAGTACACGTGCCTTTGAGCAATCTTTTGATATTTTATCTTCCCTGGCAGAGGAGGATCCAGAAAACTATGATTATCAATTTATGTTGGGCGGTATAGCTGGAACGTTGGCTTCAGAAGTGTCGCAGGTAAAATCGTTGCCCTATGTAAGAACCATGAAAACCGCTTTTGAACAGGCTGCACGTATAGCGCCAGACTCGCTTACCATTCAATTGGTTTTATTGGAGTTGTATACCGAATTGCCATGGGTGTTGGGTGGGAGCAATAAAAAGGCCAACAAAGCGCTTAGCGCCGTTCAATCGTTGTCTACCATTGAGGGCTTTTTGGCAGCAGGTTATTATTACAGGACGACTAAAAAGAACAAAGAAGCATTGGTTGCTTATTTAAACGCTGTTAATGAAGTGGATGTATGCAGCACACCAGAAGTTTCTAATGATGCCTATTATGTTATGGGCGTATTGAGTTTTTATTTGCAAAAGGACATTACCAAGGCCCTGTGTTTTTTTGAACACTATGTCGCTCATTTTAACTGGGGCGATCGCTACCCAAAGTCTTTTGCACGACATTATATTGAAAAACTAACATCCGTTATTCATGAAAATGAGGAGATGGAGGAAAACCTCTTGGCATACGACCCACTGTCAAGATGGATTCAAAATAACTTTAAGTAAGCGAATCATGATTTTGATTCACACCCCCACAGTCAAGCCTCGTATCATTTATATTTTCAGGCATTTTTTTTTCTACAGGCTAGGTCAAGAAGTTTCGTTTACACCCGATGTGAGTGCTTTTGTAGCACATAGCGGACCTAAGATGTCTTATGGCGATGTTCCTTTGGGGAATGAGTTTTTTATGGCAGCCAATGGATTGCTAACAGAGCAGGGCGTGAATCCGGTGGATATTTCGGTATTTGAGTGGGAGGGAATGCCCGCCTTTTTTGCTACTTCTTCAAAAAGTCAATTGCCTTTTGATTTTTTCGCCGCATCCTTTTATTTGATGAGCAGGTATGAGGAATACATGCCTTATGCACCTGATGATTTGGGTAGGTTTACGCCCGAGCAGTCTTTGGCGTTTAAACATAATTTTTTGGATTTACCGCTGATAGACATGTGGTTTGATCGTTTTGTAGCGGCATGGACTGATTTTTTTGAATTGCCACCATTCAAGCCGCCCGTCAACACTACTGAGTTGGTGGTTGAAATCCCACAATTGTATGCATACAAGTACAAAACCCTTTTCCGATCTTTCTTTGAGGGACTGTATGATTTCGGACGTCTAAAATTTACCAGGACTTTTGATCGATTGATGGTGGTGTTGCGCTTTCGCGAGGATCCACTTATTGGTTTAATTGAGCACATGGAGGCTTTTCGGTCTACGGCGGTTTCCTTTCGTTTTTTTGCGCTCTATACAGCACTTGGCGTTCACGATAAAAGCTTGAGTGTATTTAGTAAAAAGCACCAACAAGAGCTCAAAAGCTTATCGGACTATGCGCCTACTGCGCCGCTTGCTTCATTTGAGTCTACTCAAAAAAGCCAAACGCTCAATCAAGATATTAATCGTTTTTCGGGCTTAATCCACAGACCCATTAAAGCCATTCGTCAACACAAGTTGGTTTTGCGATTTCCGGATACCTATCGCGCCTTTTCTTCCTCAGGCATCAAACACGATTATTCGATGCAATACCCTGATTCACCCGGTTTTCGGGCCAGCACTGCCCATCCATTTCGTTTCTTTGATTTAGGTGAGGAACAACAAACCCCATTGACCATTCACCCCATTTGTTTAAGCGAATCTCATATTCGTGCACAGCAATACGCTAGAAAAATGCGCCAGCTTTTTATCGGGTATCAATCTCGATTGCAAAAGCTCAATGCACCAATGCTGGTGGCACTTACTAACGAAACCTTTAATAACCGCTCCAAAAACGCCAGATTTTTAGCCACACTAAAAAAACTGTTGCTTCATGAATAAATCGACTATCAAGGCGTTATACTTTGATTTGGACCACACCCTTTGGGATTTTGAAGAAAACTCTGCACAGGCGTTTAAAACGCTTTTTAAGCAATATGAAATAGGACTAAAACTAGATGCGTTCCTGGAAGTTTATGTACCTAACAACACGGCCTACTGGCGCTTGTACCGTGAAGGTAAAATTGACAAAGAAAAATTGCGGTATGAACGCCTAAAAACCGTTTTTGATCGCTTGCATTATCAGACTTCTGATGCCTTGATTTATGATATGGCTGATGCTTATATTCAAACACTACCCGAATACAACAGCTTGTTCCCTGGTGCCATTGCTATCTTAGACGCACTCAAACCACACTTTGCCTTGCATATGATAACCAATGGGTTCAAAGATGTGCAGCATTTTAAAATGAAAAATTCAGGCTTATTGCCTTATTTCGAAACGGTTACTGATTCGTCTTCTGTGGGTAAGAAAAAGCCCGATCCCGAAATTTTCAATCACGCGCTCAAAGTGGGTGGTGTCAGTCCTGAGCAAGCTGTGATGATAGGGGATAGCCTAGAGGCTGATGTCCAAGGTGCGCTAAACGTGGGGATGCATGCTGTTCATTTTATGCCCTTGAAGCGCAAAAATCCAATACACTACAAAGAAATTGAACAGCTTGATGAGCTGACTTTTCTGCTTTAGCTGTTTTGCCTGTGGTATTCGTACAGTACAAGTGAAGCCGCAACGGAAACATTATAAGAGTCTAACAGTTCGTTTATGGGAATTTTAATCTGCTCGCCACACAGGTTCAGGATGCCTTTACTAATGCCCTTGTGCTCATTTCCCATCACAACGCCCAATGAACGTTTGAGGTTTATGTCTGAAACAAGTGAAGCCGCTTTTTCTGTACAGCCCACGAGTGCTATTTCATAGGATTTTAGCAGATACATGGCATCTTTTAGGTGGCTCACGCGTACAATGGGTATGTGAAACGCTCCTCCTGCCGAAGCCTGTATTGCTAGTTCATTTAGTGGCGCACTTCCTGTTTGACCAATGATGATACCGCTTGCGCCCAAACCCAACGCAGAACGGATGATGGCTCCGAAATTTCGCACATCGGTTATGCCATCGAGTAATAAAAAGAGTTGTTGTTTTTCTGTGTCAATGATGCTTTCTAGCTCAGCAAACTGAATTTGCCCAATGAGTGCCACAAAACCTTGGTGGTTTTCTTTGGTGTGTTTGTATAGTTTTTGTTCAGGAACAAAGGAATAGGATACGCCAGAGCGCATGACTTCGTCTTTGAGTTTTAATGCAGCAGGGTTTTTGAGGTCATTTTCAATGAGGACCTTTTGGATGCTTGAGGGATTTTGAATCGCCTCACGTACTGCATTTGTTCCGAAAATAATGGTATTCATAATTATTTAAATTATATTTGAAGTTTAAATGAAAGAAATCACACATTTTATATGTCTATTAACTTTAGCTTTTAGTTACAGCCAGACTGAGTTAATACAAATTTTGAATAATAATTCTTCATTTATAATTGAAGGTAAAGTTATCAGTTCTTCTTCTAATTTTCGACCTAACGGAGATATAGTTACAAACTATATTGTTGAAAAAACTCAAAATTTAAAGGGATCTGCTCAAGCCAATATCACAGTTCAGGTAGTAGGGGGTCAGGTAGATGGTCACTTTCAGATTGTTACTCATCAGGTCAAGCTAAAAACTGGCGATAAAGGGCTTTTTTTTTTAAAGCGTAATTCTTCCTCTACCAATTATTTTTTTAAAGGCGAAGACTACTTTATGAATTACGCCAGGTTAAGTAAGCAAGAAATAGATGA
The DNA here is from genome assembly GCA_002862705.1 of Flavobacteriaceae bacterium. Classification (GTDB taxonomy): domain Bacteria; phylum Bacteroidota; class Bacteroidia; order Flavobacteriales; family Flavobacteriaceae; genus UBA7446. The sequence continues at coordinate 81,356 of PKDU01000052.1, forward strand.
GCTAAATAAGTCAATTTTAAATCTTTATCCTGATTTTGAAGTAATTAGCCACTCAAAAAATACAACTAGAGCTGCTACTAACCTTGCCGAAATAACTTCTGTTCTACCCCTGGAAATTACAGCTGGGACCGGTTCTGACCTAACAATTTCAGGTACGGGCTTTGGTGCTGAGAAAGGCACAGTTGGATTTTTAAATGCTAATGACGGAGGGGCAAGTTATTTTTTTACATATCATCTTATTAAATCGTGGACTGATACAGAAATATTGGTGACTGTTCCTGAACTTGCAGGAACAGGTAGAATAAAAATAAAACTACCAACTACACCAGAGACTTCTATTATGGCTCCCTTTGGAACTCCTTAGATGCCTTTGAAACTGCTTAGGATTGCGTAATGGGGTTCTTGAGGATTCTTAA
>PKDU01000009.1 GCA_002862705.1 Flavobacteriaceae bacterium
AGGTTTAAATTACGAAACTTATCCTATTTTTGCCCCATGGCAAATCAAGAGCTATTCAAAAAAGTATTGTCCCATGCCAAGGAGTATGGGTTTGTTTTCCCTTCAAGTGAAATTTACGATGGTCTTAGCGCGGTATATGACTACGGTCAACAAGGGGTAGCCCTTAAAAAAAACCTTCGTGATTATTGGTGGAAAGCCATGGTTCAGCTCAACGAAAACATCGTCGGATTAGATGCAGCCATTTTGATGCACCCAACCACCTGGAAAGCCTCTGGTCACGTAGATGCATTCAACGACCCGCTTATTGATAACAAGGATTCTAAAAAACGCTATCGCGCAGACGTTTTGGTGGAGGACTATGTGGGTAAGCTAGACACTAAAATTGAAAAGGAAGTAAAGAAAGCTGCCAAACGCTTTGGCGATGCTTTTGACAAAGAGCAGTTTTTGAGCACCAACCCAAGGGTGGTTGGCTACAAAGAAAAAGGAGATGCCATACTAAAGCGTTTGGGCAAGTCTTTGGAAAAAGAAGACCTAGCAGATGTAAAGGCGCTTATTGAAGAGCTGGAAATTGTATGTCCTGTTTCAGGTTCTAAAAACTGGACAGAGGTAAAGCAGTTTAACCTGATGTTTGGCACCAAACTTGGCGCATCTGCCGAAAGTGCTACGGAGCTTTATTTGCGCCCCGAAACCGCACAAGGGATTTTTGTAAACTTCTTAAATGTGCAGAAAACAGGTCGCATGAAATTGCCTTTTGGGATTGCCCAAACAGGGAAGGCTTTTCGCAACGAAATTGTTGCGCGGCAGTTTATTTTCCGCATGCGTGAATTTGAACAAATGGAAATGCAATTTTTTATTCCACCAGGCACCCAAAAAGAGTGGTATGCCCACTGGAAAGAAGCCCGCCTGAAATGGCACCATTCATTAGGTTTAGGGGAGGATAATTACCGCTTTCACGACCACGAAAAATTGGCACACTATGCCGATGCAGCTTGTGATATTGAATTTAAGTTTCCTTTTGGATTTAAGGAGTTGGAAGGCATACACTCCAGAACAGACTTTGATTTGACAAGTCACGAGGAATTTTCAGGAAAAAAACTACAGTACTTTGATCCAGAGCGTCAGAAAAACTACGTGCCTTATGTATTGGAAACTTCTATTGGGTTAGATCGATTGTTCTTGGCGGTATTTTCAAATTCCTTACAAGAAGAAACCCTTAAAGACGGTTCTACCAGAACAGTTTTACGCTTACCAGCAGTAGTGGCACCTACCAAAGTAGCGGTATTGCCATTGGTCAAAAAAGACGGTTTGCCCGATATTGCCAAATCTTTTGTGGATGAACTTAAATGGGACATGATGGTTGCTTATGATGAGAAAGATGCTGTTGGCCGTCGCTACAGACGACAAGATGCTTTGGGCACGCCCTTTTGTATTACGGTCGATCACCAAACCTTAGAAGATCAAACGGTAACCATTCGCTATCGTGATAGCATGGCACAAGAACGCTTGATGCTAGCAGAAGCTAAAGCTAAAATCTTAAAAACAATTGCTTTTGAAAATTGGTTAATTTAGAAGTTTAAAACCTCTTCCCAACTGCAATTCCTATTGGCGCATGGGCTTCAAGGGAAGTTTCTGTTACATAACGAGCTAGCCCTGCAAACAATTCAAATGAAAAACCATTAGTGGTAACCCATTTTTGACCAATTGTCATACCAAGAGATATTTGAAGAGATTCATTTTCAACAGAGGCAAAAGAACTGAAGCCCTCTACAAAAAAACCTCTTGCACCATATTCTTTAGAATTGTAAAAGTAAAATCTATAGTAAGGATTTATAGCAAATTTCCTATCAGTTAAAGGATCATAGTCTCCTGCATTTATAAACATTGACAAGCCAAGACTATTAGACTTATTCAATATTTTTTCATAAAATATATTTATGTCTTCTACAACTAAAAAACTTAGAGCATTTAATCTAATTTCATTATCACCTTTTGGATATGTGGCTTCTAAAGATGAATCCTTTACAACTGCCACCTTAACTACCTTTTCTTCTTCTTGGGAAAACCCATAAAAAGCAGTTAAAAATATGATCGATTGGAAGAGAGTTTTTTTCATTCGAATAATAATTGATTAGTTCCCAATGTAGCTATTTTTCATGTATTTTAGCACAGATGAACATCATTTCCTATAACGTAAACGGCATTCGCGCAGCCATAAAAAAAGGATTTTTGGATTGGTTGCAGCACGCCAACCCAGATGTGTTGTGTTTGCAAGAGACCAAAGCGCAACCTGAACAACTAGATCTCAGCGTATTTGAAGCTGCAGGCTATCCGTACCACTATTGGTTTTCCGCACAAAAGAAAGGCTACAGCTCTGTTGCTATATTGTGCAAAGAAGAACCCAAGCATGTGGCCTATGGTACAGGCATAGATTATATGGATGTTGAAGGGCGTAATTTGCGTGTCGATTTTGAAGATGTTTCTGTGATGAGCCTCTACTTGCCTTCGGGTACCAATCCCGACCGATTGGCGTATAAGTTTACCTATATGGACGATTTTCAAGCCTACATCAACAAACTAAAAAAAGAATTACCCGACTTAGTGATCTGTGGTGATTACAACATCTGCCACGAAGCCATTGATATACACGACCCCGTGCGCAATGCCAAGGTTTCGGGCTTTTTACCCGAGGAGCGCACTTGGCTGGACGGATTTATTCAAAGTGGTTTTGTGGACTCGTTTCGGCACATAAACAAAGAACCCCACCAGTACAGTTGGTGGAGCTATCGGGCAAACGCCCGTGCCAACAACAAAGGCTGGCGTATTGACTACGCCATGGTAAGCGAACCCCTTAACGCAAAAATAACAAGAGCATACATACTTCCCCAAGCTGTCCATTCTGATCACTGTCCTGTTGGCGTAACCTTAGATTTATAAGCAAACCATAGATGAAATACACCACCATTCCACATACCGATATTCGGGTGAGTAAAATTTGTTTAGGCACCATGACATGGGGCAATCAAAACACGCAAAACGAAGGTTTTGAGCAAATGGATTATGCCTTAGATGCAGGAGTTAACTTTTTTGATACCGCAGAACTTTATCCTGTCCCTGCCACAGCAGACACCTATGCTGATACCGAGCGCATCATGGGCGACTGGTATGCCTCAAGAAAGAATAGAGATAAAGTAGTTTTGGCAACTAAAATTGCCGGACCGGGGGCATACACGGCGCATATACGCACTACGGGCTTTACGCCCAACAGTATTCGTGAGGCGTTGGAGGGAAGTTTGATGCGTCTAAAAACAGATTATATTGATTTATATCAATTGCATTGGCCTGAGCGCAACGCTAATTTTTTTGGCAAACGCGATTACTTTCCAGATGCAGACGAGCAATGGCAAGACAATTTTCAGCAGATATTGGAAACGCTAAACGGTTTTATTCAAGAAGGGAAAATCAGACATATTGGTTTGTCCAATGAAACCCCTTGGGGTGCTATGAAATACTTGGCACTCGCTGAACATAAAAGTCTACCTCGAATGAAAACCATTCAAAATCCGTACTCCCTATTAAACCGCACGTTTGAGGTTGGAAACGCTGAGGTTGCACACAGAGAACAATTGGGATTATTGGCCTATTCTCCCATGGCGTTTGGGGTGCTTTCGGGGAAATATCGCGGAGGTAAACTTCCCGATAACAGCCGGTTGAAACTCTTTCCTAGAATGGCACGCTATAATAGCGAGCAGTCGTTGGCTGCCACAGAGGCCTATGCTGAAATCGCTGAAAAACACAATCTTTCTTTGGCGCAACTTTCTTTAGCTTTTGTTACAGACAGGCCTTTTGTAACGTCCAACATTATTGGCGCAACGACCATGCCTCAACTGAAAGAAAATATCGCCTCAGCAGCCATTACGTTATCCGATGAAATACTTTCGGAGATAGACGCGGTGCATAACCGTATTCCTAATCCGGCGCCTTAGGGTTGCGTTTCCCTAAACGCCTAACACTATCGCAGGTTCAATTTGAAGTGTTTGGCTTATTCTTCGGGCTATTTTTAAGGTAGGCTCGCTTTTTCCTGTTAGGTATTCACTTACCCTTGAGGTACTTACACCTAAAAGTGCTGAAAGCTCTTTTTGATTTATTCCCAAGGCTGCCATGCGTAGTTTAATGACATCTGCAAGTAGGGGGTTTTTTACAGGGAAGTTTTGCTCCTCGTAATCGGCAACAAGATCGGACAACACATTGAGTTCTATATGTCCTTTAGCCTGTTGATTTTCGATGATGTCGGGGTTTTGCAAAAGCACCTCAATGCGCTCCAAAAGGGTGTGATATTACTGCAAGTCAACCAAATAGAGAAACCGTGACGGTTGAGTTGTACTTAAAACTAAAATTTACTGCCTCACCGCTTTAATTCAAAACAAATGCGCCACCAGTTCTTGAATGGTAGCCAAACGAATCACCTCCAAGCCTTTGGGTGCGGAGGTTACTTTTTGTGCCACTACCATACGCTCAAAGCCTAATTTGGCAGCTTCTTGCATGCGCTGTTCCATTTTAGGGACGTTGCGCAACTCACCCGAAAGCCCCACTTCGGCAGCAAACGTATAGCCCTTGGGAATGGCTACATCCAAGCTACTGGACAGTATGGCAACCATTACGGCTAGGTCTAAGCCCGGGTCGTCGAGGCGGATACCTCCAGCAAGGTTTAGAAATACATCCTTTGCACCCAGCTGAAAGCCGGCGCGTTTTTCGAGTACGGCAAGGAGCATGTTTAGGCGTTTGTTGTCAAAGCCCGTACTGCTGCGCTGTGGCGTACCATAAACGGCAGAACTCACCAGCGCTTGCACTTCGATAAGCATGGGGCGGATGCCCTCCACCGTTGCGCCTATGGCATGACCGCTAAGGCCTGCACTTTCGGCAGAAATGAGTAAAGCACTTGGATTGGAAACGCCCAAAAGCCCTTCTTGTGCCATGGTATAAATTCCGAGTTCGGCAGTAGTGCCAAAGCGGTTTTTGTGCGCACGCAAAATGCGATACACATGATTGCGATCACCTTCAAAATGCAGCACGGTATCGACCATGTGTTCCAAAACTTTGGGCCCTGCAATAGCCCCGTCTTTGGTAATATGACCCACCAGAAAAACAGGCGTTTGGGTGTTTTTGGCAAATTGGATCAATTCGGCCGTACAGGCACGTATTTGCGGTACGCTTCCTGCGGTGCTGTCCAACATACTGGAATGTAAGGTTTGTATGGAGTCGATAACCACCAAGGCGGGTTTTAGCGTTCCCAAGTGGTGTAAAAGCGATTGGGTGTTGGTTTCGGTCAGTAAAAAACACTCGCTGGACTCTTCGGTTACGCGGGCACTGCGTAATTTGATTTGCTGTTCGCTTTCCTCACCCGAGACATAAACTACCTTTCCGGCAACAGCAAGTGCTACTTGTAACAACAAGGTAGATTTTCCAATGCCTGGCTCTCCCCCAACAAGCATCATAGAACCTGGGACAATTCCCCCACCAAGTACACGGTCTAGCTCCACATCTCCAGATGATATCCGTGCGATGGCATCAACGGCAACATCTTGAATACGTACGGGTTTTGCCTTTTGTGTGCTTCTGCTATCTTGCCACGTAGCCGTAGTTTTGGGTTTTTCTAGCACTTCTTCTTGTAGGGTGTTCCATGCCTTGCAGGAGCTGCATTGTCCTTGCCATTGGGCATGTTGATGACCACAGTTGGTACAGAAAAAAGCTTTTTTGACTTTTGCCATAAGGCGAAGCTAACTATTATTTTTTGGACAAAACAGGCAGTAACAAAAAAGATAGACTACCAAAGACCACGACCATTACGGTTTGCCCGGTCCACATCACCCAACCAAAAGCAAGTGCTTGCGGATAGGGAATATCAAAAGCCTGTAACACCGCTGCCACAGCTATGGGATATAAACCAATACCGCCATTGGTGGCAGACATGGCAAAACCACCGGCTACAAATGCGGGGATTAAGGCCGAAAACGTCAAACCGCTTGTTTCAGGCAAGGCTAAGGTAACCACCCAAAACATCATCAAATACATCGCCCAGATAAAAAGTGTATGGCCGACAAAAGCCCATTTCCCTTTGATTGCTCTAATCGAAAGCATGCCTTGCCACAAGCCTGTAAAAAAGCGTATAATTTTCACAGCCAAAGCGTGCTGTGAGCGTTTAAGTTGGCGGATGCCTAAGAAAAATACGGAAGCGGCAAGTACCATCCAGACAATCAACATGCCGTCTAAAGATGGATTGCCAATAACTTTCAGCAACAATTCCCCTTGCAAAACAAAGCCCAGTCCAATGAGCGAAAAGAGCATAACAAGGTCAATGATGCGCTCGGTAACGATGGTGCCAAAGCTTTTTTCAAAAGGTACATTGGCATAAGTAGCAAGGGCCGTTGCACGCAACACTTCTCCAGAGCGAGGAATACCTAGATTCGAAAAATACGAAATCATCACAGTGAGTATTCGCATCATAAATGTGGGTCGATAGCCCAATGGGCGGAGTAAATAGCTCCAGCGATAAGCCCGCGAAAGGTGGCTAAATGCCCCAAACACCAAGGATAAAAACACAAACCGTAAATCGGCTTGTTTGATGGATATAATAATTTGCTGACGGTCTGCTTCAGAAGTATTGGCAAAAGAATAATAAACAAGGTATAAACCCAATCCCAAGGGGACGATATTTTTAAGAACCTTTAAAAATTTAGACATGACAGCTAAACGAGGGTGTTGGTGGCTGTATCAGGGAAAATAAGCGTAGGGCGAAAGGCTTTAGCTGCCTCAACGCTCATGCTTGCATAGCTGATGATGATGATGACATCGCCTTTTTGAACCTTGCGTGCAGCGGGACCGTTTAGTGTGATTTCCCCTGTGTTTTTCGCACCCTCAATGACATAAGTCTCAAGCCGTTCCCCGTTATTTATGTTAACTACTTGCACCTTTTCTCCGACCACAATATTGGCGGCATCCATTAATGTACGGTCTATGGTAATACTGCCGATATAATCAAGTTCGGCCCCCGTAACGGTTACGCGGTGAATTTTAGATTTTAAAACCTCAATTGTCATGGGACAAATGTACTTATTTTAATGCGATATTGTCAATAAGTCTCACCCCTGCTATTGATGCGGCTACAAACAGCCTTGGCTTGTTGGCAGTAGCCAATTCTATAACTTCTTTTAGGCTGTCTTCTTCGGCACAAAGGACATAGTGTAAATCAAAATCAGGGTGTACTTCAAATGCCTGCTTAATGGTGCTGTAAACACCGACCTTATCCATACAGTTGTTTTTACAATGCAGCATGGCTTCATAAATAAATCCAGCTTCTTCTCTTTGTTTTGGCGCTAGTTGCGCATTTCGTGAACTCATGGCTAGCCCGTTGGCTTCGCGCACAATGGGGCAGGGCACGATGCTGGTTGGGATGTGCTCTTCCTTGGCCCATTTTTTTATGAGTTGCAGTTGCTGAAAGTCTTTTTCCCCAAAATAAGCCCGATGCGGCTGTAGGGCTTCAAAAAGTTTAGCAACTATGGTAATAACGCCGTCAAAGTGTCCAGGCCGATCGGCTCCTTCCATTGGCTTATCGAGGCCGTCAAACGTTTGCGTTCTGGCCAACAAGCCCTCGGGATACATGTCGGATGCGGTGGGCGCAAAAATATGAATGTCTGGACTTATTTTATGTATAGCAGCAACGTCGGCCGCAAGGCTATCCGGATATTTGTTTAAGTCGTCTTTTTTATCAAACTGTGTAGGGTTAACAAATATGGTTACCCATACCAGCTCGTTATCGTGTTTTGCTTTTTTGATTAGCGACAGATGGCCTTGGTGTAAAGCACCCATGGTGGGTACTACGCCTAGCGCATTTCCTTTATAACTACTTCTCGCAGAATTCAGTGCTTTTAACGTATGGTAAAGCGGCATATACTTAGGTATCCTATTGAATTGGCACAAAAGTCGGTTAAATTTTAGTAATTTTGTGACTTAACACGAAAAACGCTTCTTTCCCACATGAAAGACAAAAAGATATTATACATATCATCTGAAGTCGTTCCTTATCTACCGCATGGCGAATTATCGAATTTAGGTTTTGAAATTCCAAAAATGGTAAACGATCGTGGTGGTCATACGCGTATTTTTATTCCTAAGTACGGACTTATCAACGAGCGACGGCACCAGCTACACGAAGTAATTCGTCTCTCTGGAATGAATTTGGTTATCAACGACATAGACATGCCCCTGATAATTAAAGTTGCTTCCATTCCAAAGGAGCGTATGCAGGTGTATTTTATTGATAATGATGATTACTTTAAAGGGCGTGGCTTGCACTCAGAAGACGACGGCAGCCTGTATGCGGACAACGACGAACGCGCGATTTTCTTTGCCAAAGGGGTAATTGAAACGGTTAAAAAATTAAACTGGTCTCCAGACATTATCCATGTGCAAGGGTGGATAGCTGCTCTTGTACCGCTGTACTGTAAATGGTATTATAAAGACGAGCCTTTGTTGGCCAACACCAAAATTGTGACCTCTTTCTACGAAGCACCATTCTCAAATGATCTCAGTGGCGATATGTTTTCAAAAATTGCTTTTGATGGTATTGATGCCGAACACATGGACGTATTAAAAAAAGGAACACTTGACAATATGTTCGCAAATGCTGCCCAGCACTCTGATGGTATCATTCTTGCAAGTGATGCTGTAAGTGATGCAGTCAAGAAAGCGGTGCACAACAGTACCAAGCATGTTTTGGACTTAAGTAAAGAATCCGAACCTTTAACTGCCCACGAAACCTTTTACCAGACTGATTTTTAATCATACCATGATAAAAAAATGTACCCTACTTTTCACACTTGTGCTGCTGATAGCCTCCTGTGACAAAAAATTCAATGACATTGGCGCAGAAGTCCTGCCCACAAATCCGTTTGTTGGAAAAAAAGCCTATTATCCTGTTGGTGTCAAACACGCTTTAGTAGATGTTGTTCAAACCAACAATACCAGCCCTATGCAATTAGGGTTACGTGAAGACAAATTATTTGGAAATACGGCTACTGCCATTGTTTCACAACTAAATTTAAGTCAATACGCACCAAGTTTTGGCGCACTTTCAGCTCAAAGTGAAATTGACACTAGTTTTGATGAGGCAGAAACGGTGAACGATGTCTGGCTAGAAATCCCTTTTTTCACCAATCAGACTGACGCAGACGGCGATGGCTTGATTGCTATTTATGATATTGATGACACAGACCCAAACAGTGACTCTGACGGCGATGGCGTAAGTGATATTGATGAGAAAAATAACGGAACAGACCCCACCAATCCCGATACAGATGGCGATGGAACACCAGACGGAGAAGACACCGAAACAGTTAACCCCAACCCAGACAAAAGACTTTATGATATAGACTCCTTGTTTGGAGACAGAGAAGCATCTTTTGATATTGAAATACACAAACTCAATTATTTTCTACGCCAACTGGATCCGAACCAAAACTTTGAGCAAGGGCAAATTTATTACTCTGATTTTTCCGCTAGTATACACCAAGACCAGCCCCTGGCAAACGAAAATATCACCCTTGACTTTAATGAAATTGTTAAGGACAGTGCCGATAATTTATCTCCGCGTATTCGTGTTCCGCTCAACAAGCAAATTTTCCAACAGCTTATTTTAGACAAAGAAGGCGATTCAGCGCTTGCTAGCTCAGAAGACTGGCGCGATTTTTTCCGTTCCATTTCAATTGAAACGAGCAACTTTAGCAGCCCGCTGCTCATGCTATTGGATACCAACAGCATGGTCATACGCATTGATTATACCTACAAATCAGAAGTTGCCGATTCCGACCCAGTTGAAATAGAAGACAAGACAGACGAGTTCTTAATAAACACACTTGGCAGCATACGCTTTAATACACTCACAAAAACAACTACCGCAGCTGCTGCGTTAAATGATATTGTGAGTGCTACGGTGCCTGACCAAATTGCCTTAAGCGGCGGATTGGGAATGGTTGCCGACATACAATTGTTTGAAGATAACGATGTTCTAGAAGATCTTAAAGGCAGACCGTGGTTGTTAAACGAAGCTAACCTCACATTCCATGTAGACAAGCAAGCCGTTGATGTTTATGGACATACGCTCCCAAACCGCTTGTACCTTTACAATGCCAATACCCTTGCCCCCATCATTGACTTTGCTCAAGACGGCGTGGCAACCCCCTCCTTGGCTAAAATTGTTTATGGCGGCTTTTTGACTAATGAAGAAGAAGGCGACAAACAGTATTACAAAGTTAGAATAACCAATTACCTTAAAAACATCATTTCCAACGACTCTATCAATGCTCCGCTGCGAGTTGCGCTAACCAATGTATTGCCCAATCAAACTGAAGTACCCATGGCCAAGGTCAATGCCGCAGACGTAGGTAAAATACCAACGGGATCTGTAACGACTCCAAAGTCGGGAGTTTTTGTTGGCCCTAATCCTTCAAACCCCGATCTTTTAGATTTGAAATTGCAGTTGGAAATTTTCTATACCGAGATCAACCAATAAAAGAAGTACGTAATTAAGGGGTACGAATTGGTTGCTTATTTGTAACTTTAGGATGCTTAAACTTACGGATATGCTACATGGACTCTTTATTTTAGCTTCAGTACTTACGGTTGTATTGGTATTTAACTTTTTTGCTATTAAGGCCTTTAAACTTCCCGCCGCCAAACGCAAAAAATACCGTCAAATCGCCCTGGTTGTTTACGGATTTTTAATGTTGTGTATAGGGGTGATATTTTTAAAATCAGGTGAAAACCCGCTTTCTGGCTGGTTTTATGTGCTTTTTGGTATTGTTTTTCCGGTAGTTAGTTGGATGGAATACCGCACTAAAAAAAACTCATAACTCCTTACGAAGTCGCGCCACAGGAGCGCCGATCATTTCACGGTATTTGGCAACGGTGCGCCTAGCAATCGGATAGCCTTTATCATTCATGATTTTCATCAATTGCTCGTCTGTTAGGGGACTTGATTTTTCTTCTGCATCGATAACATCTCCCAATACTTTTTTCACTTCAATAGTGGAAATATCTTCTCCAGCCGAATTGGTAATACCTTCGGAGAAAAACCACTTTACCAGTTTTGTACCATAAGGGGTATCTACATATTTGCTGTTGGCAACTCGTGATACCGTAGAAATATCCATGCCAATGCGGTCTGCAATATCCTTCAGTATCATGGGTTTGAGTTTTTGCTCATTTCCAGTTAGGAAGTATTCTTCTTGGAAATCCATGATGGTTTTCATGGTTTGGTGCAGGGTATTTTGGCGCTGCTTGATGGCATCAATAAACCAGCGTGCTGCATCTAGCTTTTGCTTGATAAACTGTACGGCTTTTTGCTGTTCTTTATTTTTCTTTGTGGCTTCTTTATAGCCAGACAACATATTGCGGTATTCGGAAGAAACGTGGAGCTCAGGGGCATTTCGGCCATTTAGCATCAGGTTTAATTGCCCGTCTATAAGCTGAATGGTAAAGTCAGGGACTATATGCGCATTTATTTTGGTGTTGCTGCCATAGGTTGCGCCAGGTTTTGGGTTTAGCTTTTCTATTTCCGACATGGCTGCCTTTAGGGCTTCATCATCGATGTTTAGGCGTTGCTTTATTTTGCTAAAGTGCTTTTTGCTAAAGGCATCAAAAAGGTCTTTGATAAGCAAGATAGCATGGTCAACGGCTGTGCTTTGTGCTTTCCGGTTGAGCTGAATCAACAAGCAATCTTGTAAATTAAGTGCGCCTACACCAGGCGGATCAAGCTGTTGTACATCATCCAGTATTTTTCGCACCGAGTCTTCGTTGGTGTAGATGTTTTCGGTAAATGCCAAGTCATCAACAATATCAATCAGTTCACGCCTGATGTAGCCACTGCTGTCAATGCTGCCAACCAAAAAAGCGGCAATGCGGTATTCTTCCTCATTAAAAGTAAAGGTGTCTAGCTGCGCCATGAGCTGTTGGTGAAAACTGATACCTGCGGCATAGGGCACATGTTTGTCTTCGTCGTCTGCACTGTAGTTTTGACTGCGTAGGCGGTATTCTGGTATTTCATCATCGCTTAAGTAGGCGTCAACATCAATGTCATCGGCTTCAATCACATCTCCACGATCTTCTTCGGAATTGCTAAACTCGTCTTGGTTGTCTTCTTTTTCTTTTCCAGATGCCAATGCAGGGTTTTCCTCAATTTCGCGGAGTATCTGCTGCTCAAAAGACTGTATGGGCAACTGTATCAACTTCATGAGTTGAATTTGCTGTGGCGATAGCTTTTGCGAAAGCTTAAATTGAAGATGTTGTTTTAGCATGAATTATGTTTGGGTATTTAAATGTACGAAAAACCCACGCATTGTTCCCTAAAACTCGGCACTTAGGGGCGTTCTTGGATAAGGAATTACGTCTCTGATGTTTGACATCCCTGTTGTGTAAAGTACCAAACGCTCAAACCCAAGACCAAAACCGGCGTGTTCGGCAGTTCCAAAACGGCGTAAGTCTGTATACCACCAAAGTTCTTTTTCGTCTATGTCCATGGCTTTCATGCGTTCAACAAGCTTGTCTAAACGCTCTTCACGCTGCGAGCCGCCTACCATTTCACCAACACCTGGGAACAGTACGTCCATGGCACGAACCGTTTTACCGTCGTCGTTCATGCGCATGTAAAAGGCTTTTATTTCCGCTGGATAGTCAAAGAGGATCACTGGACTGGTGAAGTGTTTTTCTACCAGATAGCGTTCGTGTTCGCTTTGTAAGTCGATGCCCCAACCGTCTACGGGATATTTGAATTTCTTCTTTTTGTTGGGCTTGGAGTTTCTAAGGATGTCAACAGCTTCAGTATAGGATACTCTTTTGAATTCGTTTTGTGTGACAAACTGAAGTCTTTCCAAAAGCCCCATGGGACTGCGTTCTATTTGTGGCTTTTTGGCTTCTTCTTGTGCAAACCTTTGGTCTAAAAAGCTCAGGTCTTCTTTGCAGTGTTCAAGGACATACGCCAAAACTGACTTGATAAAGTCTTCGGCCAAATCCATATTGTCGTCTAAATCGTTAAAAGCCACTTCTGGTTCAATCATCCAAAATTCAGCCAAGTGGCGCGAGGTATTGGAGTTCTCTGCACGGAAAGTAGGACCAAAAGTATATACCTTTCCTAGCCCCATGGCATAGGTTTCTGCTTCGAGCTGACCCGAGACGGTTAGGTTGGTTTCCTTGCCAAAAAAATCAGGCTTGTCATCTGCTTGCTCTGGGTCTTTAGTGGTTACCCGAAACATTTCGCCTGCCCCTTCGGCATCACTTCCCGTAATGATGGGTGTGTGTACTTGATAGAAACCATTCTGGGTAAAATATTGATGCACGGCAAACGACAGGGCCGCACGCACACGCATCACAGCAGCAAATGTGTTGGTGCGTATGCGTAGATGCGCTTTTTCTCTTAAGAATTCGAGCGAGTGCTTTTTGGGTTGTATGGGATATTCATCTGGATTGGAAGTGCCTAGAATGCTAAGGTTACTCACTTGAATCTCAAATTTTTGGCCTTTCCCTTGGCTTTCGACCAAGGTGCCCGTAATTTCAACTGCCGCACCCGTATTTATTTCCGCCAGCACGTCTTCTGACATTTGCTCAAAATCCACAACACATTGCATATTGGCCAGACAAGAGCCATCGTTGAGGGCAATAAATCGGTTGGCGCGAAAAGTGCGCACCCAACCACGAACGCATACCTCTTGATTGAGTTGATCTCCTAAAAAAAGCTGGCGAATATCCATATAGTGTTTTAAAACAGCAACAAATATAGCGCAATTATTCTGCTTCTTTCTCGGGCAAAATTTGAAATTTGGGTTCTTTTAATGTGTTCTTGTTTGCAATCTTCTTTTCTAGCGAAAGCAACAATGACGGCAATAGAATAAGATTGGCCAACATGGCAAACAACAGCGTAGCCGAAACCAATCCGCCCAGTGCTACCGTACCGCCGTAACTGGAAATCATAAACACAGAAAACCCAAACAACAATACTATGGAGGTGTAGAACATGCTAACGCCTGTTTCGTGCAAGGCACTATAAACTGCTTTTTTAATGTTCCAGCGGGTCGCTTTGAGCTCTTGGCGATACTTCACCAAAAAGTGGATGGTGTCATCAACCGATATACCAAAGGCAACACTAAACACCAAAATGGTAGAGGGTTTTATGGCAATGCCCAAAAAGCCCATCATGCCCGCTGTTAGGATGAGCGGGATAACGTTGGGCAGCAACGAAATAAGAATCATGCGGAACGAACGGAACATATACGCCATAAACAACGCAATCAACAAAATGGCAAGCCCCAAAGAAACAACCAAGTTACGAACTAAAAAGCGCGTTCCTTTGAGATAGCCCAGGGCTTTTCCAGTGATGGAAACATTAAATCGGTCAGCGGCAAAATGCTTGTCTATGCTCTTTTTCACTTCCATTTCAATGGCTTCCATACGTTCTGTAGTAACGTCTTGCAGCATAACGGTTATGCGCGCAAATTGCCCTGTTGGGTCTACCAAGCTTTTAAGGAAATTCACTTCTCCTTTTAGGTTTTTAGCGTGTGCTCTAATAAAATTGTCTTGCTGTCTTGTTGGCAATTGAAAGTACTTGGGATTCCCATTGTAATACGACTGTTTTAAATACTTTGCCACGGAGACAGCCGAAACGGGGCTGGAGAGCTCGGGAATTTCTAGCAAATCGCTTTCTAGTTTATTCATGCGATTAAGTGTGCTTAGGCGTGTTGCGCCATTTGCCCGCTTGGTATCTATCATGATTTCAATGGGCATAACTCCTTTAAAATGGGTTTCAAAGAACCGAATATCTTGATAGAAATCTGCTTTTTTGGGCATGTCGTCAATGATGGTTCCCGACAACCGAATCTCATAAATTCCAACGATGCTAAGCATCAGGGCAAAAACCGAAATAAAATAAACGGACACCCTTCGATGCTTTACCATACGTTCCATCCAATTGATAAAACCAGACATCCATTCTCTATTAAGGTGCTCCAAATGTTTTTTATTTGGAATGGACATAAAGCTGTAAATGATGGGAATCATCAACAAAGACAGCAAGAATATCATCATGATGTTTATGGAAGCTACGATACCAAACTCGCGCAATAAACTGCTGTTGGTAAGTGTAAAAGTTGCAAAACCACATGCCGTAGTCATGTTGGTCATCAGCGTAGCGTTACCAACTTTGGAGATAACACGCTGAAGCGAGCGCGCCTGATTTCCGTGTTTCTTAATTTCGTTTTGATATTTATTGATTAAGAAAATGCAATTGGGTACACCAATGACAATGATGATGGGCGGAATAAGTGCCGTGAGTACGGTAATTTCAAAGCCCAATAATCCGATAATCCCAAAGGCCCACATGACCCCAATCACCACGATGGACATGGAGATAAACGTAGCCCTGTATGACCTAAAGAAAAAGAAGAAAATAAGGGTGGTTACTAGCGTGGCCATAAGTACAAACAACCCTATTTCGTCCAAGATCATTTTGGCATTTAGGGTACGTATGTATGGCATGCCCGACACGCGGACATCAAGCCCCGTTTGTTTTTCAAATGCGGCAACGTTATCTGCAAGCAAGTTGTCTACAAATTGCTGACGTTCCCCGCTATTGACCACTGCTGTTTTTAGGTAAATTGCTGTTTGAATAACCCCCGTTTCTTGATTAAAAAGAAGGCCGTCATAAAGCGGTTGTTGTTTATAGAGCCATTCTTTTAGGGCGCTTGCTTCTGCTTGGGTCTTGGGTCGTTGGTATGGCAAGGGTGCAACCTCAAAGACTTTTTTTCTATCGTTGCGTTTGAGTTGGGTAAGCCTACTTATATCAACCACATTTTCGGTACTGGGAGATGCCACCAAACTATCCCCTAGCGCAGCCCATGCGGCTAATTTTTCAGGCTCAAAAAATGCCTCGTCTTGCACGGCAAGTACGATCAGGTTTCCTTCTTCCCCAAAGCGATCTAGGAATTCCTGATAAAAGGTATTAAACGGATGATTGTCGGGGAGTAGGTTGGCTTCAGTAAAGCTAAAACGGATGTTGCTCCACTGTGTGGAGAGCAAAAATGTTGTACCCAAGATGGCCAACAAAAAAACAATACGATTGCGGAGGATAAGTCGCGCCACGCTTTCCCAAAAGCGTGTGTTAATCCATTTTATCATAGCAACGATGTGTTCATGAACTGCTTACACAGTCATGATTTCTTTTTCTTTTATCTGATACCTATCGTCTATTAGGGCGATAAATTTATCAGTAGCTTCCTGAACATCAACTTCAGCATTTTTAAGTTCATCTTCAGAGAGTTCAAGTTTTTTCAGTTCTGCATTGGCCTCTTTTCGCGCACTGCGCACTCCGACTTTGGCGTGTTCTGCCTCTGCCTTGGCGAGTTTTACCAATTCTCGGCGGCGCTCTTCAGTTAGCGGTGGAATACTGATGATCACCGACTCTCCGTTGTTCATGGGGTTAAAACCCAAATTGGCCACCATAATGGCTTTTTCAATCTCGGGGATAAGTGCTTTTTCCCAAGGCTGAACAGAAAGGGTTTGGGCATCAGGGGTGTTTACGTTGGCCACTTGATTAAGGGGTGTTTGTGTTCCGTAATAATCTACTTTTACGGTTGATAGCATCACAGGATTGGCCTTACCGGCACGAATATTAATGAACGACTTGTCTAAGTGTTCTAGGGCTTTGTTCATGGCTTCTTCAGCCATTTCCAAAATAAGATTTAATTCTTCCATGATTTAAAGATTTACCAATGTTCCAATGGCTTCGCCCATAACTACTTTTTTGAGGTTCCCCGGTTTGTTCATGTCAAAAACAACAATGGGCAGCTCGTTTTCTTGACTTAGTGTAAAGGCAGTGGAGTCCATAACCTTTAAGCCCTTGCTTAGCACGTCTTTAAAGGAAATGTTGTCAAATTTTTCAGCGGACTTGTCTTTTTCTGGATCTGCCGTATAGATACCATCCACACGGGTTCCTTTTAGGATTACGTCGGCATTTACTTCAATGGCACGTAATACGGCTGCCGAGTCTGTCGTAAAAAATGGATTTCCAGTACCTGCACCAAAGATGACCACACGTCCTTTTTCGAGGTGGCGTACGGCTCTTCGTTTGATATAAGGTTCTGCTATTGCTTCAATTTTGATGGCGGTTTGTAGCCGGGTGGGCACTTCTGCATCTTCGAGAGCACTTTGCAGTGCCATCCCGTTGATACAGGTGGCAAGCATGCCCATATAATCGCCTTGTACGCGATCCATACCGTTACTGGCAGCTGCAACGCCCCTAAATATGTTTCCTCCTCCAATGACAATAGCAACTTCTACGCCTAGCGTAACGATCTCTTTAATGTCCTGGGCATATTCGCTTAAGCGTTTTGGGTCAATACCGTGGGTGCGCGCTCCCATGAGTGCTTCGCCGCTTAGCTTTAAAAGTATTCGTTTGTATGGCATGGAGTGTGTTTATGCAAATATAAGAAGTTCGGGGGGATACACCGAGCTGTCTGCACCCGAACCCAATAAAATCCTTATTCTATGGGCAATCCCGGCATAAGCTCACGAACGGCTTCCAGCGAATAGTAATCGGTTGGAATTACTGTATGGACAACTTTCAATGCATCGAATTCCTTCTTCGAAATAGGCGTAAACGAATTGAAAAAGATGTTTGCTTTATAAACTTCTTTCATGCGCATGTTAACGTCCATCGCCAATACGTTTTGCCTGTTACGCCCTTTGACCACCTTGTTTTTTTCAATGATTTTGATGGGTCTTTTTAGTCCAAAAGTAAATTTTTCTTCTTCTTTTATCTGATACAGGGTGTATTTGTCCAATTGGTTTTTGACAAATATATAGGTTCTGTTATCAAGTCGCTCCTCATAAAACAAGCCAAACAATTTAATTCTAAGTGCGTGTTTGTTGTGGTGGTAGGATATTTTATGTACCCCAAAATCAACCACATCCACCAGCAGATAACCGCTGTAGTCTTTTCTCTTTTTTGACGTGAAACGCAATTTATAGGTAGGAACCCTTTGGTCATAGACGATACCCTCGTTGGTAAGTGTGTATTTATCTGGTTTTTCTAGAAAGGGTAGCGCCCAGTTTTTTTCCCTAAAAAGCAAGGTATTGACCTTTCGCTTTAGCATGCCGAGTTGTCTATTGGCGTAATCTTTGGGTGTTGCTTTTAGGCTGTCCTTGGCTATTGAATCTACTTCTTTAGCATTGTCGTTATCGACCTTTATAGAAATAAGGGGCCCTGATTTTACCTTAAAATAGGAGTCTTTTTTGACTCGTTTTTTTAGGATGCGTTCAACGGTTTCGTCCATTGACGCAAAGGTGGCTTCGGCTAGTGAATCCTTGAGGGTTGCCGCCTGTATGACTTCTAATTTGTGAAGCTCTGATCCCCCACTGTCTCTAAGCCACTTACTTTGGGTGTAGTCAGTGCTCTCTTCATTTTTAGGCATTTCTCGAAGGATTTCATCAACAAATGTTTGATCCAATTCTGGGATGGTCGATTTTTTAATCTCGATATCCATTTTTTGAATCACGGAATTGTTTTTTGAGACTACATAAACCTCGCTAGACGAAAGCCCAAAGTCCATGTTGTTGGGCGTTTTTTCAAGTACGCGCGCCATGATTTCTTTTGCCGTTAGGGTTCTGTTGGATACCACAATGGGCGCAAGCGCCAAGGCTTCGGGCATCAAAAAAAGGGAATCTTTGAGTTGATCAACACTAATTGTTTTCGTGGCATAGCCCATGCAAGACAAGGAAATGGAATCTGCGGCATTGCTTTGCCAGTAAAACGCACCTGTTGCACTGGCGATGACGTCTTTATTGCCGTCGTATACATGTACAAAGGGGATAGGTTCTTGGGAGCTGCTGTCCAGCACAGTAATGCGTTGGCCATAGGCGGCTGTTGAAAAGCTAAAAAGCAACAGTAAGACACATGTTTTCATTGCATATGCGGATTTGGATACTGCCAAGATAAAAAAAAGACCCCCATAATTGGAGGTCTTTATTTTTTTTAACAAAGGTTTAGGACTAGCCTAGTGCCAGGCGCTTAAATCCTGTTACGCTTAGGTCTGCGTGAACCGAGCTTACATAAGCCGAAACACTTTGTTTGCTGTCTTTGATATAGGTTTGATTAACCAGCGTATTGTCTTTGAAGAAACGCTTGATTTTTCCTTTAGCAATATTATCGAGCATGGCTTCGGGCTTGCCTTCTTGACGCAGTTGGTCTTTGGCAATTTCAATTTCCTTTTCGATAACCGCGGCATCAACGCCATCTTCGTTAAGTGCGATGGGATTCATCGCAGCAGCTTGCATAGCAACATTCTTAGCAGCTTCTGCAGCACCTTCCACCGCAGTAGAAAGACTAACGAGCGTGGCAATCTTATTCCCCGCATGGATGTACGAACCTACGAAAGGCGCCTCCAAGCGTTCAAAACCACCAATTTCAATTTTTTCACCAATGACACCCGTTTGCTCCGTTAGCTTGTCGGCAACGCTAAGGTCTCCCTCAAAGGTGGTTGCTAAAAAGGCATCTTTCGTTTCGTGCTCTAGTGCAATATCCGCCAGCTTATTGGCGAGTTCTAGATAACTGTCGTTTTTGGCTACAAAGTCAGTTTCGCAGTTAATCGACACCACAACACCTGCGGTTGCATCGGCGTTTACACGTGCGATTACAGCCCCTTCAGCGGATTCGCGGTCGGCACGGTTTGCAGCAACCTTTTGTCCTTTTTTACGTAGCAACTCAATGGCAGCTTCAAAGTCGCCACCAGCCTCTACAAGTGCTTTTTTACAGTCCATCATACCTGCACCAGTGCTTTTGCGCAGTTTGTTTACTTCAGCAGCAGTAATTTTTGACATAGTGTATTTTATTTAGTTGTCTTCTTCTGTTGGTTCTTCCGTTTCTACTTCAGGCGTACTTGCTTTTTTTGCCTTGGGCGCAGCTTTCTTTTTTGTTTTGGCGGCTGTTTTCTTCGCTTTTGGCGCAGCTTTCTTCTTCGCTTTGGTAGTTGGCTTTGCCTTAGCAGGTTTATCTACTGTGGTAGGTTCAGCTTCCTCAGTAGGAGCCTCGACGGCCTCCTCAGCAGCAGCTTCAGCTTCCTCAACAGGAGCCTCGGCAGCTTCCTCAGCAGCAGCTTTAGCTTCCTCAGCGGGAGCCTCTAAGGGTGCAGCTGGTGCAACAACTTCACCTTCAGTTGCAGCGGCATCAGCATCTGCTTTGTCTTTTTGGCGTTCTTTAAGTCCTTTGGCAACAGCATCGGTAACCAAAGTCATGATTTTTTCAATAGATTTTGACGCATCGTCATTCGCTGGAATCACGTAGTCAACCTCGCGTGGGTCTGCGTTAGTATCCACCATAGCGAAAATCGGAATGTTCAACTTTTGTGCTTCCTTAACGGCAATGTGCTCACGACGGATATCTACCACAAAAAGCGCACCCGGTAAACGTGTCATGTCCGAGATAGAACCTAAGTTCTTTTCTAGCTTGGCACGTAGGCGATCTACTTGTAGTTTTTCCTTTTTAGAAAGGGTTTCAAAAGTACCGTCAGCTTTCATTTTATCGATGGCTGCCATTTTCTTTACCGCCTTACGGATGGTAACAAAGTTGGTCAGCATACCGCCAGGCCAGCGTTCAGTGATGTACGGCATGTTTACGTTAGCTACTTTTTCAGAAACGATATCCTTTGCTTGTTTTTTGGTAGCGACGAATAAGATTTTACGACCAGACGCAGCGATTTTTGACAAGGCTTCGTTGGCTTCTTCGATTTTAGCAACCGATTTATACAGGTTGATGATGTGAATCCCGTTGCGCTCCATATAGATATATGGGGCCATGTTGGGGTTCCACTTGCGGGTAAGGTGACCAAAATGCACTCCGGCATCCAATAGGTCTTTGACTTCTATTTTAGACATTGTTGTTTATAGTTTACGTTCCCTGATTAGCAATATCCAAGTGGCGATGTGGTCGGCCTTGGACATTTAGATGCTAAACTAGTGGCAACAAATTAATGGTATTTAAATGAACTTGATGTTGCGCTATCGCAACGATAAGGTTAACGTTTCGAGAATTGGAATTTTTTTCTTGCTTTCTTTTGACCGAACTTTTTACGCTCCACCATTCTTGGGTCACGTGTAAGTAGTCCTTCTGGCTTTAATACCAAACGATGCTCTTCATCAATAGCACAAAGCGCTCTTGAAATAGCAAGACGTACGGCCTCAGCTTGCCCGTTAGGCCCACCTCCTACAACAGATGCACTCAAGTTATATTGACCTGCAGTTTCGGTTAGCGCAAAGGGTTGGTTCACTTTATATTGTAATGTGGCAGGTGCAAAATACACGGCCAAAGGCTTTTTGTTTACCGTAATTTCACCTTTACCTTCAGAGAGGTAAACACGTGCGATGGCTGTTTTACGACGACCAATTTTGTGAATGGTTTCCATATTAACTTAACTCGTTGATGTTTAATTCTTTTGGCTGTTGACCACCATGATCGTGCTCAGCACCTTCAACAACGTAAAGGTTTCGGAACAATTCAGCACCTAATTTGTTTTTTGGAAGCATACCCTTAACGGCTTTTTCAACAACACGTGTTGGGTCTTTTTCAAATAATTCTGTGGCCGTAAGCGAACGCTGACCACCAGGATAACCTGTGTAACGGATATAAGACTTATCGGTCCATTTGTTACCGGTTAATTTAATTTTTTCTGCATTGATTACAATGACATTGTCTCCACAGTCAACATGTGGGGTGAAGCTTGGCTTGTATTTACCACGCAATAGCTTGGCTACTTTTGAAGAAAAGCGACCTAGAATTTGGTCGGCAGCATCAACCACAACCCACTGTTTATCAGCGTTTTGCTTGTTGATGGATACGGTTTTATAACTTAATGAGTCCACTCTATACGTTTTTGCTCGTTAGCGCCATATGGGATTTACTCCTGTTTGGCGGGCTGCAAATGTACAAACTATCCCCAATAATGCAAACGCTATTTTTGGATTTGTTTTTTGAACTTAGTCGAGTGTTTATTTTCTAAGCAACTTTAAATTCTGCTTCATTCATTTCCACACTAAATTTCACATTGGCTTTTAAAGCTCGAAATACTTTTAGAATCGTATTTTTGAAGTTCTTCTATGGTTTCTTCAAGTGCTGATACTGAAGAGAAAACAAACCGACCATTTTGTATCTTTTTTTGTTCTAATACATTTGGTGGTGTTTGCGCTGTTTCTGTGTCTTCAAATTCTAACTCCTCTTGGCAAGAAGCAAAAACAAACACAATCATTATCATTTTGAATATATTATTTTTCATTTTATTTGATATTAAGGTTATGCCTACTTTCAGAATTAGTGTCGCTTTTTCGGCTAAGTCCAACCTAAAGGAAACTTCACCATATCATATACCAACACCCAATGCTATTGTCTTTGTTAGCAATAGCAAAACAGCTGATAGGTGGCTTACAGTGTAAACCACGTTGCCAAAGCACCCCTAAGGGTGTCATTAAAAAAATTATTGTGAAGTGTTAAAATTTGGCGCTTGGGAAGTGTCCCAAATCGGTATAAATTTATAAAAAAAATTAATGCGCCTCTAGCCAGTTGTGTCCAATACCCATGTCAACCGTGAGTGGAACTTGTAGAGAATAGGCTGCTTCCATTTCGGTTTTCACGAGTTGCTTCAAAGCATCTAATTCCGACTTTGGGCATTCGAAAACCAATTCGTCATGGACTTGTAGCAGCATTTGTGCCTTAACGTTTTCTTGTTGCATCTTGTCATAGATGTTAAGCATGGCCAGCTTGATGATATCTGCAGCACTTCCTTGGATGGGCGCATTGATTGCATTGCGCTCGGCGGCACCGCGCACAATGGCATTACGCGAATTGATGTCTTTCAAATAACGACGCCTGCCCAATACCGTAGCCACATAGCCGTGCTCACGTGCAAAGTCGACTTGTTGGCCCATATAGGCTTTTAACTTTGGATAGCTTTCGTAATAGGCATCAATTAGCGCCTTGGACTCCTTGCGACTAAGTGTTGTTTGATTGCTAAGCCCAAAAGCCGATACCCCGTATATGATTCCAAAATTGACCGTTTTGGCCTGGCTTCTTTGCTCACGCGATACCTCATCGAGTGGCACAGCAAACACCTTGGCAGCCGTGGCAGCGTGAATGTCTTCGTTGTTGTTAAAGGCCGCCAGCATACTGGGGTCTTGACTCAGCGAGGCAATGATGCGCAATTCAATTTGTGAATAATCCGCAGCCATCAGCACATGCTCATCGTCTTTGGCCACAAAAGCCTTACGCACCTGCCGACCTCTTGGCGTTCGAATGGGAATGTTTTGCAAATTGGGATGGTTGCTACTCAAGCGCCCTGTGGCAGCAACCGCCTGATTGTACACCGTATGGACACGCTTGGTTTTTTCGTTTACGTCATCTGGCAAAGCAGCTACGTAAGTGTTGTTGAGTTTTTGCACGCTGCGCCATTCCAAAATATCAGAGACTATGGGATGATTTTTGGCAAGTGTAGACAGCACTTCTTCAGCCGTGGAATATTGTCCCGTTTTGGTTTTTTTAGGCTTGTCAACCAGTTTAAGCTTATCGAACAAAATAGGCCCCAATTGCTTGGGCGATGCCAAATTAAAGGTCTCACCGGCTTGTTCAAAAACACGTTGCGCTAAGGCAGTAGCTTCTTGCTGTAAGACGTTGGACATTTCATTCAAATAAGGCACATCAATGCTTATGCCTGCCAACTCCATGGCGGCCAATACCCGAACCAAAGGCAGCTCTACCTTGTCAAGCAAAGCGCGTTGCTCGTTTTTGCCCAGCTCCTTTTCGAAGTGTTCTTTTAGCTGCCAAGTAATGTCGGCGTCCTCGGCAGCGTATTCGGTTTGTTGGTCTATGGGCACATCGCGCATAGAACCTTGACTCTTCCCTTTTTTACCAATCAAATCTGTGATGGGTTTGGGGCGATACCCGAGATAGGTCTCTGCCAATACATCCATATTGTGACGCATATCTGGGTTGATAATGTAGTGCGCGAGCATGGTATCAAATAATTTTCCCTTGACCGAAATCCCATGCTGCTGCATCACTTTTAGGTCATATTTGAGGTTTTGCCCTACTTTCTCAATGGCTTCATTTTCGAAAAAAGGTGTTAGGCTCTCAAGAATTGCCTTGCGCATATCGGCATCTTCTGGAATGGGCACATAGTATCCCGTATGGGCTTGCCAGCTAAATGCGACGCCAACGATCGATGCACTCACAGCGTCTAGCCCTGTGGTTTCCGTATCAAAGCAAACACTTTTTTGTCGTTGCATGGTCTGCAACAACAGCTTGCGCTCCAGTTCGGTTTGCACACATTGGTAGTGGTGTGGCACATTGTCAAGCGATTTGAAAGCAGACAGGTTTTCAATTTGCCCACTGCCGGGTTGATTAAACAAATCAAAGGCAGCAGGAGCCGCTTTGGTCTCGGATTTGGTTACTTCAGCAGTGGCTTCGGCGGGCTTAAAGACTTTGATAAAAGTTTCACTCAAACGTCTGAATTCCAATTCTTGAAACAGTTCACTAACCGCAGGCACATCAGGGTCTGATAGTTTATAGTCGTTAGCATCAAACTGTACAGGCACGTCCAGCATAATACGGGCTAGTTTTTTAGACAACAGCCCAAGCTCTTTATTGGCTTCGATTTTTTCTTTCATTTTGCCTTTGAGATCGGCTGTATTGGCCAGCAACGCTTCCATGCTGCCGTATTGCGCAAGAAATTTTTTGGCGGTTTTATCACCAACACCAGGAAGCCCAGGAATATTGTCAACGGCATCGCCCATCATACCCAAATAATCAATGACTTGTTCGGGATGTGTTATTTCAAACTTTTTTTGCACTTCGGGGATGCCCCAAATTTCAATGCCATTGCCCATGCGCGCAGGGCGATACATAAATATGCTTTCGGACACCAACTGGGCAAAGTCCTTGTCTGGCGTGACCATAAATACCTCAAAAGATTCTTTTTCTGCTTGCTTTGCTAGCGTACCTATGATGTCATCGGCTTCAAAGCCTTCAAGCTCAATGATCGGAATGTGCAGGGCTTTGAGTAGTTGTTGGATATAGGGAACAGCAATCTTAATGGCCTCTGGCGTTTCTGATCGATTGGCTTTATACTCAGAAAAAATAGCGTTTCTAAATTTTGACCCTCCCTTATCAAATGCAACGGCCAGATGATCGGGGCGTTCTTTTTTGATTACATCAAAAAGGGAATTGGTAAAGCCCAATATAGCACTCGTGTCCATGCCTTTGGAATTGATTCTGGGGTTTTTGATAAAAGCGTAATAACCACGGAAAATTAAAGCATAGGCATCTAAAAGGAAAAGGCGGTTTTTGGACATAGTTGTTTTTAAACTGTGTTAAAAATAGAACTTATAAGCCGAAAGGGAAAAAGGAATTTTCAATAATAAAACCTTTAGATAACGTTCATATTCGTTGAGTTGTGGAAAAAATGTATTTTTGAATAATCAAATAATACATCATGTCCAAGTTTGGAGAATTAATTGATGCTAATATTCCCATTCTGTTGAGTTTTTATACCGACTGGAACGATCCTTCTGTGCAAATGCATGCCGTGCTTCGGGATGTAGCAGCTGCCATGGGCGATAATGGGAAAGTAGTAAAAATAGATGTTGACAAAAATCCCAAATTAGCCGAAGCCCTACGTGTCAAAGGACTCCCTACGCTGATGATATACAAATCAGGAGAGATGGTTTGGCGCCAAAGCGGCGAACAAGATGCCAATACACTTATTGGTCTGATGAAAGATTTTGTCTAATCCTGTTGATAAGGCGCTACAGCTTTTCTAAAAACCTTATTGACTTCGGTTACGAGCGCTAAATCTGGCTCTACCATTTGATAACTTTCAACCAATGCTTGGTACCCATTAATTTCATAGGCGATGCTTTCCTTATAATAGGCAAGCTCTTCATTTGGCACTTGACTTAATAGCGCAAGCCTGTTTTGATAGACTTGGGCAATGGCATCAAAAAGCAAACGCCCTGATGCTTCCATTTCTGCATCAAACAATACAGTAACATAAGGTGCCATGGGTGTGTAGTAATCATAGGCCGAATACAAAGGGGCAAAACTCCTTGAACTTTCAATAAACCCTTGAATTAGCGTCTTTGCTACCGCAACGTGTTCGGCGGCTACCGTCGCATCTACAACTGTACGATAGCGTTCCATATCTGTTAGTATGATTTCTGCATAAGCCCGCTGGTTGGCATCTCCAATGGAATTGTAATAGTTTAGTTTGTCACGGTATTTGTCAGCAATTTTTTCAGCCAGAGCACCGGCTTTTTCATTGGCCTCAGCTTGGTAGTAAGTGGCAACGATTGGCGTTAACAGGCTGTAATACCCAAAATATTCCAATGGCATTTTTTCCATGGCTAAGTCCAAAATAGCTATCGCTTTTTCAGGCTTGTTTTCTTTGGTTAATTGTTCTGCCAGACGGGTTAAGTTGCTTCTAAAAGAAATGCTGTTTTTACGTGTTTCTGGGTCGTGGTATATTTGTTCGCTGTCTGCATTTCCCCAATCCCATTTTTGGACAATGTCATACATTTTATCCGCATCAATGCGCCCCATTTGATAAGGATTGATGGGATTTTCGGGTGTTTTTATGGGTACCAACTTATAAACCAGTCCATCCAATTGTAAATAGTCTTTCATCCAGATGTATTCTTGATCATCATAACTTCCCCCGGTATAATATATTGGACGTTTCCAATCGTTGTTATGTAAGATATCTAGCATCATTAAACGGTTTTTGTACAAGCCAGACTTGGGCAAGTCAATGTCGATATAATCCACAATTAAATCAGCATCTTCTGGCTTAACCACACCACTCTCTAATACATTTTCTTTGTTGACCGGCACCCTAATTTTATTCGTGGGATAGTACACCATATTAAGCGTTTGCTCTGGTATTCTAGCTAAATCTACTTCGTACTGTTGTAGCAAATGCTTGTAGCGTGTACGTGGGTTGTCACTGGAAACCCAAGTCATAAAGTCTCCCAAATCCCAACGCACACTGTCGTTTACCGCCTCAAACTTGATGTAATCACGTGTCCCGTAGGCATATTGTTTATGGCTCAGTTGAGACGGAATGGGATTACTTTCGTAAGTTTTGCGCTTTAACTGATCGATATACCAATCGGTCGCCAGCAGTTGCGTATTGATGCTTCGTACATCGGTACGATACCCTTCAATTTCTTGCGCATACCAAATGGCAAAGGTATCGTTGTCTCCAATGGTAAAGATCATGGCGTCTTTGTCTTCGTCAATAGAATCCAAATAGGCTTTTGCTGTTGATTGTGCCGTATATCGATTTGAACGGTCGTGGTCGTCCCAATTTTGAGAGCCCATAAGCACAGGCACTGCCAACAAACAAAGCACAACACTCAAAGGAGCCGCCACACGAGCTGAAACCACTTTTTTCAGGCTGTCGCCAAGGGCTACTACACCAATTCCAATGCACATGGCAAACACATAAAAAGAACCAACAAGCGCGTAGTCACGTTCGCGCGGTTCAAAGACACGTTCGTTGAGATATACCTTTAGTGCTAATCCTGTAAAGAGGAAAAACACAAGCAGCACCCAAAATTGCTTTTTGTCTTGTTGATATAAAAATAAAGCTCCCAGCAAGCCTAAGAACAAGGGCAGCATAAAGTAGGTATTGCGGCCTTTGTTGTTTTTTCCATCTTGGTAGAGGTTGTTTTGTGGCCCTAGCCTGATGCTGTCCAGCCATGATATGCCGCTGATCCAATTGCCATTAAACGGGTCTAGTTCCCCTTTTTCGTCATTTTGTTTGCCGGCAAAATTCCACATAAAATAGCGGAAATACATATAATTTATTTGGAAGTCAAACAGATAAGTTAGGTTGTCTACTAAAGAAGGTTTTTCGATGTCAATATAGGCGCCAAATCGCTGTAAAAACTCGTGATACCCTTTTGCATCAACTTCATTGTTGTTAACTCTTGAAATAAAATCATTTATTAAATTAATAAGCTTTTCTTGGTTTCGGTATTCGGGCTTGATGTCAAAATCAGGTGCGCCGTAATACGTGATGTAGTTTACCGCATTTCCGGAGCTCCACATCCGGGGAAGCAATCCTGTGTGCTTATTATTGGCATTGATGCGTGCATCTTTCCATGCATTGACGATCTCATAACGCCTTTTCTTTAGGTCTTTTTCATATTTGGGCTTGTCGTCTCTGTAGGGATCTTTTTCATCCTGCCCCGCATACATGTCCGTATACATTGGGCCATAGAACAAATGGGTTTCGGGATATTGCTCTAGGTTGTAGTAGGCCAACAATGCCCGCGCATCGGCCGGTGCGTTTTCGTTAATAACGGTATTTGCGTTGGCGCGAATGGGCAGCATAATCCATGAGGAAAATCCGATGAGTATGAAGGCAATACACCAAAGTCCTGTGTTGAGCTGAACCCATTTTTTTTGCTGGGTGAAGCGCAAGCCCCAAAAGAAAAAAGCAATGATGGATAAACCGGCAATGATGGTTCCTGAATTAAACGGCAATCCAAATGAATTGACAAAGAAAACCTCAGCATTTCCAAAATAGGCGAGCGTTAGCGGCAGCAGGAGTTTGAAAACAAACAGCAATACGGCAACGGAAACCACATTGGCAATTACAAAAGACTTCCAAGAAAAGGTATAGTTTCTAAAATAATACAACATACCAATGGCAGGTACTGTAAGTAGCCCCATAAAGTGCACACCAAAAGATAGTCCAATAAGGAATGCAATCATCACCAGCCAACGATCGCCACGCGGCGTGTGCATTATTGCTTCCCACCTCAGACCTAGCCAAAACATCACGGAGGTGATAAACATGGCCATGGCATATACTTCTGCTTCAACGGCATTAAACCAAAACGAGTCTGAAAACGCATAGCTCAATGCACCAACTGCCGCTGCGCCCAGCACCAATATTTCATTTGGTCCTTTTGGCTGTTCGTCTTTAATCACAAAGCGTGTAAGGATGCGTGTAAGCGACCAAAACATAAAAAGTATGGTAAAGGCACTGGCCATTACTGACATCATATTTACCCAGAAAGCCACGCTTTCGGGCCCACTGGCAAACGAGGAAAAAAAGGCACCCATCATCTGAAAAAGGGGTGCGCCAGGGGGATGTCCAACTTGAAGTTTTGCCGATGTAGCAATATATTCACTACAATCCCAGTAACTTGCTGTAGGTTCAACCGTTAGGTAGTAGGTAGTAAAGGCGATAAAAAATACAAACCAACCTGTTAACGTATTTTTTTTGGTAAAATTCATAGGTCTCGTAAAGAGCACTAAAGTACAATATCTGCTAAAACTTGACATAAGATTTTTTTAAACTATTGGCGCAACAAAAACTTTGTGCTATTTTTGCCAACCGTCTATGTGTAGTACAACGTTTTAAGTATTGCGTCTGTTATATAAATGGAGTTTGATATATTGGCCTATGGTGTAACTGGCAACACGTCTGATTTTGGTTCAGAAGAGTCTAGGTTCGAGCCCTAGTAGGCCAACAACAAAACCCCGCTCATTTGAGTGGGGTTTTTTATGCAACCTTTCTTTTTGTACAAGTGCTAATGAACTCAAATATTAGCAGGCAAACGACACAATAATTTTGAAGATTTTTGTCAGTGGTATTAAATCCAATTTTATTGCTATATTTGCGTCGTTTAACGGGATAGTGGTAGGGGACATTGTCCTCTTTTTTATTTTATGGATTTTAATAAACGCGTACACGAATTACTCAACGAAGCCTTGGCCGAGCAGCCCACTTTATTTTTAGTGGACATAAGCATCGACCTAGCTTTGCACATCCGTGTTGTACTTGATGGCGACACTGGGGTAACCCTTGAGCAGTGCATGCAAGTGAGTCGCCATATTGAGCACAACTTAGATAGAGAAGAGCACGACTTTTCACTTGAAGTAGGTTCTGCAGGTGCTGCCGCACCGCTGATGCAACCGCGACAGTACAAAAAACACCTAGGCCGTATCTTGAAAATCATCACCAACAGCGATGAAGAGCTAAAAGGAACCCTAACAGCTACAGACGATCAAATGATTGCGCTGCAGTGGAAAGCACGTGAACCAAAACCCGTTGGCAAAGGAAAACACACGGTAACTAAGGACGCTAAAGTGTCCTATACTGAAATTAAAAAAGCAATCGTTCAAATTCAATTTAACAAGTAATATGGAAAATCTCGCCCTTATAGAGTCGTTTTCGGAGTTTAAAGACGAAAAGTTCATCGACCGAGTAACGTTAATGTCAATCCTTGAAGAAGTGTTTCGCAACACCTTGAAAAAGAAATACGGAACAGATGACAATTTTGATATTATTATCAACCCAGACAAAGGGGATTTGGAAATATGGCGTAACCGCATTGTTGTGGAAAATGGCGAAGTAGAAGATCCCAATGAGGAAATAGAACTTTCAGAAGCACAAAAAATTGAGCCCGATTTTGAAGTGGGTGAAGATGTTTCAGAAGAAGTAAAATTAGCCGACCTGGGGAGACGCTCTGTTTTGGCACTACGTCAAAACTTGGTGGCACGTATTCACGAGCACGACAACACCATCATCTACAAGCAATTCATTGACCTTGTTGGTGAAATCTACACAGCGGAGGTACACCACATACGCAACCGCGTAGTGATTCTGCTTGATGATGAAGGAAACGAAATCATTCTGCCTAAAGACCGACAAATTCCATCTGACTTTTATAGAAAAGGAGACAATGTTCGCGGAATTATTGAAAGCGTAGAACTTAAAGGAACCAAACCAAGTATTATTATGTCGCGTACGGCACCAAGGTTCTTGGAAAAATTATTTGAACAAGAGATTCCTGAAGTATTTGATGGCTTGATTACCATCAAAAAGGCCGTTCGCGTCCCTGGAGAAAAAGCCAAAGTGGCTGTTGATTCGTATGACGACCGCATCGATCCAGTTGGTGCTTGTGTGGGCATGAAAGGTTCTCGTATCCACGGCATCGTACGTGAATTGGGAAATGAAAATATTGATGTGATTAACTACACCAACAACACCCAACTTCTAATAACAAGATCTTTAAGTCCCGCTAAAGTCACTTCGGTCAAAATAGATGAAGAGACCAAGCGTGTTGAGGTGATGATGGACCCAAGCGAAGTTTCCAAAGCCATCGGACGTGGAGGATTTAATATCCGCCTTGCCGGGCAACTTACGGGCTACGAAATTGACGTGTACCGTGAGGGCATGGAAGAAGATGTTGAGTTAACTGAGTTTTCTGATGAAATTGAAGCTTGGATTATAGCGGAATTCAAAAAGGCAGGATTAGATACTGCTAAAAGTGTATTAGAAGAGGATGTAGAAGATTTGATAAAACGTACCGATTTGGAAGAAGAAACCATTTCAGATGTGCGAAAAATATTAAGCGCAGAATTTTCTAACGAATAACCAAAGCAAGCAATTTTTTATTTTTGATTGCGCAAAAGATTATATGGCAGATTTAAAAACAATTCGAATTAACAAAGTACTCCGCGAGCTAAACATCTCGTTGGACCGTGCAGTGGATCACCTATCCGAAAAAGGATTCTCAGTGGAAGCGCGCCCAACAGCCAAAATTTCGCAGCAAGAGTATGAACTTCTTTTAGCTGCATTCCAAACGGATCGCTCTAAAAAAGAAGCTTCTCACGAAGTATTCGAAGAGAAACGCAAAGAAAAAGAAGCCATTCGCGAACAGGCACAAAAAGAAGAAGCGCCCACCCCCGAGCTTTCTAAGCCAACAAACGTAGTCAAGGCACAAGCAAATTTGAGCGGCTTAAAACCCCTAGGTAAAATTGACTTAAACCCAAATCCAAAAAAGCCTGCTGAAGCGCCCAAAGCATCAGAGCCTAAAGAAACAGCACCAACACCAAAAGAAACAGCTGTACTAAAAGCAGAAAAACCCACCGATGCTGATAAACCTACCGCGGTAGATAAACCTGCCGAGGCTGTGCCAACTGCCAACGCTAAAGCGGAAGCACCTGCAAAAACAGCAACGCCTGCAGAACCAACGGCTGAAAACTCTGGAAAGATTGAAACCCAATACAAAAAGTTAAGTGGTTTAAAATCAGCTGGGGATAAAATTGATTTATCAAAATTCAAAAAACCCGCACCAAAGAATCCTGCTGATAGCGATAGCAACAAGCGTCGCAGAAAACGTATTACGAAAGACACAGGTCCTGGAAACCGCAAGCCCAACAATCGCGGCAATAAACAACAGCGACCAGCGGTGGCTAAAGAAGAGCCGACAGAAGAAGAAATCCAAAAGCAAATTCGCGAAACGCTCGAAAAGCTGCAGGGAAAGACTTCCAAGTCAAAAGGAGCTAAGTACCGTCGTGAAAAACGAGACTCCCACCGTCAAAAATCGGAGGAAGTAGAAGCGTTACAAGAAGCGGAAAGCAAAATCCTTAAGGTTACCGAGTTTGTAACTGTGGGAGAAGTGGCAACCATGATGGATATCAGTTCCACACAAATTATATCGGCATGTATGTCGCTAGGTATCATGGTTACCATGAACCAGCGCTTGGATGCAGAAACACTTTCTGTTGTTGCCGAAGAATTTGGTTTTGAAGTGGAATTTGTAACGGCTGACATTGAAGAAGCCGTTGAAGTAGTCGAAGATAAACCCGAGGACTTAAAACACCGCGCACCCATAGTTACGGTTATGGGACACGTTGATCACGGAAAAACATCTCTCTTAGATTATGTGCGAAATGCAAATGTAATTCAAGGAGAGTCTGGGGGTATCACGCAGCACATTGGTGCGTATAGTGTGAAAGTGAAAAACGGACAAACCATTACCTTTTTAGACACACCTGGCCACGAGGCATTTACTGCCATGCGAGCGCGTGGAACACAAGTAACCGACTTGGTTATTATTGTGGTGGCTGCCGATGACGACATTAAACCACAAACCAAAGAGGCCATCAGTCACGCACAAGCGGCTTCGGTTCCCATAGTATTTGCCATTAACAAAATGGACTTGCCAACGGCCAACCCTGATAAAATCAAGGAAAACTTAGCCGGAATGAATTTATTGGTCGAAGATTGGGGTGGAAAAATTCAATCCCAAGACATCTCTGCTAAGACAGGCCAAGGCGTTGAAGAGCTTTTAGAAAAAGTTTTGTTAGAAGCAGAGTTATTGGAGCTAAAAGCAAACCCAAACAAGGCTGCTCAAGGTTCTGTAGTTGAAGCATTTTTAGATAAGGGTAGAGGATATATTTCTACTTTATTGGTACAATCTGGCACATTGCGTATTGGAGACTATATTTTAGCTGGACGTCACAGCGGTAAAGTAAAAGCCATGCAGAATGAGCATGGCATGGAAATTAAAGAAGCTGGTCCGTCTACGCCTGTTTCCATTTTAGGACTTGACGGCGCACCGCAAGCAGGTGACCGCTTCAATATTTATGGCGACGAAAGAGAAGCCAAGCAAATTGCCGCAAAACGCACCCAATTGGTGCGCGAGCAGTCGGTAAGAACGCAACGCCACATTACGCTGGATGAAATTGGAAGACGTATTGCACTGGGTGATTTTAAAGAATTGAATATTATTCTGAAAGGAGACGTAGATGGTTCTGTCGAAGCCTTAACGGACTCGTTCCAAAAGCTTTCTAACGAAGAAATTCAAGTTAACATCATCCACAAAGGCGTTGGCGCCATAACGGAATCAGATGTATTGTTGGCTTCGGCTTCCGATGCGATTGTTATCGGCTTTAATGTACGTCCTATGGGAACGGCACGTCAATTGGCCGAGAAAGAGGAAATCGATATTCGAAGTTACTCCATTATTTACGACGCCATCAATGATCTTAAAGATGCGATGGAAGGCATGCTTTCACCCGAGTTTAAAGAAGAGATCAGGGGTAATGCTGAAATCAGGGAAACCTTTAAAATATCAAAAGTGGGTACCATTGCCGGTTGTATGGTTACAGACGGTAAAATTATCCGCAACTCAGGTATTCGTATTATCCGTGAAGGGGTTGTTGTTTTCACGGGCGAATTGGAATCTCTCAAGCGTTTTAAAGACGATGTGAAAGAGGTTACCAAAGGCTACGATTGTGGACTGCAAATCAAAGGATTTAACGATATCAAAGAAGGCGATGTTGTGGAGTGCTACGAAGAGGTAGCCATCAAAAAAACGCTTAAATAACCTAAGGCTTTAGTACAAAAGCCGAGCGAAATCTCTGTTTCACCTTTTCTAATTCTGCCAAAGCTTCCCGCTCAGTGGCAAAATTCCCTGCGCGTATTTTGTAGTTGGGTGTTTCGTGAATCAGCTGTGCAATCATGTTTGGAAATAAGGTTTCAAACCGTTCTAACGCTGCTGTAGTTTCCTCAAAATTGCCATAAAATACTTGAATGGTAAATTGCTTCTTGGCTGCATTCAAACGGTCTAAGGCTATTTTTTTCTGAAGTAAGCTGTCTAATTTCTGTGGTGCACGTAATTGCGTTTGTGCTTGCTGTCCCATTACGTAGCAACAGTTTATCAAAACACAAAAAATAAAACAGCAAGTTTGTTGGCGCATGTTGTTTTTCTTTGAAGGCAAAAATACACCATATTTGAATTAGTTTTTGTTAAAAAGACGCTAAACATATTTTTCGCATATCATTGATATACAGCTATTTAACATATTATTTAGACAAAATATAAATTAAAACTTTGACAGCTATCTAGTTTTTAAAATGGGGGCTGTGTCGTAATTTTGCTGATAGATTCATTAAAGTGTGAATTAACCAACAACTAACCTCGTATGTTCAAGGACAGCTTTCTAGCTCACCTTCCATTACTGCTCCTAACGCTCTGCTTCAGCTTCGCTGTAAATGCCCAAGAGCCTGATATCCAAAAAGGAAAGTCTTTATTTAACGCGAATTGTGCTGCTTGTCACAAACTCAAAAAACGCGCTGTGGGCCCTGCCTTAGCAGGCGTATCTGCCAAGTATGACAAAGAATGGCTTTACACTTGGATTAAGAATTCGACTGCCATGGTAAAGTCTGGCGATGCCCAAGCGGTTGCCATTTATGAAGAGTACAATGGTTCTGTCATGACCTCGTTTCCACAACTTTCTAACGAGGACATTGATAATATCTTAGCGTACACCGACTACACACCTCCCGCACCAGCTGCTCCTGCCATGACTGCTGCCGCTCCTGCCGAGTCAGGTGGTGGCTTTACAAACGATTTGATCTTAGCGGTGCTGATGTTGGTTTTGGCTGCTTTGGTAACCATGTTGTTTTTGGTCAACAAAACACTAAATAAAATCGCAGCGGCTAACGGCGTTGAAATTATTAAGAAACAAAAAACAAACCGTACACCACTGTGGAAAGCCTATGCGCAAAACCCATTCTTGGTGTTTGTTACGGTTGTATTCCTATTGCTTTCAAGCGCATATGTTGGATACAGCTATCTGATGCAAGTGGGTATCGACCAAGGGTATATGCCCATTCAACCGATTCATTATTCTCACAAAATTCACTCAGGAGACAACCAAATTGAGTGTAAATATTGCCATTCTTCTGCGCGCGTTTCCAAGCATTCTGGTATACCGTCGCTCAACGTGTGCATGAACTGTCACATGAACATTGCTGAATACAACGGAGAAGAAGATTTAGAAAAAGGATACACTAAAGAATTTTACACCAACGAAATCAAAAAGCTTTACAAAGCTGTAGGTTGGGATGAGTCTACGCAAAGCTATACAGGAGAAACAGAACCTGTGAAGTGGGTACGTATTCACAATCTGCCAGACTTTGTGTATTTTAATCACGCACAACACGTTTCTGTTGCAGGTATCGAATGTCAGAAATGTCACGGCCCTGTTGAAGAAATGGAAATCATGTACCAGCATTCATCGCTTACCATGGGATGGTGTATCAACTGTCACCGTGAGACTAACGTAAATGTGAAAGACAATGGTTATTATACCAAGATTCATGAGGAATTGTCAAAAAAATACGGAGTAGATAAACTAACCGCTGCCCAGATGGGTGGATTGGAGTGTGGAAAGTGTCACTATTAAGAAATTATATATGCCCAATCAAAAAAAATACTGGAAAAGCGAAGTAGAGTTAAGCAATCAGTCAACTTTGGCGGATGATTTGGCTCAAAAAGAGTTCGTTCAAAAACTTCCTGAAGACCTTTTGGGCAACGCTGAATTGCCAGAAAGCGAAACTTCTCGCCGCGATTTCCTAAAATACATGGGCTTTAGTACTGCTGCAGCGACACTAGCCGCATGTGAGGGCCCCATCAACAAATCTGTTCCTTATGTAGTACAACCAGAGCAAATCATTCCAGGTATAGCCAACTATTACGCTACTACACTGATTGACGGTTTTGACACTGCGAGCATACTTATCAAAACGCGTGAAGGGCGTCCGATTAAAGTAGAAAACAACCCTGACGCACCTGTAAATAATGTTGCAAATGCACGGGTACAAGCTTCTGTATTGTCGCTTTATGACAGCATGCGTGTGCAAGGACCCAAGCAAGCAGGTGTTGATGTAAGTTGGGATACACTTGAAGCAAATGTTGCCCAGCAGCTTTTGACACTAGCTGAAAAGGGTGAAGAAGTAGCGCTAATTACACCTTCTTTAGCCAGCCCAACGACGAATCAAATTATCAAAGATTTTCAAGCTAAGTTTTCCAACATAAGCCATCACGTATATGATGCCCTATCAGAAACAGCGGCACTCAACGCATTTGAAAAAGCCTATGGCAAACGTGCGCTACCTAGCTACGACTTTAGCAAGGCGCGTTGTATTGTTTCTGTTGATGCTGATTTCCTAGGAGACTGGCAAGGCGGAGGATATGGTACGGGATACGCAAAAACGCGTGTGCCCAAGGGCAAAAAGGGTAAGGCAGCAATGTCCAAGCACTATCAGTTTGAGTCTAATATGACCTTGTCTGGCGCAAATGCGGATCTCCGCATACCCACTACCGCAACCGAACAACAATTTGTATTGGCAGTACTTTACGGCGCATTGACCAATACGTCTTATCCAACTTCGCTTTCAAAAGCGCTAAAGGCAAAAGTATCTGAAATTGCTACTGCCTTGAAAGCTGCAGGCAAAGGTGCTGTTGTGGTTACTGGCTTACAAAATGAAGATGCCCAACGCGCTGCATTGGCCATCAATCAACTATTAGGTTCTGATGTAATGGACGTAAGACAGAACACGTCACTTCGTCAAGGAGATGCAAGTCAAATAAACCAATTGGTAAACGATCTTAACAGCGGAAAAGTAAAAGGTGTGATTATGGCAGGGGTTAATCCTGCATACACGCTACCTAACGCAGATGCTTTTATTGCTGGCCTTAAGAAAGCAGATTTGTCCTTGAGCTTTAGCATGAAAAATGATGAGACAGCAGTGCACTGCCAATGGGTAGCTGCGACCCCTCATTATTTGGAATCATGGGGCGATGTGGAAATGAAAATGGGTCACTATGCATTGATGCAGCCTACCATTCGTCCACTATTTGACACCAAACAATTTCAAGAGGTATTGCTTAAATTAAGCGGTAGTTCACAAAGTTATGACGATGCCATCAAGGCGTACTGGAATGCCAACATTCTTGGGGGCGCATCTTTTAACGAAGCCCTTCACGACGGATTTTATGTAACCACAAGCAGTAATCGCTTAGGGTACCGCGACAATGTAGCTGCGTTAATGCAACGCCTTATTCGCGCCAAATCTAAAGCAGGACTGGAATTACACCTGTATACCAAAACAGGAATTGGCGATGGTCAACAAGCCAACAACCCTTGGCTACAAGAATTTCCTGATCCCATCTCTCGTGTTACTTGGGATAACTATTTAACCGTTTCTAAGGCCGATGCAGAAGCACTTGGATTAAAGAACGTTAACCAGTCAGATGGTGCGCTTGACGGGAGTATTGCTGAAATCAAACTCAACGATATTGTAGTAAAAGCGCCTGTACTTATCCAACCAGGACAAGCCGTAGGCACTGTTGGATTGGCATTGGGTTATGGTAAAACAGCAGGAATGAAATCTGAAATGCAAGTTGGTACCAACGCGTATCCACTATATCAGAACTTCAATCCAGTACAAACCGTAACCGTGACGGCTACTAGCGACATGCATGAATTTGCTTGTACGCAGTTGCAAAACACGCTTATGGGTAGGGGTGAGATTGTTCGTGAAACTTCCCTAGAAATATTCAATACCAAAGACGCTAAATATTGGAACTCGATGACCCAAGTGTCTCGAGATCATGAAGAAATTGACGTAACCTCTGCTGAGGCAGATATGTGGCAAGCCTTTGACCGTTCTATTGGACACCACTTTAATTTATCTATTGACTTAAATTCCTGTACAGGCTGCGGTGCTTGTGTGATTGCCTGTCATGCTGAAAACAATGTTCCAGTTGTTGGCAAGCAAGAAATTCGCAAGTCTCGTGATATGCACTGGTTGCGTATTGACCGCTACTACTCTTCACAAGATACGTTTGAAGGAGATTTAGAGATGGTAGAAAACATCAGTGGATTGGGAGATTACCTATCTACCTTTAACAAAATGGAAGATCCTTCGGCTAATCCGCAAGTAACCTTCCAGCCAGTCATGTGTCAACACTGTAATCACGCACCTTGTGAAACGGTTTGTCCGGTGGCTGCCAGTTCTCACGGACGACAAGGCCAAAACCACATGACATATAATAGATGTGTGGGGACTCGTTATTGTGCAAATAACTGCCCTTATAAAGTACGCAGATTCAACTGGTTCTTGTACAATAAGAATGACGAATTTGATTACCACATGAACGATGACCTAGGACGTATGGTATTGAACCCAGACGTAGTGGTTCGTTCAAGGGGGGTAATGGAAAAATGTTCAATGTGTATTCAAATGACACAAAAAACCATTTTAGACGCGAAACTTGAAGGTCGTGAAATAAAAGACGGCGAATTCCAAACAGCATGTTCAAGTGCTTGTGGAACTGGTGCCTTGGCTTTTGGTGACATTAATGACAAAGACAGTGAGGTAGCACACCTCAAAGAAGACAATCGAATGTATCACCTGCTCGAAAGCATTGGCACAAAACCGAATGTGATGTATCAAGTTAAAGTTAGAAACACTTAAGGAACTATTATGGCTAGTCACTACGAAGCACCCATTAGAAAGCCCTTAGTAACAGGTAAAAAATCGTACCACGACGTAACGGTTGACATTGCTGCGCCCGTTGAAAATCCACCTAATAAGCAGTGGTTTATAGCTTTTACTATTGCACTCCTTGCCTTCGGCTGGGGATTGTATTGTATCATCTACACCATTTCTACTGGAATTGGCGTATGGGGATTAAACAAGACCGTTGGTTGGGCTTGGGATATTACCAACTTTGTATGGTGGGTAGGTATCGGACATGCCGGAACCCTCATATCTGCAGTACTTTTATTATTCCGTCAAAAATGGCGTATGGCTATTAATCGTTCTGCGGAAGCCATGACTATTTTCTCAGTAATTCAAGCCGGGCTATTTCCGATTATTCACATGGGAAGACCATGGTTGGCATACTGGGTATTGCCCATTCCAAATCAATATGGTTCGCTTTGGGTAAACTTTAACTCACCACTTTTATGGGATGTTTTTGCTATTTCAACTTATTTATCAGTATCTCTTGTATTCTGGTGGACAGGATTACTACCTGATTTTGCCATGATTCGAGACAGAGCCATCAAGCCTTTCCAAAAGAAAATTTATGCGTTGTTGAGTTTTGGATGGAGTGGACGTGCCAAAGACTGGCAGCGCTTTGAAGAGGTATCTTTGGTATTGGCCGGACTGGCTACGCCTTTGGTATTATCGGTACATACCATTGTATCCTTTGACTTTGCCACTTCTATTATTCCGGGTTGGCACACTACCATTTTCCCACCTTACTTTGTTGCGGGTGCGATTTTCTCAGGGTTTGCCATGGTAAACACCTTGTTGATTATCATGCGTAAAGTATCGCATTTAGAAAATTATATAACAAGACAACACATCGAATTGATGAACATCGTAATCATGATTACGGGTTCAATTGTTGGGGTTGCCTACATAACCGAGCTGTTCATTGCTTGGTATTCAGGTGTGGAGTACGAACAGTACGCATTCCTTAACCGTGCAACTGGTCCTTACTGGTGGGCATATTGGGCCATGATGACATGTAACGTGTTCTCTCCACAGTTAATGTGGTTTAAAAAATTACGTACTAGTATTATGTTTTCCTTTATCATTTCAATTGTGGTAAACATCGGAATGTGGTTTGAGCGTTTTGTAATCATTGTAACCTCGTTACACCGTGACTATTTGCCCTCTTCCTGGACCATGTTCAGACCAGAACCTTACGATATTGGGATCTTTATTGGAACTATTGGTTTCTTCTTTGTGTTGTTCTTACTATACGCTAGAACATTTCCTGTAATTGCACAAGCAGAGGTGAAATCAATTTTGAAAGCATCAGGAGACAAATATAAAAACACGCATAGCCAACATGAGTAGTAAAATAGTAAATGCCGTTTATGACGATGATGATACGCTTTTACACGCAGTGAAAGATGTTAAAAAAGCGGAGTATCGCATTGAGGAGGTTTTCACGCCATTTCCTGTGCACGGTCTTGATCATGCTATGGGACTGGCCAGCACCCGCCTTGCTATAACTGCTTTTATGTATGGTATCCTAGGATTTTCGATTGCTATTACCATGATTAACTATATCATGATAGTTGACTGGCCGATGAACATAGGAGGTAAGCCTAGCTTTTCGTTTATGGAAAACCTACCTGCTTTTGTTCCTGTAATATTTGAAATGACTATATTTTTTGCCGCACACCTTATGGTAATTACATTCTATCTACGCAGCCGACTGTGGCCGTTCAAAAAAGCAGAAAATCCTTTGCCCGAAACTACAGACGACAAATTCTTAATGCAAATAGCCTTGTCAGGTGATGAGAAAGTATTAATTAACCTGTTAAAAAAAACAGGTGCTATAGAGGTTAGTATTCACAAAAATCAAGACGCATGAAAAAAGTAAGTATCCTTACCGTTTTAAGTTCACTGTTATTGGTGTCTTGTTTTAATTCATCCAAACCCAACTACCAGTACTTTCCAAATATGTATGAGTCGGTAGGTTATAAAACCTATGCCGAATCTGATGCTTTTAGAGATGGTATTGAGGCGCAACTTCCCGCAGCGGGTTCTGTTGCACGCGGATGGGCACCTTACGATTATCCCGACACTAATGATGGTTATGAAGCCGCAAAGGCAAACCTGAAATCACCACTAGCAATTACGGTAGAACACCGCGCTGAAGGAAAAGAATTGTACGGCGTCTATTGTGCTGTGTGCCACGGAGATAAAGGCAACGGTCAAGGTATTTTAATGACACGTGAAAAGTTTTTAGGTATTCCGAGTTATGCAGACAGAGAAATCACAGATGGGAGTATTTATCACGTGTTGATGTATGGAAAAAACGCAATGGGTTCACACGCAGGACAGGTAGATGCAACCGAACGCTGGCAGATTGCCCAACATGTAATGTATTTACGTAACGAATTGACAAAATAATTGGCCATGTATACCTTCACGCAACGACTGAAAATTATCACCTATGTGCTCATGGGACTAGGTCTTATTGGGTTAACGATTGGCTTTTTGAATGCACCTTCCACTGTAGCTGAAGCACAAGCTATGGTTGCAGATGCGCACGGAGGGCACGGACGCGACCACGGCGGTGATCACGCAGCTGCCGGCCACCCCGATGACCACACTGATGCCGGCCACGCCGATGACCATGCGGGCAATCATGCCGGAGAAAGTACCCATGCCGATGACCACGGCGATGCACACGGTGAACACCTATTACACCAACTGCAAAACAAGCCTTGGGCTGCACTCTATGTAGCTGCGTTTTTCTTCTTTATGATAGCATTGGGAACCCTAGCGTTCTATGCCATCCAACGCGCGGCACAAGCAGGTTGGCCTATATTACTGTACCGCGTTATGGAGGGAATTACGGCTTATTTGGTGCCCGGCTCAATTATCATTTATGTATTCCTTGTGCTTACTGGATTACACGCCAACCACCTATTTGTCTGGATGGATGCGGAAACCGTTGCACACGATGAAATTATTCAAGGAAAAGTAGGTTACCTCAACGTACCTTTCTTTTTGCTTAGAGCAGCCATCTATCTAATTGGCTGGAACCTTTACCGCTATTTATCGCGTAGGTTATCATTGGCACAAGACAATGCGCTTGTGGGTGATATTCGCAATCATAAATTGAACTTCCGTATTTCTGCGGGCTTCTTGGTATTCTTCTTTGTCACTGAGTCTATGATGTCTTGGGACTGGATTATGTCATTGGATCCACACTGGTTTAGTACGTTGTTCGGATGGTATGTTCTAGCAAGTATGCTCGTAACTGCGGTTACCGTTATTGCCTTGATTGCCATTTACCTTAAATCAAAAGGGTATTTACCTAAAGTAAACAACAGTCACTTGCATGATTTGGCCAAGTTTATGTTTGGCTTTAGTGTATTTTGGACCTATTTGTGGTTCTCTCAATTTATGTTGATTTGGTATTCAAATATTCCGGAGGAGGTAACCTATTTTTTGACGCGGATAGACGACTACAATCTGCCATTTTTTGGTATGATTGCGATGAACTTTTTATTCCCATTACTCATATTGATGAGTAGCGATTACAAGCGATCCAATTGGATTATTGTAATGGC
Organism: Flavobacteriaceae bacterium; assembly: GCA_002862705.1. Classification (GTDB taxonomy): domain Bacteria; phylum Bacteroidota; class Bacteroidia; order Flavobacteriales; family Flavobacteriaceae; genus UBA7446. The sequence continues at coordinate 42,842 of PKDU01000009.1, forward strand.
TGGAATCGTGATTGTGTTGGGTCATTATATTGACATTTACAACATGATTATGCCTGCCGCTGTTGGCGACCAATGGTTTATTGGCTGGGCTGAAATAGGCGGATTCCTCTTCTTTGCTGGACTCTTTATGTTTGTGGTATTCCGTGCCATAAGCAAGGCTCCACTCGAAGCTAGCGGTGATCCATTTGTTGGAGAGAGTGAACGATTTGTGTATTAATTAGGAAACAAATAAATGACTACAGTTATTCTTTTTGCGATTTTGGTTTTAGTGGGTATTGCTATCTGGCAAATCACCAAAATTTTTGAATTGTCGCAATTGCGTCAAGATAGAGACGACTCACAAATTGCTAACGATAAAGACAACAACTGGAACGGCCAATTGATGTTTGCCTTTTTGGTGTTTATTTATCTCTTCACGATTTACTCGTTTTGGGCTTGGGGCGATGTGTTGCTTCCACAAGCTGCATCTGAACACGGGCAAGACATTGACCAGCTGATGTGGATTTCTTTTGCGCTTATCTTCTTTGTGCAAACGGTGACCCAAGCACTACTGCATTATTTCTCTTATCAGTATCGTGGTAAAAAAGAGCAAAAAGCCTTTTTCTATGCCGATAACGATAGGCTAGAATTTATTTGGACGGTTATCCCCATGATTACTCTGGCTGTTTTAATAATGTATGGCCTATTCACGTGGACCTCCATCATGAATATCGAAGAAAATGACGAGGCATTGGTTGTTGAACTATACGCACAGCAATTCAACTGGAAAGCGCGCTATGCGGGTCAGGACGGTGTTTTGGGTGATGCCAACGTTCGCTTCTTACAAGATTATGACGGACGCAACCTAGTGGGTATTGACTCATCTGACCCTAATGGACTGGACGACGTTGTTGTGCAAGAATTGCACTTGCCAAAAGGACGTCAGATTATTTTCAAAATGCGTTCGCAAGACGTATTACACTCGGCCTATATGCCACACTTTAGAGCACAGATGAATTGTGTGCCTGGAATGATAACAGAATTTTCATTCACACCATCAGTGACAACCGAGGAAATGCGACAAACCCCAGAAATGGCAGCCAAAGTAGCCAAGATCAACAAAATTAGATATGACAACAGCAAGGCGTTAATGGCCAACGGAGAAGAAGCGCTCGATGCATATCAGTTTGATTATTTGTTACTTTGCAATAAAATTTGTGGTGCATCGCACTATAATATGCAAATGAAAATTGTGGTAGAAGAAGAAAAGGATTTTAACAATTGGTTGGCAGCGCAAACTACCTTTGCCCAAACCATCCAACAGTAAAAAGATAGCTATGGGAGCAGATCACGCACATCATAAAGAAACATTTATCACCAAATACATCTTTAGTCAAGACCATAAGATGATTGCCAAGCAGTACCTAATTACAGGACTGATTATGGGGATTATTGGTATTGCGATGTCTTTGTTATTTCGCCTTCAGTTGGCGTGGCCAGAAAAATCTTTCTGGGTTTTTGATACATTTTTAGGTAAATGGGCACCAGAAGGTGTTATGGATCCTAATGTCTATTTGGCATTGGTTACCATTCACGGTACACTGATGGTATTCTTTGTATTGACCGCTGGATTGAGTGGTACGTTTAGTAACCTGCTTATTCCTTTGCAAATTGGTGCTCGTGATATGGCTTCAGGCTTGCTAAACATGATTTCATATTGGTTGTTCTTCTTGTCATCTGTAATCATGATTGCCTCTCTTTTTGTAGAGTCAGGACCTGCTGCTGCCGGTTGGACCATTTACCCACCGCTTAGCGCCTTGCCACAAGCACAGCCTGGTTCTGGACTAGGAATGACGCTTTGGTTGGTGTCTATGGCCATCTTTATTGCATCGTCATTGTTGGGATCGCTAAACTATATAGTAACGGTAATTAACTTGCGTACTAAAGGAATGTCCATGACACGACTTCCACTAACAATTTGGGCCTTTTTTGTCACCGCTATTATTGGTGTGGTTTCTTTCCCCGTATTGCTATCAGCAGCCTTATTGTTGATTATGGACAGAAGCTTTGGCACCTCGTTCTTTTTGTCTGACATTTTCATTCAAGGAGAAGTGTTACACTACCAAGGCGGATCACCCGTATTGTATGAGCACTTATTCTGGTTCTTAGGCCACCCCGAGGTATACATTGTACTGCTGCCTGCACTGGGAATTACCTCTGAAGTATTGGCAACAAACGCTCGTAAGCCTATTTTTGGCTACCGGGCCATGGTAGCCTCTATTTTGGCTATTGCATTTTTATCTACCATCGTTTGGGGACACCATATGTTTATTTCAGGAATGAACCCATTCCTTGGATCGGTATTTACCTTTACAACCTTACTGATTGCGATACCCTCTGCGGTAAAAGCCTTTAATTATATCACTACGCTGTGGAAAGGAAACCTCCAGATGAATCCAGGGATGTTGTTCTCCATTGGTTTGGTATCTACCTTTATTACGGGCGGATTGACGGGAATTATTTTGGGGGATAGTACCCTGGATATTAACGTACACGACACCTATTTTGTGGTCGCACACTTCCACTTGGTAATGGGTATTTCGGCATTGTATGGATTATTTGCTGGGGTCTATCACTGGTTCCCAAAAATGTTTGGGCGTATGATGAATAAGAACATGGGTTATATTCACTTTTGGGTGACGGCTGTTTGTGCTTATGGCGTCTTTTTCCCCATGCATTTCATTGGCATGGCAGGACTGCCCAGAAGATATTATTCAAACACGGCATTTCCATACTTCGATGATTTGGCAAACATCAACGTCATCATCACCATTTTTGCTTTGATCGCAGGTGCGGCTCAGTTGGTATTCTTGTACAACTTTATCAGCAGTATTTTCTACGGCAAGAAAACGGTTCAAAACCCTTGGAAATCCAACACCCTAGAGTGGACAGCCCCTGTGAAGCACATCCACGGAAACTGGCCGGGTAAGATTCCACACGTTCACCGCTGGGCATACGATTACTCCAAGCCTGGACACGATGATGACTTTGTTCCGCAGAACGTCCCCCTAGCAGAAGGCGAGGAAGAACTTCAACACTAAAACAAAGCCCCCTCGATTCTCGAGCTTGTCGAGTGAGGGGCTTTTTTGTTTTCCGTATCTTTGGATAGATGAATGAACATCTAGATCCTACAGGAGAGCACTTAAGTCATGAGGAACACGACATCGATCGTGCCTTGCGACCGCTTAGTTTTGACGACTTTAACGGCCAACCACAAGTACTCGAAAACCTAGAAATTTTTGTTGCTGCCGCCAATCAGCGAGAAGAGGCTCTTGACCACACGCTTTTGCACGGGCCACCAGGACTGGGCAAAACTACGCTAGCGCATATCTTGGCACAAGAACTAGGCGTAAAGCTAAAGCTTACTTCTGGCCCTGTATTGGACAAACCCGGCGATTTGGCAGGCTTGCTTACCAACCTTGAGCCTCGAGATGTTTTGTTTATTGACGAGATACACCGGCTTAGCCCCATAGTTGAAGAATATTTATACTCGGCCATGGAAGATTACCGCATTGACATCATGATCGAAACAGGGCCCAATGCCCGTTCGGTTCAAATCGAATTAAGCCCCTTTACGCTAGTAGGCGCGACCACCCGTTCGGGACTTTTGACGGCCCCGATGCGTGCGCGTTTTGGCATCAACAGCCGATTGGAGTATTACTCCACAGAAGTACTCGCAGGTATCGTAACACGAAGCGCCAATATTTTAAACATTCCCATTGCAGACAAGGCAGCTATTGAGATTGCCAGTAGAAGCCGCGGTACGCCGCGTATTGCCAATGCCCTCTTGAGACGCATTCGTGATTTTGCACAAATCAAAGGGGACGGTACCATTGATCTGGATATCACCCGAATTGGGTTAAAAGCCTTGCACGTAGATGCACACGGCTTGGATGAAATGGACAATAAAATTCTGACAACGCTTATTGATAAATTTAAAGGCGGCCCCGTGGGGATTAACACCCTTGCGACGGCTGTTTCCGAAAGTGGCGAAACCATTGAGGAGGTTTATGAACCGTTCTTGATTCAAGAGGGATTTCTGATGCGCACACCGCGTGGCCGTGAGGTTACCGAAAAGGCATACAAACACCTTGGCAAGTCCATGCCTAGCAACCAAAAAGGCCTGTTTTGAGCAGCGCAGCACAGCATGCTGCCATTGTGAAAGACATAGCTCAGCAGTTGGGTTTTATGGCTTGTGGGATTTCCAAAGCCACATTTTTAGAAGAAGAAGCACCCCGATTGGAGTCGTGGTTAAACCAAAACCATCACGGACAAATGGGCTATATGGCCCGTAACTTTGACAAACGCCTCGATCCAACAAAATTGGTGCCAGGGGCCAAAAGCGTAGTGTCTTTGGCGTATAATTATTTTCCAAAAGAAGCCCCTAAAGATAAGACCGCCCCCAAGATTGCCCGCTACGCTTATGGAAAGGATTATCATCGCGTAATTAAAGACAAGCTTTTTACATTCATGCACCATATTCAGGAGCAGATAGGAGCGGTAGGAGGCCGTGTGTTTGTCGATTCTGCTCCTGTTCTCGAGAAAGCCTGGGCTGCCAAAAGCGGTCTGGGATGGGTTGGTAAAAACACCAATCTTATCCGCAAACAAAACGGCTCTTATTTTTTTATTGCCGAACTTATTTTGGATATAGCCTTAGCAGCCGACGGCGCCGTAACCGATCATTGTGGCAGCTGCACGGCTTGTTTGGATGCCTGCCCCACTGATGCCTTTGTTGCACCCTATAAGTTAGATGCCAGCAAGTGTATTTCCTACTTCACCATTGAGTTAAAAGACGCCATTCCAAATGAGGTAAAAGGCCAATTTGAGAATTGGGCTTTTGGTTGTGATATCTGTCAGGAAGTGTGCCCTTGGAACCGTTTTGCTACACCACACAACGAGCCTGATTTTCAACCAAATCCCGAACTGATGAACATGACCCAAAACGACTGGAGCGAAATCACAGAGGAGGTGTTTGATCGCTTGTTCGCGGTGAGTGCTGTTCAGCGAACAGGTCTCAAGGGATTAAAGCGAAATTTAGAGTTTTTAAAATAGATAGAAATCAATACCTTTCAACACTAAATTGCCAAGTGTATGAGCAAAGAGAGTAAAAGACGTGAAGCCCTATTATATCACGCAAAACCTAAGCCCGGAAAACTAGAAGTTAACCCTAGCAAACCCTACGCAAGTCAGCGAGATTTGTCTTTGGCCTACTCACCAGGAGTAGCTGAGCCCTGTTTAGAAATTGAAAAGGAAACAGGTAATGTTTACAAATACACCAACAAAGCCAACTTGGTTGCCGTAATATCAAACGGCACTGCTGTATTGGGTTTAGGCGATATCGGACCCGAAGCTTCCAAGCCTGTGATGGAAGGAAAGGGATTGCTTTTTAAAATATTTGCAGGTATCGACGTTTTTGATATCGAAGTGGACACCAAAGATGTGGATGCTTTTGTAGCAACGGTAAAAAATATTGCGCCCACATTTGGTGGCATTAATCTCGAAGACATCAAAGCGCCAGAAGCTTTTGAAATCGAGCGCAGGTTGGTTGAAGAACTCAACATACCGGTAATGCACGACGACCAGCACGGTACCGCCATCATTTCGGGTGCTGCCTTACTCAATGCGGTTGAACTGGCCGAAAAAGAAATGTCAAAAGTAAAAATGGTGATTAGCGGTGCAGGAGCTGCAGCCATTTCTTGTGCACGACTTTATCGTGCTTTGGGGGTGTCGCCAGATAACATGATGATGACCGACAGCAAGGGTATTATCAGAGCTGACAGAGAAAATCTCACCACACAAAAGGCAGAATTTGCCACGAAAACAGCTGTGCATACGCTTGAAGAAGCCTTGGTTGATGCCGATGTATTTATCGGGCTTTCAAAAGCGGATATCATGACGCCCGCCATGCTAAAATCCATGGCAGCAGATCCAATCGTTTTTGCCATGGCAAATCCTAATCCCGAAATTGACTACAACCTCGCTGTTGCCACACGCAACGACGCAATTATGGCAACGGGTCGATCGGACTTCCCTAATCAGGTGAATAATGTGCTTGGTTTTCCATTCATATTTAGGGGCGCACTGGATGTGCGCGCTACCAAAATCAACGAAGCCATGAAAATGGCTGCCGTACATGCACTTGCAGCCTTGGCCAAAGAAACGGTTCCCGAACAAGTAAACATTGCCTATGGGGCAACCAAACTTGCCTTTGGGAAAGATTACATCATCCCAAAACCCTTTGATCCAAGACTCATTACAACAGTACCTATGGCTGTGGCAAAAGCCGCCATGGAAAGCGGGGTTGCTGCTACACCGATTAAGGACTGGAATAAATACCAGGAAGAATTACACGCCCGAACAGGCGCAGATAAAAAATTAGTTCGTCTGATTATGAGTCAGGCTAAAAGCAATTTGCAACGCGTTGTCTTTGCCGAAGGAGATGAACTGGACGTGCTCAAAGCTGCACAGTTGGTTTATGAAGAAGGCATCGCCATCCCCATTCTGCTTGGCAACGCGGAGTACATTCGTGAAATGATGGCTACCCTAGAGTTTGAGGGTGATGTGACGATTATCGATCCGAAAAAAGAAACGGTCAAAGAAATGCGTGATGCCTATGCACATACCTATTGGCAATTGCGTCAACGAAAAGGCATAACACTTTATGATGCGCAAAGACGTATGCGCGAACGCAACTATTATGCTGCCATGATGGTGCGTGAAGGAGATGCCGATGCCATGATTTCAGGGTACAGCCGTAGTTATCCAAATGTATTAAAGCCGATCCTGCAAGTTATTGATACGCAAGAAGGGGTAAACCGCGTGGCCACAACTAACTTGATGATTACCAACCGCGGGCCCTTGTTTATTTCCGACACCTCAATTAACATTAATCCCAATGCAAAGGAATTGGCAAAGATTGCGCAAATGACATCTCACACAGCCGCTTTGTTTGGTATACAGCCTAAGGTAGCCATGCTCTCGTATTCCAACTTTGGTTCTTCAAAAAACGAGGATGCTCAAAAGGTGAGTAAAGCCGTAAAACTCATCCACCGTTTTCTGCCTGACATCGCCGTTGACGGTCCTATTCAAGCAGACTTTGCGCTGAATAAAACAATGTTGACCAATAAATTCCCCTTTTCTAAAATCGCAGGTGCTGCCGTAAATACGTTGGTATTACCCGATTTGAATGCGGCAAATATTGCTTATAAACTCATTAAAGAATTAGATAATGCACTTTCCATTGGTCCCATTATGATGGGATTAAAACACCCTGTGCACATATTGCAGTTGGGTGCTAGTGTTGACGAAATTGTTAACATGACAGCCGTTGCTGCCGTGGATGCACAAAACAAGAAAAAATGATAACGCAACTAAACGGGAGGCTTGTTAGCAAAACGCCAACAACCATAGTGGTAGACTGCAATGGTGTGGGCTATGAAGTACATATTTCACTGAATACTTACGGGCAGTTGCCAGAAGACGAGCGTATTCGTATTTATACGCATCTACAGGTTCGTGAGGACGCACAAAACCTCTACGGCTTTATGCAAAAAGTTGAGCGCTCGGTATTCCGTTTGCTTTTGAGTGTGAGTGGGATAGGTGCCAATACGGCACGTACGGTGCTTTCGTCTATGAACCCCCAAGAAGTGGTACAGGCCATACAAACCGATAATGTGGCTGCCATTCAAGCCGTGAAGGGTATTGGCGCTAAAACTGCTCAACGTGTTATTGTTGATTTAAGAGACAAGGTCACAGGTCTAGTAGGGGACGAAGAAATAGCCTTGGTCTCGAACAATACCCAGCGTGATGAAGCGTTATCTGCATTAGGAGTTTTGGGTTATCCAATGAAGCAAACCCAAAAGGTCGTTGATGCGCTTTTACAGGTGGAGCCCGACATGCCTGTAGATCGTTTGATTAAAAACGCCTTGAACAAACTATAATGCGAACCATAACCAATCAAAAAGCAGGATTACTTTTGGTGCTTATCAGCGCCCTGTTTTCTGTTGGTTTATATGGTCAAAACAACACAACAAACGCTGCTGATAGCCTGGTTTTAGCACAAAACCTCAAGCAAATAAGTCTTAAAAATAAACCCAGCGCTTTTGCCACATCCTATACATTTGATCCAAAACTGAACTTGTACTTCTACAATGTTAAAGTTGGCACTATAGATGCAGAAAAGCCTTTGGTGCTTACCCCCGACGAATACCAAAGAAGGGTATTTTCAGAAAAGTCAAGAGCTTACATACGCGAGAAACAAGAAGCTATAGCTGGAATTAGTGGGGATGAAGAAACGCAAGAGGATCAGTTGCCGGATTACTATGTCAACTCCAAGCTCTTTGTGAGCATTTTTGGCAGTAATGAGATTGACATACGCCCACAAGGATCTGCGAGTATCGACCTAGGAGTTCGTTACCAAAAATCAGGTAATCCCAGCCTTTCGCCTAGAAACCAAAGTAATTTTGCTTTTGATTTCAACCAACGCATCAACCTAGCGCTTACAGGAACGATAGGTACCCGTTTAAAAGTAAATGCAAATTACGACACTCAGTCTACTTTTGATTTTCAGCGTGTTGTCAAATTGGAATTTTTTCCAGAGGACCTGGTGCCGAGTAGTGTGCAAAATACCGTCAACAAAGGCAAAGAACTGGTCAACAAAGGCAAGGGCTTGGTAAATAAGGGAAATGATCTTGTTAACAGCGGCAGGGACAAGCTTAACAATATCCAAAATCTAAGAGACCAAGGTATAAGCGGTAATGAAGACAGCATCCTTCAAAAACTAGAAGTGGGTAATGTTAGTATGCCCATAAACAGCTCGCTAATCACTGGCGCACAAAGCCTTTTTGGGGTTAAAGCAGAAATGAAGTTCGGGAATACAAACATAGCTGCCGTAATCTCAGAACAACGCTCGCAAAGTCAAACCATCCAAACCAATGGAGAGGGGACACTTGAAGAATTTTCACTATTTGCACTCGATTATGATGATAATAGGCATTTCTTTTTAGCCCAATATTTTAGAGATAATTACGACAAATCGGTTAAAACGTATCCCTACATCAATTCTCCGATTGATATTACCCGACTAGAAGTTTGGGTCACCAATCGTTCGGCACGCGTAAATAATGTGAGAAACCTTATTGCCCTGCAAGATTTGGGAGAATCTAATCCAGATGCCACCATACTCGACGATGTCACTAGTAGTTTTTTTAACGCAGGACCCAACGCTTATCCCGAAAACGACGTAAACAAAGTAGATCCCCTTGCTATTGGAGGCGGAGGAATTCTCACAGATGATATTAGGGATATTGCCACAGCAAAAGACGGCTTTGGCAGTCTTTCATCCCAAGTGATAGAGGGTCGTGATTACGCCATTTTGGAAAGTGCTCGAAAATTAAATCCAACCGAATATACCTTACATAAGCAGTTGGGTTATATCTCATTAACGCAACCTTTAAATAACGACGAAGTATTAGCCGTTGCCTTTCAATATACGGCTAATGGTCAAGTCTATCAGGTGGGTGAATTTGCTGGCGATGGTGTTGCGGCAACTACCGTCTCTGGATTACCCGCCGCCCCAATTTTAAGCAATAATAGTTTAGTGGTTAAAATGCTTAAAAGCTCGGTGCTCGATGTCGCACAACCCGTTTTTGATTTGATGATGAAAAACGTCTATAACATCGGTGCATTTCAGCTAGACCAAGAAGATTTTGTTTTCAATATTGTGTACACTGACCCCTCACCAACAAACTTTATTACTCCTGCAGCTGAACAAGGCGCAGCCAGTGCGTGGCCCACAGGAACAGAGGAGCGTATTTTACTTAACCTTTTTGGCTTGGATAGACTTAATATATATCAAGACGCACAAGCCGAAGGAGATGGATTTTTTGATTTTATCAGCGGGATTACCGTGCTTCCAGAACAAGGACAAATTATTTTCCCAAGTATAGAGCCTTTTGGCGAGTACTTATTTGAACTATTGAAGAAGGATCCCAGTGAAGATTATTCCAACAGAAGTTTATACAACCCAAACCAAAAGAAGTATGTCTACAAAGAGATGTACGATATCACAAAAGCAGACGCAGCGGACTACCAACGGTATAATAAATTTGAGTTAAAAGGACGCTACAAATCAACGGGTGGCGGGCAAGGAATAGCACTTGGTGCTTTTAATGTGCCACGAGGTTCTGTTCGCGTTACCGCTGGTGGTAGGTTACTTCAAGAAGGATTAGACTACACGGTAAATTATCAGATGGGACGTGTAACCATACTTAACGAGGGTGTGAAAAATTCGAATATACCAATCGAGGTTTCCACTGAAAGCAACACCCTTTTCGGTCAACAGAACAAGCGCTTTATGGGCTTTACTGCCGAACATAAAGTAAATGATGACCTCTTGCTGGGTGGAACGTATTTGCGCCTGAGCGAGCGACCCCTAACCCAAAAAGCAAACTACGGTTCAGAGCCAGTAAACAACACCATGCTTGGACTGAGTGGAAATTTCTCTAAGGAGATTCCTTTCCTCACGAGAATGGTAAACAAGCTTCCCAATATTGATAGCCGAGTAGCATCAAATGTTTCCATTCGGGCAGAGGCAGCTTATTTGAAAGTGGGACAGCCAAGAGGCACCCAGCTTAACAATGCTGCCACCACATACATAGATGATTTTGAAGGAACGCAGACCAACCTTGACATCAGAGACACCTATTCTTGGTTTCTCTCCAGCGTGCCTGCCCCCTCACAACAATTGCCTATTGCTGGTTCAAATGTAAATGTAGATGACTTAAGTGCAGGCTATCAGCGCGCCAAACTTGCATGGTACAATATCGATCCCTTGTTTTATTCCAATAGAAGGCCAGGCGGCATTACTGACGATGACCTCTCAACCAATGAAGCAAGGCGTATTTTTATTGAAGAAATATTTCCGCAGCAAGACATTGTTCAAGGCCAGTCTATGGTGCAGTATACTTTTGACTTGGCATATTATCCAAACGAACGCGGGCCCTACAATAATGCCTCTTCTTTTGGATCAACGCCAGAAGACAATTGGGCAGGAATTACGCGCGCCATGTCAACCACTGACTTTGCACAGTCCAATGTGGAGTATATTGAATTTTGGCTGTTAGATACGTTTTCAGAGCAAACGTCTGCATCGGATGATTTGGGTGAACTGGTATTCCATTTGGGGAATATTTCGGAAGACGTATTAAAGGATGGACGCAAGGTTTACGAAAACGGACTTCCAGCCTCCGGTCAAAATACGGCTACATACAATACGGCTTGGGGAATCACACCAGCTACGCAGTCGCTGGTTTATGCTTTCGATGCCGACGGACAAAACCGCAGCCTGCAAGACGTCGGTTTGGACGGACTCAACGACGATGAAGAACGTATCATTTATACCAACGGCCCGACGGATGATCCCGCAGGTGACAACTACAGCTATTTTGGTCAAGGCAGTGGTTCTGTATTGGATCGCTATAAAAACTACAACGGTACACAAGGCAACTCCCCAATTGAAGTTACAGAACAATTTAGGGGATCATATACCACACCGGATGCTGAAGATTTAAATCAGGACAATACCATGAATACCATTGACAGGTATTATCAATATCGTATTCCCATTCAAAAAAACATGCAGGTTGGCAATCACCCGTTCTTGGTTGATGTACGTGAAAAAGACAATATTGCATTGCCAAATGGACAGGTTACTTCTTCGCGCTGGCTACAATTCCGTGTACCTGTTGTTCCAGCGTATTACGACGCTCCACAGAAGAGAAATTATTTTGAACCCATAAATGGGATGAATGACCTCAGGTCAATTCGCTTTATGCGAATGATGTTAACGGGTTTTAGCCAGCCAACGGTTTTCCGTTTTGGCACGTTGGATATTGTCCGTGCCGATTGGACACGAGTGCCCACACCACTGAATACCAAGCAAATTCCGCACCCAAACACCCAGCTTGAAGTAAGTGCGGTCAATGTGTTGGAGAACGAAACAAGAACACCCATACGCTATAAACTACCACCGGGAATTCTGCGTGAGACCTTGAACAGCTACAACAACTTGATTCGTGAAAACGAACAATCCCTGTCTTTGAGAGTAAGAGATTTGGCTCCCGAAGATGGACAAGGGGTATACAAGCACATTGATTTGGATATGCGTCAATACAAGCGTTTACGCATGTTCTTACATGCCGAATCACTGCCTGACGAAGACCCCTTACCGGGCGAGGGTGCCAATGACGATTTAGATGAACGCATGGTGGCTTTTATCAGGCTGGGAACCGATATAGATGAAAATTATTATCAAATTGAAATTCCGCTTAAGCCAACGGCTTATACCAACGGGGTGTCAAATAATTTATCCGCCGAGGAGGTGTGGCAAGTGGCATCTAACGAGATAGATATCCCGGTAGAATGGCTCACAAAAATCAAGGCCAAATCCATTGCTAGCCGAGAAATAGTAGGCGCGACCTATTTCGATGAGAATCTCGAGCGTATAAATGAATTCACACCAAGCTCCACATTGCCGGGGGATAAAAAATACAAATTAGCCATTCGTGGTAACCCAACGCTTGGCGCCATAAGAACCTTGGTAGTGGGGGTTAAAAACCCTAGCACTACTGCAGGGAACAACCTTGATGGCGAGGTTTGGTTCAATGAACTTCGCCTGTCCGAAATTGACTCTAGTGGCGGTTGGGCTGCTATTGGTTCGGTGGATGCGAACCTAGCGGACTTCGCAAATGTCACATTAAACGGGGCCATCTCTACTGTAGGCTTTGGTGCTATTGATCAGTCACCAAACATGCGAAGCCAAGACGACACCCGCTCTTATGGCATAGCCACAAGCATTAATGCGGGGATGCTATTTCCCAAAAAATGGGGACTAGTACTGCCCGTAAGCTACAGTTACAACCAGGAAGTTATCACACCAAAATACGATCCTTTTTACAGGGATATTGAGTTACAGGACAGACTAGACGCCGCCGACAATCAAGGCGAACGCGATGCCATTCGCAATCAGGCCATTAGTGTTGCCAAACTCAAAAGCATCAACCTTATCGGCGTACGTAAGCAACGCGCTCCAGATGCCAAGCAAAACTTTTTTGACCTTGAGAATTTTGACCTTTCCTATTCATACAACGAAGAAAAGAGAAACGATTTTGAAATTGAAAACTTTGCCTTTCAGAATGTACGTTTGGGTGCAGGATATAACTATTCATTCAAGCCGCTATCGATAAAACCACTCGGCAAGGTACAGGCCATAACCAATAAAAAGTATTTGCGTTGGTTATCTGAAATTAATTTGAATTTGATGCCCAGCGCGGTCTCACTTGCGGCAAACATTAACAGAACCTTCCAAAACCAACGTTTCCGTCAGGTCTTTTTAGATGGCATGGATGCTTCAAGCCAGTTGCCCTTACCCGACCTACAACAGCGCAACTACCTGTTTGATTGGTTGTTCACGGTTAATCACAATCTAACCAACTCATTCCGTTTTGATTTTTCTGCATCCAGCCGAAATATCGTTCGTAATTATTTGAAGAATGGTACTGCGGGCAGTACGCAAATAGACACCTCACTGGATGTCTGGGATGGTATTTGGGATACGGGTCAAATGGACCGTTTTGACCAGTCTATAGGCGCTACTTATCAGCTGCCATTTAAGTTTATTCCACTCCTGTCTTTCTTAGACGGAACCTATTCTTACACAGGTAATTTTAATTGGCAGCGAGGCTCCACTGCCTTGGCCAATGTGGTAGATGAAAACAACAATTCACTTGGTATAGTTCATACGCTACAGAATGCCAATACAATTCAATGGAACGGAAGCGCCAATATGCAAACGCTTTACAACAGCTTAGGTTTGCGTAAAAACACCAAAAAAAGCGACAAAAAGAAAGCAGGAGTGCAAATCAAGAATTCTTTGATTGGGGCAGTTACCGCATTGAGACGGGTGCAGTTTTCGTATAGTGAGAACAACGGAACTGTGTTGCCGGGATATACCCAAAACATAGGCTTTTTAGGAACGGCTAACCCTGGAATAGCATTTGCCTTAGGTCGTCAAGACGACATTCGTTTTGAGGCTGCAAAAAGGGGATGGCTCACGGAATTCCCAAATTTTAACCAAGCGTATACAACCGTACACAACAACGAAATCTCCTACAACGCTGAAATTGGGTTGTTGCAAGGATTGCAACTTGACCTAACGGGTAACCGCAGTTATTCAGAAAACAATTCAGAAAACTTTAGTGTTGTCAATGGGGTTTACAACGCATTGTCGCCACGGTTGTTTGGTAATTTTGAAATTTCAACCATCATGTTGCGCACCTCATTTAGCGGGAATGGACTGGCATCAACAGCCTTTGAAGATCTCAAAACAAACCGACTGGTTATTGCAGAACGGTTGGGTACTGCAAGAGGTATTCCAGCTGGAAATGTTGATGCAGACGGCTTCCCAGCAGGCTATGGAAAAACCAATCAAGCAGTGCTTATTCCTGCATTTTTGGCTGCCTATACTGGAGCAGACCCAAACTCGGTTAGTATGGATGCAAAACGCAGCTTCCCACTGCCCAACTGGAACATGCAGTATACCGGATTTATGCGCTTGAAATCATTTAAAAAGCGATTTAACCGATTTGCAATTTCACACGGATACCGCGCCAGCCATACACTCAATGCCTTTGCCACCAATCTTGAATATCAGGCGAACGGCACCGATCAGTCAGGGAATTTTATGAATAAAATTTTATACACCAACGTAAACTTGGTGGAGCAATTTAACCCATTGATTAAGCTTGATTTCGAACTTAAAAACAGCTTTCAAATTTCTGCTGAAGTACGCAAAGACCGCGCATTGTCCTTGTCTCTTGACAACAATTTACTCACCGAAACATCCGGTGACGAATGGATTGTGGGTATGGGTTACCGCATCAAAGACGTAACGTTCAAAACCAATGTTGGCGGTAAGTCAACCAAGCTCAAAGGAGACATTAACATCAAAGCGGATTTATCTGTAAGGGATAATATTACGCTTATTCGAAACCTAGATCTTTTGAGTGATCAGGTTACTGCCGGTCAACGATTGTGGTCGCTAAAAGTATCAGCGGATTATGCGCTTTCTCGTAACTTCAACGCCTTGTTTTTCTACGACCACGCATTCTCAAAATTTGCCATATCAACGGCTTTCCCGCAAACCAATATTCGTGCTGGAATAACCGTGCGCTACAATTTTGGAAATTAGGGTGTTTGCATTACATTTAGAAAAAAATTGAGCGATGAATATTCCAGAGGATTTAAAATATACCCGAGACCACGAATGGGTTCGTATTGAAGGCGAAGAAGCAACTGTTGGCATTACGGATTTTGCCCAAGGCGAATTGGGTGACATTGTATATGTTGAGGTTGAAACCATAGGCGAATCGCTAGATAAAGAAGCGGTTTTCGGAACCGTTGAGGCGGTTAAAACAGTTTCCGATTTGTTTTTACCACTTGCGGGTGAAATCACGGCTTTTAACGAAGAACTTGAGGACACACCAGAACTGGTAAACGACAATCCTTATGACCAAGGATGGATTATAAAAATGAAAATTAGTGACCTCTCTCAGATAGAAACCTTACTCACACACGAGGGATACCAAGCGGTTATTTCATAAATGAAGCATGCTTTAAATGTTATTGACTATACTTGAATTAAAATTATTACTTTAGCTTTTTAATAAACGTTTCAAATGCAACCGAAAAAAAATCCCAACGCTGATTTAAGAAAAAATGCCAAGCTCTACTTTGCCATTGGTCTTTGCTCGGTACTTCTAATTTCCTGGCAAGCAATCGAATGGAAAACGTACGACAAATCCATGTACGGCTATGAGGCACTAAATGTAGATGACGACGACGACGAACTTGTGCCGATCACAGAACAAATCAAAACGCCGCCACCGCCACCGCCACCGCCAGCGCCAGAAATCATTGAGGTAGTTGAAGACGAGGAAGAAGTAGAAGAAACGGTTATCGAATCCACGGAAACGACACAAGAAGAAATTATTGAGGAAGTTGAAGTGATGGAAGAGGATTTGGACGTTGACGTTCCCTTTGCCATTATTGAAGACGTTCCCTTGTTTCCAGGCTGTGAACGCGTCAAAAAATCTGAACGTAGAAAATGCTTCCAAGAAAAGATTCAGCGCCATATTGCTAAAAACTTTCGCTATCCCGAAATTGCACAAGAAATGGGGGTTCAAGGACGTGTGTATGTTCAGTTTATCATCGGGAAAGATGGTGGCATCACAGGCATCAGAACCCGTGGGCCAGACAAGAATTTAGAGAAAGAAGCCAATCGTATTATTGCCAAGCTTCCAACCATGATTCCAGGAAAACAACGCGGACGTCCTGTTCGGGTTCCCTTTAGTATTCCCATTACGTTTAGGTTACAATAACAACAGCCCGGCATTTGCCGGGTTTTTTTTTGGCAAAATTTTTGTAGGTTTGATAACCCAAACTTAATACCTACGTTATGGAGCCTAAAAAAAATCCCAAAGTTGATTTAGCTAAAAACAGCGCCCTATACTTCGCAATAGGCCTATGTCTTGTTTTGTTTTTATCTTGGAAAATGGTCGAGTACAAGACTTACGAAAAAGAATCTGTAGATATTGGAATGTTGACCGTTGATGATGATGATGAAGAAGAGGTGCCGCTAACGGAACAGCTCAAAACACCACCACCGCCACCGCCACCGCCCGCACCTCAAATTATTGAAGTAGTCGAAGACGAAGAGGATGTTGAGGAAACAGTCATTGAATCTACCGAAACCACGCAGGAAGAAGTTATTGAAGAAGTTGAGGTGTTGGAAGAAGAAGTAGACGTAGACGTTCCCTTTGCCATTATTGAAGATGTACCGTTATTTCCAGGTTGTGAACGGGTTAAAAAATCGGAGCGCAGAAAATGCTTTCAAGAGAAGTTGGACAAGCACGTGCTCAAAAACTTCCGTTACCCCGAAATTGCCCAGGAAATGGGCGTTCAGGGGCGAGTATTTGTCACTTTTGTAATTGATAGAGACGGCACCATTACAGGAATTAGAACTAGAGGCCCAGATAAAAACCTCGAAAAAGAAGCAGCGCGTATTATTGGCAAGCTTCCAAACATGACACCAGGCAAGCAACGCGGTCGTGCGGTTCGCGTGCCTTTTAGTTATCCTATAAACTTTCGCTTACAGCAATAAAACAACTGCGTTCTTTTGTGCAGATTGCGTTGCGTAGGCTGCTTTTCTACAGTATCTTTGCAAACGCAATTATGCACATTATATGTTAGTTAAGACCCAAAAAACGCCTGCGTTGTCTCTTTTTGTGACCGACTTCCTGTTGCTCACTAAATCGCGGTTAAGCCTTACGGTCGTTTTTTCTTCTATTGCAGGCTATTTACTAGCAGCGCAAGTGCCATCGGTGTTCCATGTTTTTTTGCTCTCCTTAGGAGGTTATGGCTTGGCAGGCGCATCCAATGCATTTAACCAAATCATTGAAAAAGACATTGACGCCAAAATGAAGCGTACGCAAAACCGCCCCATTCCAACTGGGCGTATGTCAACACAAACCACATTTATCATTGCCACTTCATTACTAATCATCGGCTTGGTGATTCTTTACGGCTTTAATCCAAAGACAGCCATGTTTGGTGCTATTTCGGTTTTTCTGTATTGCTGTGCCTATACGCCACTAAAAACCATCACACCACTATCTGTATTTGTGGGCGCCATTCCGGGTGCCATTCCGTTTATGTTGGGCTGGGTTTCAGTCACGGGAAGTTTTGGTATTGAGCCAGGCATCTTATTTATGATTCAGTTCTTTTGGCAGTTTCCACATTTTTGGGCTATTGGCTGGTTGATGCATGAAGATTACCAACGCGCGGGCATTAATATGTTACCCACAGGAAAGCGTGATCGTGCCACCGCATTTCAAGTTATTTTATATACGATTTGGACCATAGTGATATCGATTTTTCCAGTATTGGGATTGAGCGGTACATTGACGCTGACAATTCCTGCTGCCATAGTGGTAGGTATTATGGGTTTGATATTTTTGTGGTACGGTTTCTTGTTGTACAGAAACCAATCTGAATCAAGCGCTAAAAAATTAATGATTGTAAGCATAATATACATTATGTCGATACAATGGATTTACGTAATAGATAAATTTCTATAAATGAGTTTTCATCCTTCTTTAACGACACCCCTTTCTAAAGCAAAAAAAATGATGCTGTGGTTTGCCATGATCAGCATGACCATGATGTTCGCTGGTCTCACCAGTGCCTATGTCGTCAGTAAGGCACGCCCAGATTGGCTGGACAATTTTACGCTTCCAACTGCTTTTCACATCAGCACATTGGTCATTTTAGTAAGCGGCATCACCTTTTGGATGGCGTTTAAAAACCTTAAAGCAGGCAATTCGTCTGCAGTCACGCGCTACACGCTTATTACGCTTTTATTAGCTGTTGTTTTTTCTATCACTCAATGGATTGGGTTTAGTGATGTGGTAGCAGATGGATATTTTTTTACTGGTTCAGAGAGTACAGTAACCACCTCATTTTTATACGTATTGGTTTTAACGCACTTTGCCCACCTTATCGGAGGAATGATCGTTTTAATCATTGTGCTTCTTCGTCATCTCAAGGGAATTTATTTAGATGCCCCACTGGGTTTTGTGCTTGCACATACCTTCTGGCATTTCCTAGGTTTTTTATGGCTCTATTTATTTGTATTCTTATACTTTTTAAGATAAACTTTAATGCGTAATTTTGTAATCAATTTAACCAACAACCACTCATGGAAGCAACAACAGACATAGTAGAAAACGAAAGCGTTTGGGGCGGTGGTAACAAACCTTTAAATGCATCATATGGAAAAATGATGATGTGGTTTTTTATCGTTTCCGATGCACTCACCTTCTCAGGATTTTTGGTCGCTTACGGCTTTTCTCGTTTCAAGAATATCGACTCATGGCCCATTGCAGATGAGGTGTTTTATCACTTTCCGTTTTTACACGGCATAGACGCACCGATGTATTATGTAGCATTGATGACCTTTATCCTCATCTTTTCTTCTGTAACCATGGTACTCGCTGTAGATGCTGGGCATAAAATGCAGAAAACAAAGGTGGCCATATATATGTTGCTGACCATTATCGGTGGTGCCGTATTTGTTGGCTCTCAAGCATGGGAATGGAAAAACTTTATTCAGGGTGAATATGGCGCTGTCGAAACAAAAGGAGGTCAAATATTGCAGTTTGTTACTGCCGATGCTGGCGAACGCGTTTCGTTGGAATCATTCGCAAGTACGTTACCAACCGATCGTGCTCAGCACACTGGAGATGAGGGTCTTTGGTTTGTCAGTGAATCTTCGTTGCCAACCTACAGCGTTGCCGAAATACAAGAGGGCTTTTTGGCCAATCCAGATTTGCTGATTAAAACAGAAATGATAGACGCTACAACGGGACATAAAATAGTGTTAGACCGTGCAGCATCAGAAGAAAAAATAGCACAGGCCGTGTACGTTGTTGAGGGGGCTAATCTTGTTCGAAACGAATATGGAAACCGTCTTTTTGCCGATTTCTTTTTCTTTATCACAGGCTTTCATGGCTTTCACGTTTTTTCAGGTGTGGTAATAAACTGCATTATTTTCTTTAATGTATTGCTTGGCACCTATGACCGCAGGGGGCATTATGAAATGGTTGAGAAAGTAGGCCTCTATTGGCACTTTGTAGATCTCGTTTGGGTATTTGTATTCACATTCTTTTATTTGGTATAACATGGCACATAAACTTTCTATTTTTCGTGGACTCGTAACATTCAAGTCCAATATTCAAAAAATTTGGGGCGTACTGGTTTTCCTATCTATCGTAACAGCAGTAGAGGTTGCGCTAGGTATCATCAAGCCTTCGTTTTTACTAACGCCTGTTTTAGGCATGAAAGGATTGAACTGGGTTTTTATCATCCTTACGTTGGTAAAGGCCTATTATATTGCTTGGGACTTTATGCACCTGAGAGACGAAAGACGCAGCTTTACATCATCTATTGTGTTGCCGTTACTTATTCTTATTCCTTACCTTATATTTATTCTACTTGTTGAAGCTGACTATATTTATAACGTCATGTTAGACGGTTTTGTAAGTTGGAATTTCTAAACAAGTCATGAAAAAATATATTGTCCTTGCCATCTTATTTGTTTTTCCGCTGGCGGTATATTTATTTTTCGCATCTGGTGTCAATCACTTTGCCAAGCTTCCTGTACTCACACAAGACATTGAAGAAGTAGCTCCGTATTCTGAATATCAATTTAAGGATCGCATCAGTATCTTGGCTTTTTTCGGCAACAATCTTGAAGACAAAAAGACGTTGGCGTTGAATCTAAATCAGATGATTTACAAGCGGTTCTACCAGTTTGCCGATTTTCAGTTTCTGATTGTACTACCTGCCGGTACTGAAGTTGCCGCCGAGCAGCTCAAGGTCGAAATTGCTGGTGTCACCGGAACCGATATGTCGCGCTGGAATGTACTGTTCTTAGCTGAAGATCAATTGCAAGGCCTTTTTGGAAGTCTATACTTGCCGTTGAGTCTTGATCAAAATCTTTCAAGTCCTTATGTGTTTATCGTGGATCGTGCGGGTAATTTACGTGGTCGTGACGATGACGATTTTGTTGGTTACGACGCGCGTTCTGCAGCAGACATCAACAATAATATGGTCGACGACGTTAAGGTCATACTCGCCGAATACAGATTGGCGTTAAAAAAATACAATCAAACGCGTAAACGCTAGCTCATGCGTCGTTACTCTTATATAGCTGTTGCTTTTATTATTTTAATTTTTGGGATAATTGTAGTACCCCGAATCGTTACTCGCATTCAAGAAGCCGACCGCGTGGACGCCACAAGACTCAGCGCTGAAATGCCCCTTGCATTTATTGAGCTAAATGGCGAAGCAAAACGCGTCCCCGATTTTGTATTTACAAATCAAGACAACAGGCTTATTTCAAACGAAGACTTTCTAGGTAAGGTTTATGTCGTTGAGTTTTTCTTTACTACGTGCCCCACCATTTGCCCAATCATGAATACCAATATGAAGCGTTTGGAAAATGCGTTTGGCAACCGTGACGATTTTGGTATTGCCTCTTTTACCATAGACCCTGAAAAAGACACGCCCAAACAATTGAAAAAATATGCCGAAAACCTAGACGTGTTTAGTCAAAACTGGCATTTTCTCACGGGCAACATCGACAACATTTATGATTTAGCAAACAAAGGTTTTAACATTTTTGCTGGAATTAACCCTGCTGTGGCGGGTGGGTTTGAGCACCAAGGCTACTTTGCCCTTGTGGATAAAAATGGCTACCTTCGTTCAAGAACTGATCAATTTGGCAATCCTATTGTCTATTACTTGGGCATACCCGAGGATGAGATTGAAGTGCAAGGCACAGATATGCTGCTTGAAGACGTTCGAAAATTGCTAGAAAATGAATAAGAAAATAAATATAACCTATAATGTGGTGATTATTGTTGTATCTGTTTTGATTCCAATAATAGTTGCCATTTTGTCAAGGGTACGTATACCCAACGTAGCTCCTCTAGACATATTACCACCCATCTATGCTATCATTAATGGTGCCACTGCCATATTGTTAGTAGTTGCTGTGATGCAAATTAAGCGCGGAAATACGCGGAAACACCAAATATTGATGAAAATCAACATACTGTTATCGCTTCTTTTTTTGATTATGTACATCGCTTATCACGTTACTTCTGATATGGCTATATATGGAGGAGTGGGCATAAGCCGTAGTATCTATTACTTTATTTTGGCGTCCCATATTATACTTTCAGGTATACTGGTTC
Organism: Flavobacteriaceae bacterium; assembly: GCA_002862705.1. Lineage (GTDB taxonomy): Bacteria > Bacteroidota > Bacteroidia > Flavobacteriales > Flavobacteriaceae > UBA7446. The sequence continues at coordinate 64,756 of PKDU01000009.1, forward strand.
CGTTGGTGCTATTTACCTACAAGCACGCTGCTTTGGGTCAATATGCCAAACACCGAAAGTTGGCAAAAATCACATTCCCCATTTGGTTCTATGTGGCCGTTACCGGCGTTGTAGTTTACCTTATGATCTCACCGTATTACAATTAAGATGGACACAGTGTTAAGCTTGTATACAAGTGTGGCAAATGTGCAGTGTGCGATGTGCAGAGCGGTCTTGGAGACTGGCGCAGATGCCGAAACTGCGAAAAGCCTCAACGATGGGATTGTCTACCTTATGGTTGTGCCTTATATCTTGGTTGGTATTGTCGGATATTTTGTTTACAGACAACTGAGCAAAAAGTAATAATTTTGTAACATAAATTGTTTTCCCTCGTTATACGAAACAGGGAATACTTGCCAACGCCTATTTTATTATGATAGAAATTAAAGAATTGCACAAGTCCTATTCCATGGGCAAAAGCACCTTACACGTTTTAAAGGGCATTAACTTTAAGGTAGCTGAGGGGGAGATGGTTGCTATTATGGGCTCTTCGGGATCCGGGAAGTCTACATTGCTCAATATCTTAGGTATGTTGGATGTCGCCGAAGAAGGCAACTACAACCTTGATGGAAAGGTGATCAAAGACCTAGACGAAACCAAGGCGGCTATCTACAGAAACAAGTTTCTGGGCTTTGTATTCCAATCGTTTAACTTGATATCTTACAAGACGGCATTGGAGAATGTCATGCTGCCCCTGTATTACCAAAAAATTTCGCGGAAAGAACGCCAAAAAAGCGCCCAAAAATATTTGGAAGATGTTGGTCTTGGCCCTTGGGCAAGTCATCACCCCAACGAATTATCTGGCGGTCAAAAACAGCGTGTGGCCATTGCTCGTGCTTTGGTTTCAGAGCCCAAAGTCTTGTTGGCCGACGAGCCAACAGGTGCCCTAGACACCAAGACATCTTATGAGCTTATGGACCTGCTTCAAAAAATCAACGATGCAGGAAAAACCTTGTTGATTGTCACGCATGAACTAGACATAGCCAAGATGTGTAAACGCATTGTGCATCTGCGTGATGGCGTCATTGTGGAGGATAAAAAAGTCAACCAAGTCAAAGCGAATCAGTATGTGGAGTAGGGATCGTTGGCAAGAAATGTTTTATACGCTACGCAAGAACAAATTGCGTACAACCTTATCGGGCTTTACCGTAGCCTTGGGTATATTCATTTTTGTCGTCCTTTTTGGTTTTGGCAATGGGCTTAAAAATTCATTCGAGCAGTTTTTTGTGGATGATTCAACCAATACAATATGGCTATACCCAGGCCAAACAGAAAAGCCATACCGAGGCTATAAGGCTAAGCGGCGCATCATTTTCAAGAATGATGACTTGGCAGACATCAAGCAAAACTTTTCCTTTTTTATTGACTATGTCACGCCTAGTATTTCCAGAGGTGCATTGGTGAAGTACGCCAAGGAAAGTAATAATTACACCATTAGGGCTGTGGCACCCGGTCACCAATTTGCAGAAAAAACCATGGTGACCGATGGGCGTTATATTAACGAGCGAGATGTAATCGAAAAAACCAAGTATGCTACCATTGGCAGACTAGTAGAGAAAGATTTGTTTGGCAATAAGCCAGCACTTGGAAAAAACATCAATGTTGGCGGCATTTCATTTAAGGTCATAGGAGTTTTTAGAGACGCAGGCGGAGATAACGAAGAACGCCTAATATATATTCCATACACCACGCGGCAGCAAATAGAAAAAAGCAACGATAGGGTAGATCAAATAATGGTTGCTTTTAAACCAGAACTCGGTTACGCTGGTGCAATGGCTTTTGAGAAAAAACTCAATACGTTTATGCGCAAAAAGCACAATATTGCCCCATCGGATAGGGGTGGTATTTACGTTCGGAATGTTGCTGATGAATTTAGACAAACCCAAAACATAGGCTCCGTACTGCAATATGTTGTCTTGTTCATTGGAATAGGCACGTTATTGGCGGGTATAATTGGTATTTCAAATATCATGGTTTTTGTGGTAAAAGAGCGCACCAAGGAGTTGGGAATTCGCAAAGCCATCGGCGCAACGCCCAAGTCCATTGTTGGTATGATACTACAAGAGTCTGTTTTTATTACGGCAATTGCTGGTTATGCTGGTCTACTTGCAGGAGTTGGCACCTTGGCGCTAATTGGCGATTCATTAGAAGATTATTTTATTACCAGCCCATATATAGACACCAATGAGGCCATTGGCGCAACGGTAATATTGGTTGTTTTCGGAGCTATTGCTGGTTATATTCCGGCACAGCGTGCAGCTAAAATTAAACCCATCATTGCTTTAAGAGACGAATAATGTTAAGAACCCTATTTGATCGCGACACATGGCAAGAAATTTTTGGATCTATCCAAAAAAACAAATTGCGCACGGTGGTAACTGTGATAGGAGTGTTATGGGGTATTTTTATTTATATCACTCTTTCAGGGGCCTCAAAGGGATTGGATAATGGTTTTGAGCGTGAATTTGAAGAGGTGGCCATCAACAGCTTGTTTGTTTGGGCACAAAACACGAGTATCCCTTATGACGGTTTCCGAACAGGAAGAAGAATGCAGCTAAAACTCGACGATAAGGCCTTTTTAGATAAGCGTATTCCACAGCTGCAATACATTGCGCCACGCAATGCTCGTGGTGCTTTTGGTGGCTCGGGCTCAGCGGTTAAGCGCAAAGGCAAAAGCGGCTCTTATGCTATATTTGGCGACTTCCCCATTTTGGTCAAGATTGCCACCAAGGACATTTATGACGGTGGACGCTTTATCAATCAGTCCGATATCGACTACCAACGGAAGGTATGCGTGATTGGCGAACGCACTCAAGCTGAACTTTTTGAAGCCAAAGAAGATCCAATAGGTGCATTTATAGAAATTGACGGGATGTATTTTAAAGTTGTTGGGGTGCATAAGTTTACCCCTGGCGGTGGATTTGAAAGCGACAGCGATATCTTTATTCCTTTTACAACCTTTAAGTTATTGTACAACACAGGTAACAGGGTCAGTTGGTTTGCTATGGCAGCCTATGACGATGCCGATGTGGTTGCTGTCGAAGCAGATATTAAAGCCGCATTACGAGTAAAACACCGTGTGCACCCTGATGACGAACGCGCTTTTGGGAGCTTTAATTTGGGAGAGATATTCAATAGAGTAAAAGGATTCTCAAACGGTATGTATGTCCTTTCATTGATTGTGGGGATTGCTACCATTTTGGCAGGTGTTGTAGGCATCGGAAACATCTTACTGATATCCGTACGAGAACGGACCAAAGAACTGGGCATTCGCCGTGCCTTGGGAGCTACGCCGGGCGAAGTACGGTCACAGATTATCATTGAGTCTGTTTTCCTCACACTCATTGCAGGAATTATCGGGATTATCTTGGGAGCTTTTGTGCTAGCGCTTCTTGGTTATGCATTCAAAGACCCGCTGATCCCTTTTGTAAACCCAACAGTACCCATTAAATTTATTTTAGGCGCACTTGTATTGATGGTCGGATTAGGTACCCTAATTGGACTTATCCCTGCACAACGCGCCGTTAGTATCAAACCCATAGACGCATTAAGAGAAGAATAATAAACCCATTTATCATGAAAATAATCAAATATCTTATCATCGCATTTCTTGTTTTTGGAGTGCTTTTTTCCGCAGCATATTTTGCAAAAACCAACAGTAAATCTTCGGTAACCTACAAGACAGAAAAGCTGTTTAAAACCACCATTGAAAAAGAAACCGTCATCACAGGAAAAATTATTCCTGAAGACGAGGTAGAAGTGAAGCCACAAATAGGTGGGATTATTGACCGCATATTTGTCAAGGAAGGGGACATGGTTACTACGGGTGATCTGATTGCTCGAATAAAAGTAGTGCCCAACGAACAAAACTTAAATGCCGCTAGAGGCCGTCTAAAAAAGGCGCAAATAGCCTTGGAAACACGCGCCAAAGACTTTGCTCGCAATAAAAAACTATATGATAAAGGGATCATTGCCAATGCAGAATTTATAGGGATCGAACTGCAATACAACCAAGCCAAGCAGGATGTACTGAACGCCAAGAGTGATTTGCAAATTATTCGCGAAGGCTCTATCGGGGGTTCTAGTGCAGCAAACACCGACATCAGAGCAACGGTGCCTGGAACAGTACTTGAAATTCCTGTAAAAGCTGGAGATCAAGTAATTGAATCCAACAGCTTTAATTCAGGTACTACGATTGCCGCCATAGCAGATTTGTCAAAAATGATTTTTGAGGGCAAAGTAGATGAGGCGGAGGTTGCTTCTCTTCGTTTGGGCACTACGCTCAAGGTTAGCCTTGGCGCAGTTGAAGACCAAGAGCTTGAAGCCGTTTTAAAATTTATTGCACCTAAGGGTACGGAAGAGCAAGGTGCCGTTCAATTCAAAATTGAAGCAGATATGTTGCTCAACGATAGTATAGTGGTGCGTGCAGGTTACAGTGCAAACGCCTCCATAGTTTTAGAGCGTAAGGAAGATGTACTGGCACTGAGAGAGGCACTCATACAGTTTGACCGCAAGACACAAGAACCTTATGTCCAAATCATGACAGGCGATCAAAAGTTTGAACGCAAAGACGTAAAGCTTGGTATCTCTGATGGTGAAAATGTTGAAATACTTGAAGGCGTTGAAGAAGAGGATGCTGTTAAAGTATGGAACCGTACAGAAGAGTTAAAAGAAGATAATAACAACACAGATACCGATGAAGAAGATGCCTAAATACTTATCCATACTGTGTTTCACATTGTTTGCTTTTGGCTATGGGCAGCAATCCGTGCCGTGGACATTGGAAGCAGCCGTAGAACACGCTGTTAAAAACAACCTACAAATCCGAGCAGCTTACTTGGATGTAATAGACGCAGAAACCTATAAAAGCCAAGCCATTGGCAACTTTTTGCCTTCCTTGAATTTGTCTGCCGGTCATTCGTGGAATATTGGTTTAAACCGAAACCTGACAACAAACTTGCTAGAAGATTCGACAAGTCAATTTTCAAATGGCGGTCTAGACATGAGTTTGGTAATCTACAACGGAAGGCGTAATGTTTACCAGCTTATGAGTGCTAATTTAGGTATTTTGGCGCGGCAATATCAGCTTGAAGACATGAAGGAAGACGTCATGCTCTTGGTGGTAAACGGCTTTTTACAAGTGCTATTCAGTAAGGAGAATTTGGCCGTACAAAATAAGTTGCTTGAAGTTGCCAAAACAGAACTTTCACAAACCGAAACCCTTGTGGACGCAGGTGTATTACCTAAAGGTGAACTGTTTGAACTGCAAGCCACTGTAGCTTCTCAAGAGCAGCAGGCGGTAGCGGCATCGAATAATTATGAGATTGCACGTATTTCCTTAGCTCAACTGCTGTTGATCGATGATTATAAAAACTTTTCCATTGCCGATACCAATTACGATATGGTTGCGGCTACGATTTTAGACAAATCGCCAAAGGAGTTGTTTGAAAAAGCCTTGGAGTCTAGGAATGATATTATGTTGGCAAAAACCAATGTTGAAATTGCACAGGCAAATCTCAAGACAGCCAAATCGGCCTATCAGCCCACCTTAACAGGCTATTATGGATACAGTTCGCGAATTTCTTATGCCGACAGATTGATCGCTACGGGGACTTATTCTACATATCCTGTTGGTGTAGTTTCTGGAACAGGGCAACAGGTACTTGCGCCTAGAGCAGATACAGAATTAGCCAAGTATTTACCAATCGCCGATCAGTGGAAACAAAACGACGGTCATAATTTTGGCGTTAATTTGAGAATCCCCATCCTAAATGGATTGGCAGTGAAGAACAATGTGCGCCGTAACAAGGTGAGTGTGGAACGCTCAAATACGTTGTTGTCTCAGCAAAAACAAGACTTAGAACGTACCATTCAGCAATCATATGCCGATGCCAAAGGGGCCATAATTACCTATGAAGCCGCGCAAAAAACCACGCTTGCCAGAAAACAAGCCTATGAATATGCGCAAAACCGTTTTAGTAATGGCGCTGCTACATCTTTGGCCTTTTCTCAAGCAAAACAGCGTTATGACGCTGCAGTATCTGCTGAGCTTCAAGCAAAGTTTGACGCCATTTTCAGGACTAAAGTTTTAGAGTTTTACTTTGGCATACCGCTAACGCTCTAAAGTAGTATTTTTGCCTTGTGGCAAATATCCTACATATCGAAACCTCTACAGAACAGTGTGGGGTAGCCCTTGCTCAAAACACCACTATTCTTGGTAGTAGAGAAGTGCTGGAAAACGGTTTTACACACGCCAAACAATTACATACATTAATTGACGAAGTCTTATCTGAATGTGGGCTTTTACCAGATCAATTAGATGCCGTTGCCGTTAGCGAAGGTCCGGGTTCTTTCACCGGTTTGCGCATAGGCTGCGTTGCAGCCAAAGGCCTCTGTTTTGCCCTCGACATTCCGCTTATTGCGCTCCCTACGCTACAAATTTTAGCAACACCACATTCGAAAAATAGCATGGTGGTATCATTGCTTGATGCTCGCAGAGATGAAGTTTATGCCGCTGTTTATAACAAAGGAGGTACATTAAAAGGGGAAACCCACGCCCATATTTTAACAGCAAGTTCATTTGCTGATTTGGCAGCCAATCAGGTTTCTTTTGTGGGTACTGGTGCTGAAAAAACCAAAGACCTGTTGCCTTCAAACCCCAATTGGAAGTTTGTGTCAAGCCATCCATCTGCTACGGCAATGCCTGCATTGGCGTTTAAGGCTTTTGAAAAAAAGCAATTTGCAAACATCCACAGCTTTGCTCCAGCCTATTTAAAACCCGTTAGAATCACAGCATCTAAAAAAGATGCATTGGGGAGGCCTACGTAGGTATCTTTAAATTTTTAGGTAAAGTCCGTTTCTGTTATAGTCCAAGACTGCTTTGGTTTCTTTAAGAACATCAGCTCCAAGAATGCCATCAACAGCATTTACGTCCAGTTGTTCCAAAGCGTTATTTACACTTGTCATATCAAATAAGATGATTTCCAGTTCTCGTCCTTCCCATGCGCCTACCCCCAACACATTGTCTTCGCTGTGGCGTGTTTCCATTTCCGTACTGCTGGCAGATGCAGCTTGCTGTTCGGCTTTGTTGGCATTGAGTTTAAAATGCGCTTCTTTATCCCATGCCACGCAAGTGTGTGAGGCGCCCGTATCTACAATAAAGTCTCCTGAAACTCCGTTGAGTACTGCCTTACATATATAATGACCAGAAGCTGCTTTTTTTAGTGGGACACGCACATAGCCTTTGTGCTTCAGTAAAGTAGATAAGCTGTATTTCATGATGTAAAGATACAGGCATTGGTGTATTTTTGCCCCATGTTGATTGATACGCACACACATCTCTACGTTTCTGAATTTGATGCTGACCGCCCTGACATGATAAAGCGGGCCTTGGACGCAGGCGTTGAGCAGTTTGTGCTACCTGCCATTGATTCTCAAACCACAGCTGTCATGCACAGCCTAAAGCATGACTATCCAAACAATATCCACCTTATGATGGGGCTGCATCCCACGCACGTTGGTGACAATCTTGAAGAAGAACTAGCACACGTACAACAACAGTTGGCAACACATTCGTTTGTTGCGGTAGGCGAAATAGGTATGGATTTGTATTGGGATAAGACCTACCAAAAGGAACAACAAGAAGCTTTTACAAAACAAATAGCGTGGGCATTGGCTTATGATTTGCCCATAGTAATCCACTGCCGAGATGCTTTTGACGAAATTTTTGAAGTGTTAGAAGGGGTAGAAGATGCACGACTTCGGGGGATATTTCATTGCTTTACGGGTGATGCAAAACAGGCACAGCGCGCAATTGAATTTAATATGTTGTTGGGCATTGGCGGAGTAGTTACCTTTAAGAATAGCGGTCTTGCGCAGACGCTTGCAAACATCACAATGGAGCATATTGTGCTGGAAACTGACGCCCCCTATTTGGCGCCAACACCCTTCCGCGGAAAGCGAAACGAGTCGTCCTATATTACTTATGTGGCTGAAAAAGTGGCCTTAATACATAATATAAGCCTTGCACAAGTCGCCAAACAGACTACGGAAAACGCAAAAAACTTGTTTGGGCTGTAAATTTTTTTAGGGTGTTTTTTTTTCGATATTTACACCCAATTTAGAGAGGTGGCCGAGTGGTCGAAGGCGCACGCCTGGAAAGTGTGTATTCCGTTATCGCGGAATCGAGGGTTCGAATCCCTTCCTCTCTGCTGCTTATGTATATGTTTTTTTATATATTTAGCGGACTTTAAAAAATAATATAATTTAAAAATCAAAAACCCTTTAAATGAAACGTTTTTTTTCCCTTACCGTCTTATTGCTTTGCTTAATGGCATCTGCAACAACAGCTATTGCACAGGAAACTGACTCACTCGCTGTTCAAGAAACAGAAGTAGCCAGCGAAGCCCCTGCTGAAATGGCACAAGAACAACCCCAAGAAGCTCCTAAAAAAGCGGGCTTTACTCAAGAACTCAAAAAGAGGTTTATTGAAGGTGGCCCTGGATTTATGGGCATTGTATTGTTGTGTTTAATCCTTGGCCTTGCCATTGCAATTGAACGCATCATTTTTTTAAACCTATCCACAACCAATACTGCAAAATTGACTGCTTCTGTTGAAGAAGCACTTGGTTCAGGTGGTGTTGAGGCAGCAAAAGAAGTTTGCCGCAACACTAAAGGACCTGTTGCTTCCATTTTCTACCAAGGCCTTGATCGTTCAAGCGAAGGTGTTGAAAATGCAGAAAAAGCAGTTGTCGCCTATGGTGGTGTGCAAATGGGTCAACTTGAAAAGAATGTATCTTGGATTTCACTATTTATTGCACTTGCTCCCATGCTTGGTTTTATGGGAACTGTAATTGGTATGATTCAGGCATTTGATAAAATTGAAGCAGCTGGAGATATGCAGCCTTCACTTGTAGCTGGTGGTATTAAAGTAGCACTTCTTACAACGGTTTTTGGTCTGATTGTTGCCATTATTCTACAGATATTTTACAACTACATCATTGCAAAAATTGACAGTATTGTAAATGATATGGAAGATGCGTCTATCACATTGATTGACCTTCTTGCTGCGAACCAAAAATAATTCATAAAACAAGCTATTATGGATATTCAAAAAATTACCAAATATATAGTGTTGGCACTTGGTGTGATTGGCTTGATTTTGCAATTTGTCATATTACGCAAAGGAGACGACGCTATTGAAATGGCTGGTTTAGCTGGAAATTTCTCTTCAGTTTCTCCTATGATAAACTTGGCGTTAATCATACTTATTATAGTAGTACTGATTACGCTAATATCATCGTTTGCCTCGTTGGCTTCAAACGCTGCTAAACTTAAAAAGGCTGGTATTTCCATAGCTGCTTTTGCTGCTGTTGTCTTACTCTCTTTTCTGCTTTCAGAAGGCGTTGAGACACCAATGAAGGATGGAGAAGTATTGTCTGCCTCGGGCTCACGTTGGGTGGGAGCTGGACTACGCACCTTTTATATTTTAGCCGTAATTGCGGTGGGTACCATGCTCTATTCTGGCGTTAAGCGATTTTTTAAATAATACGTTATGGCAAAAAGATCTGCACCCGAAGTGAATGCAGGGTCCATGGCCGATATCGCATTCTTGCTACTGATTTTCTTTTTGGTAACGACTACGATTGAAACAGATTCTGGTTTAAATCGTAAGTTACCCCCCATGGAAGACATTGTTGACCCACCCATTATTAAAGAACGTAACATATTTACGGTAGTGGTAAACAAAAACAATGACTTACTTGTTGAAGAAAAGCCTATGCCGATTAGCGACTTACGCGAAGCGGCTGTAGCCTTTTTGGATAATGGTGGTGGTAAAGGCGAAGACGCCTGCAACTATTGTCAAGGCGCTCGTGACAAAGACTCATCTGACAATCCAGATAAAGCTGTGATTTCATTGAAAAACGATCGTGAGACTGACTATAAGGTATACATAGCAGTTCAAAATGAACTTGTGGCGGCCTATAATGTGCTCCGTAATCGAGAATTTGCGAGATTAAATCCCAATTTAGGATTGAGTTTTGTGGATGCGGATCGCAGGTATTCTGACCCTAGAACCTCGACTTCTGAAAAAGAAGCACTCAAGCCCAAGTTGGCTGAAGTAAAAGTGCTTTTCCCTCAGAAGTTATCTGAAGCTGAACCCTCTAAAACAAATTAATATGTCTAAGTTCAAAAAGAAAAAAGGCGGTGAGTTACCTGCAATTTCTACAGCATCTTTGCCAGATATTGTTTTTATGCTGTTGTTCTTTTTTATGGTTGCTACAGTAATGCGTGACAGTACGTTGATGGTTGCCAATACGCTTCCAGCAGCAGACCAAGTACAAAAGTTAGATAAGAAAGATCGTGTAATGTATATATATGCTGGAAAGCCTAGCGATCGTTATCAGGATAAGTTTGGAACTCAACCCAAAATCCAGTTAAATGATAAGTTTGCTACTGTAGCGGATGTGGGTGCATTTATTCTTGCTGAGCGCGCTTCAAAACGCCAAGAGCTTCA